>CAZSNV010000045.1:0-22901 GCA_964608035.1 uncultured Gemmatimonadaceae bacterium | reverse complement strand
CCTGCGATGTTCGGGCCCTGCGATGTTCGGGCCCTGCGATGTTCGGGCCCTGCGATGTTCGGGCCCTGCGATGTTCGGGCCCTGCGATGTTCGGGCCCTGCGACGTTTGGGCCCTGCGATGTTCGGGCCCTGCGATGTTCGGGCCCTGCGACGTTTGGGCCCTGCGATGTTCGGGCCCTGCGATGTTCGGGCCGTGCGAGGTTTGGGCCCTGCGATGTTTGGGCCTTGCGATGTTTGTGTTCAAGCATCGCGCAACACGCTGGCCGGATCGATCCGCGCCGCGCGCCGGGCCGGAAGCCAGGCAGAAAGGCCGGCGACTGCTGCCAGGAGCACTATCGCGCCGACCATGGTCGGCACGTCTCGCGGGGCGAGATCGTAGAGGAGCGCACCCGTGAACTGTGTCGCCCACCAGCTGACGAGCGCGCCGATCATCAACCCGCCGCCAACGAGAACGCCTACTCGCGCGAGCACCATTCGTACAATGGCTGCGGGAGTGGTACCCAGCGCCATGCGGATTCCCAGTTCCGTGTGCCGGCGGTTGACCGAGTAGGACGTCACGCCGTACAGGCCCAGCGCGGCGAGGATGAGTGCGAGCACGCCGAAGAATCCGGAGAGCTTCGCCACCAGTCGCTCGCGCGACAGCGCGGCATCGACGATGTCCGAGAAGGGCCGGACGCTGGTCGTGATGTTGGAGTTCACGGCCGAAACGGCGGCGCTGACCTGGCGGGACAACGAAGCCAAGGCCGAGGTACGGCCGCGGACCATGAGTGAAATCATGACCGGTGGGCGCGCCTGCTGGCCAACCGGCCAGTACATGGTCGGCGGCACGGGTTCACGCACTGAACGGTACACCGCGTCTTCGATAACTCCGACGATCTCGAGCGGCGTGGGATCCGCGAACGACGCCGGCTCCTCGACGATCAGTTGGCCGACCGGATTCTCGGACCCGAAGTGCTTGCGAACGTATGTCTCGTTCACGATCACTGCGCGCGCGGCCCCGATGCGGTCGCGATCATCGAAATCGCGGCCGGCGACAAATCGGGTCCCCATGGTCGCAAACCATCCAGGACTGATCACGTTCACCCAGACGCGTCGATCGGCTTCCGAGAGCGGAGGCCTGCCGACACGGAGCATGCGGCGGGTCGAGTTCGATCCGCTGACTGGCGTGATCGATGAAAGACCAGCGACTGAGACTTCCGGCATCGCGCGAGCCGATTGCACCAATCGCTCGTACATCGCGATCCTGGCCGCGGAATCCGTACCCGCTCGTTCTGAATTGATGTCGACCACGAGGATTCCATCGCGATCAAGGCCGAGGTCGCGATTCGAGAGCGCGGCAAAGGTGCGAACGAAGAGCCCCGCACCAATAAGCAGGATCAGCGACATCGCCACCTGGATCATCACGAGCGACCCCGCGAATCCACCGCGCGATGAGGACGTGCCGCGTCCCTGCTCCTTCATCGCATCAATGGGCGCGACGCGCGCCGACCGCAGCGCCGGCGCTATCCCGAACAGCAGCGCGGTCGCAATCCCGACCGCGGCCGTGAATGCGAGCATGCGCCAGTCGATGCCAACATCGATGAATACCCGATTGAAGACGCGGTTCGTCGTCATCGACAACTGGGTCACGAGGAACCTGCTTCCCGCCAGCGCCACCACAACGCCTAACGCCGCGCCAATTGCCGACAACAGCACGCTCTCGGCAAGCAGCTGGCGGGCAAGGCGTCCTGCGGAGGCGCCGAGCGCCGACCGGACGCTGAATTCATGACGGCGCGCCGTGGCCCGGGCCAACAGCAGGTTGGCGATGTTGCCGCACGCGATAAACAGCGTGAGACCGACGATGCCCATCAACGCGAACAGCGGCTTCTCGTATTGATCCCGGACGCCCTGCACCGTCGCTCCCGCCCGGATAGTCAGCGGATTCGCCAGGTACCTCGCGAGTTCGTCGGGGCGACGGCCGGTGGGACGCGTCTCGGCCGCAATCTGGGGCTGCGCGA
This sequence comes from uncultured Gemmatimonadaceae bacterium, assembly GCA_964608035.1. Taxonomy (GTDB): domain Bacteria; phylum Gemmatimonadota; class Gemmatimonadetes; order Gemmatimonadales; family Gemmatimonadaceae; genus JABWBJ01. The sequence goes on along the minus strand of CAZSNV010000045.1, from coordinate 20,904 downwards.
GACGCCAGACCGCGGTAGCCTGCTCCGCGGTCTGTCCAGGCGCCAGCCTGAACATCATCTGCAGCCAGCTGCTGTGCGATCCCAGGTTGGTTCGCCCCTGCCGGATCACGGATTCGCTGTTGAGCGGCACCGCAACATCAAACGAGCGGCCGACCTCGGGTCCGAAGAACTGTGGGCCGGTTACGCCGACGATGGTGAAGGCGGCGCGGTCCAGACTGATGCGGCGGCCGATAACGTCGCTCGCCCCTCCGAAACGGCGCTGCCAGAACCGGTGGCTGATCACAGCGATCGCACCATCCGGCCCACCACCTGGCACATCGTCCGCCTCGGTGAACGTGCGCCCCATCGCCGCGTCCACTCCCATGACCTCGAACATGCGTCCGCTCGCAAACAGGCCGTCCGCAGGATCGATCTCGCCGGCATCCGCGAGGTTGAAACGGAATCCGCTGAAGGCGAAGGCTCCGTCGGACAAGTGCGGTCGGCGCTTGATACTTTCCCAGATCGGGTGACTCCAGAAGCTGGCCTTGCTCACGTCATCGAACAGCATCGTGAGGCGGTCGGCGTGCTTCACCGGAAGCCCACGGAGCACGAGGGCATCGACAAGGGAGAACATGGCCACGTTGGCGCCAATCCCAAGTGCGAGCGACAATATGGCAACCGTGGAGACAAGCGGCGTGGCGCGAAGTGCGCGGAACGAGTCGCGGAAGTCGGACACAGGTACTCCGGGGCGGGGGCGAGCCTGTGACAGGCCGCTCCGCCAAAGGGTTTCGCGTCCGATGGCTCATAAGTCTCGAGCCTTCCTCTAGCCTCATGTCTGGGTTTTATGAATCCCTGATGGCCGGACCGAAAACCGCCTAAAGTTGTGGTGCCCGTTTTTCAACCCGATGGAGCCTGACCCGATGCTCAACGATCTACGCTACGCCATTCGCTCGCTCTCCCGGACCCCGGGCTTCGCGCTCGCGGTCATCCTGACACTCGGACTCGGGATCGGCGCGAACACCGCAATCTTCAGCGTCGTCCGCGGCGTTCTGCTGCGGCCGTTGCCCCACCGCGAAGGCGATCGGCTGGTGTACCTGCGACAATCGATCACCGGCCCCGGCGGAGAGAACATCCTCTTCTCGGTCCCCGAGATCCTGGATTTCCGTAACAGCTCAAAGACGCTGAACGGCATCGCCGAGTACTCGCAGATGGCGTACACGCTTCAGGGCACCGACGACGCCGTGCGGATCAACGTCGGCCTGGTGACGGGGAACTACTTCCAGATCATGGGACTGGGGCCGATCCTGGGCCGCACGCTCAACGACGGTGATGACGGCACCGGAGTGCCGCCCATGATGGTACTGACCCGCGACTACTGGATGAGCCGGTTCGGCGGGGATTCGGCGATCATCGGCAAGCAAGTGCGGGTTGACGGCCGCAACGTGGAAATCGTGGGCGTGGTGCAGTCGGCCCCGACGTTCCCAAATCGCATGGACGCGATCATGAACATGGTGATCAGCGAGCACCACACCAGCGCGATGATGGTGCATGGTCGCACGCACCGGATGACCGAGATGATCGCGCGGCTCGCGCCGGCAGCGACGGTTGCGCAGGCGCGCTCCGAGGTCGCGACGATCCGTCAGCGAGTGCAGTCCGAATTCAAGGATTCATACGATCCCGGTTCCGGGTACAAAGTGTCGCTGATTCCCTTCCGGGAAGTCCTTGGCGAGCGCGCGAAACTGACGCTGTACCTGCTCATGGGCGCCGCGGCATTCGTGTTGATCATTTCCGCGGCGAATGTCGCGAACCTGAGCTTGATGCGCGCCGTGCGGCGTGAGCATGAACTCATGATCCGGGCCGCGTTAGGCTCCGGTGTCGCGCGTCTCCGTCGGCTGCTGCTGGTCGAGAACCTGGTGCTGGCATTCTCCGGTGCGGCCTTCGGCCTGGTGCTGGCGCGGCTCGGACTCGGTCTGCTGGTCTCGCTGGCCGCGCGGTACTCGCCGAGATCGAATGAGATCTCGCTCGACGGAATGGTGCTCGGCTTCACTGTTGCCGTCACCATTGCAGTGGCCATCCTCCTCGCGTACGCGCCGCGCGTAGCGAAGGAAGGTCAACTCGGCGCCTGGATCTCGGCTGGCGTGAACCGGATGACCGGGAGCCTGCGCCGGCAGCGATTGCAGCGCGGGCTGGTGGTCGCCCAGGTTGCTGTCTCAGTCGTGCTGCTGACCTGCGCCGGCCTTCTCACGCGCACGATGCTGGAGCTGTCCGGTGTGGACGCTGGACTCAACGCGCCGGAAGTACTGACGATGGAAGTGCCGTTGTCGGCCGGGCCACGCGCTAATGCAGAGACGAAGGCCCTCTATGACCGAATGAGGCTGGAGATCGGCGCGCTTCCCGGAGTCACCGAAGTTGGCCTGGGTTCGACGATGCCGTTGCGCGCAGCAGGCTTCCAACTCGAAGTGAAGGCGGAGAACCGTCCGCTCGCGACCGGCGAACCGATGCCGCGCGCCGAGTATCGGACCGCGAACCCGGAGTATTTCCGCGCGGCCGGTATTCCACTCAAGAAGGGTCGCGAGTTCACTAGTACCGATCGTGACAGCGGGGCCCGGGTGGTCATTCTCAACGAGACTCTCGCGAAGAGGCTCTTTGGCGAGACCGATCCGATCAATCAGCGCGTGGCGTGGACCGGCGACGTTCTGCGTTTCATTCCTGTGAGCGGTGACTGGCGCACCGTTGTCGGCATCGTAGGCGACACCAAGGACGCCGGACTCGACGCAGTGGTCGGTCCGGTGATGTTCCAGCCCTTTGCGCAGGAAGTCGCTTTCACTGGCGGTCTGGTGATTCGGGCCGAACGCAACGCGGTGGGGTTGGTTCCCGCGACCACCCGTGTTGTGCGCAGCGTGGCGCCCTCGGATCCGATCGAGAACATTCTGACCGTGACGCAGATCCGTGATCAGAGCGTGGCTCCGCGACGACTCAACGCGGCACTGGTGTCGTCGTTCGGCGGACTAGCGGTGCTCATTGCCGCAGTCGGCATTGCCGGCGTGCTGGCGTTCTCGGTCAGCGCGCGGACGAACGAAATCGGCATCCGGATGAGCCTTGGCGCGGACAGCGGTAAGGTCCAGCGCATGGTGCTCCGGGAGGGCGGCGTGTTGCTCCTGATCGGTCTGGTGCTGGGTGTGATCGGCTCCCTGCTCGCCACACGGCTGATCCGGGGCCTGCTCTTCGGCGTGACGCCTAACGATCCGGTGACGTTGCTCGGTGTGGCGCTGGCGATGGCGGCGATCGGCGTGGCGGCCTGCTGGGTTCCAGCTCGGCGCGCCGCAAAGGTGGATCCGGCGGTAGCGATGAGGGGTCGGTAGTCGAAGCCGCGTACCAAGCGCGTCACTTCTTCCGAACGCGCTGGTACTGGGCGTACACCTTCTCGGCGATGGCGCGCGTTTTTTCGAGCGATCCAGCGCCTGGTCCTTGGCCGTAGAACTGCACCCAGACCACGTCAGTCCCCCTGACGACGTGGAACATTCCGTTGGTCGCGTTGACCGGACCCCACCAGGCTCGTTCGCCGATGCCGGTAACGGGCCTTAGAGTGCTCGCCGTTGTCTGCTTCACGGTAGCGCCCAGCGCCTTCAGATACATCTCGAGGCCATCACGGTCGCGACCCGTTTCCAGCCGCACTTCAACGTTGAAGTTCTGACTCCTGTAGCTGCAGCCGTAGTTCTCGAGAGTCATGATCGTACGGCGGACTACGCGGGGTCGTCCACGCAACGGTTCGCCGATGATGGCTTCGACATCCGCGACACTGATCAACGCGCAGCCGTCGTAGGCGTCCGCGGTCGTGCCCTGGGCTGTCATGGGGCCCGGGGTGGCGAGGCTGCCAAGCAGGATGATGGCGAAGGCGTTCATGGGAACTCCGTAAGCGAGTCGGCTCACGACGTGTAGTGGCTCCATCTTACCGCTGACACCGCGCGCTGGGCTAGGAGGCATTGTGCTCGTGACGCAATCATCGCGGATCGCGAGATTCAGCTGATGAAGAGTGTCCAACTGGCTTTCGGCCTGCTGATCCTCGCACAGGCCGCGCACTCAATCGAGGAGTACGTCGGTCGGCTCTGGGAGTCGTTTCCGCCCGCAGCGTTCTTGTCGGAGCTTGTCTCGCAGGACCGCGAGCTCGGGTTTCTCGTGATCAACGTTGCGCTTGTCACGTTCGGCGTCTGGTGCTACCTGTGGCCAGTACTACGGCGCTGGCGATCCTCGACCGCAATCGCCACGGGATGGGCGGCGATCGAGTTGATCAACGGCGTCGGTCATTCGCTGTGGGCGCTGCGGCAGGGAGGCTATGCGCCGGGTGTCGCGACCGCGCCGATCTTGCTCGTGCTGTCGATCAGGCTGTTTTCGCAGCTGCGCAAGATCCAGGAAGGCGAATCAGCGCCCGCCGGGTGAGACAGCAGCGAGTCGCGCGCGCAGTTCCTCTATGAAATTCGAGACGAGCACGATTCGTGCGGCGCCTTCGCGAGCTTCCAGGACCAGCAGCCGCTGACCGTCGGTAGCGACGTCGTATTGCGGTGCCGTCGGGCCAAAGACACCGCCGGGAAGGACGAGGTCGCGCCGCGAGACGCGTAGTGCCGGCATCGTCTCGATCACCGCCCGCATGTACCCGTTGCGTCCCTGGTAGTACAGCGCAACTCCGTTGCGACCCCACACTGGCTGCGAGCCGCCCGCTTCCGAGACGACGAGCCGGGCCGCGGTTCCTGAAATCGGCCGGATGTATACCTGAGATTCGCCCGACTCCGACGACGTGTAGGCGAGCCATTTGCCATCCGGCGAAACGCGGGGCTGCGATCCCTCCTGGAGAATGCGCACCGGCGCGCTATCTCCAGGCCCAACGCGCCATATCCCGCTCGAGTTACGCACCGTTGAGAAGTAGAGCGTCCGGCCATCGGGCGCCTGAACCGCCGAGGCGATCGCGAGGGTGTCTGTCTGGAACAGCGTTGCTTCCGGTTCGCTGCCATCGCGCACCCGCCAGCGTATTTCGCGCGTTGGCTTCATGCCGGGCAATGGCTGATACGTATACAGCACTCGCCGTCCGTCGGCCGACCATTCGGGTGCCTGCCCAACTTCAGCCAATCGAGATGGCGTCGCTGTCGCGAGATCGTAGACCCATACCTCTCCCGCGCGGCCCATCGCCACGGACCGACCATCAGGCGCCAGACGTGGACTGTGCGATCGCCACGGTGGCGCCCAAAGCGTTCGTGTCGAGTCGCCGGCGCGCAGCAGCAGGTTTCGGATTCCGCTGTCCGCATAGTAGACAACGCTGCCGCTCTCGCTCACCGAGAACCACTCGGCCGCCTCGAGGACCTGAATCGGCTCACCAACAATTCGCCCGGCGTCGAACCGAACCGCCATCAGCGCTCCGTCTTCTCGTCGAAAGAGCACATGGTCGAGGAGCACACCCGCAACTTCCCGTATCGGGATCGTGGTCTTCTGGACCCGTCCGGTGCGCAGCGAGACCATACCTAGAAGGTCGTCTTCTGGACCTTCGGGTCCTCCCATCATCAGGAACACGTGCTCGCCGTCAGGCGCGGCCATCGGCCAGGCTCCCCTCACGGGATTCCCCGAATCGCTTACGACGGGTTGGAGGTGCCCTCCCGTCGCGGGTAGTCGTAGCAGTCCTCCGCCTGCGGTGACGATGATCTCGTCGTTCACCGTCCACGTGCCAGCGCGAAACCATGAGGGGTCTATCGGACCAAGGTCCTCAACGACCCCCCCAGCGAGCGGGATACGCTTGATCCGGTCGCCGATGAAGAATCCAATCGAGCGGCTGTCTGGCGAGATGAATGGAAAGGAGGCATCCACCGTACCGGCCAACGGGCGCGGTGTGAGGTCGTCGAGCGCCCGCACGAATAGTTGACGCTGCCCACGCGAGAGCGCCGTAAACACCACATGCCGGCCGTCTGGAGTGAGTCGCAATCCGTCCCCAGCGCCGAGCCCATCGAACGGAATAGTGGTGCGCGTGACCAGCGGTTCGGTGGACCCACCGCCATTCCGCGTCAGGAGGACACCTGACACCGTCGCGAACATCAGCCAGGGCAGCACCGTCAGCACCATCCGCATTCTCGACGCAGGAGGGAACGCACCGGTTGCCTGCCCATCAGCCTTCCGCGTGGACGTCTCTCCTCTCCCCTCCAACGCCTCCGCGAATCGATCGGCAGTGGCAAACCGGTCGGCCGGGATCTTCTCCAACGCGCGTTCGATCGCGGCCTCGACGTGCACTGGAACCCCGGGGCGGGTCAGGCGCACCGACCGCGGCCGGTCCGTCAGGACCTTGGCAATCACCGCCTGCACCGTGGGTCCGGTATGCGGCGGCTCGCCCGTCAGCATCTCATACAGCACGGCACCGAGCGCGTAGATGTCCGAGCGGGCATCGATCGTGCGGTCGCCGGTCGCCTGCTCGGGGCTCATGTACTGCGGCGTGCCTAACGAGAGTCCCGTCTGGGTGATCCGCGTGCCGCCCGCATTCGATACCGCCAGCGCGATGCCGAAGTCGGCCACGAGGGGCTGGCCGGACTGGAGCAGGATGTTCTCGGGCTTCAGGTCTCGATGGATCACGCCTTGCGCGTGCGCATAGGCCAGCGCCTTGGCCACCCCAACCGCGATCTGCACGGCCTCGGTCACCGGCAACTGTTTCTCGCGATCCAACCGCCGCCGCAACGACTCGCCTTCAATGAACGGCATCACGTAGTACAGCAGTCCGTTCACCGCGCCCGAATCGAACAGCGGCAGCAGGTTGGGGTGCTGCAGGTTCGCCGTCACCTTGATCTCGGCCAGAAATCTTTCGGCGCCCAGCACAGCGCCAAGATCTGGTTCGAGGACCTTCACGGCGACGTTCCGGTCGTGGCGCGGATCGCGCGCGAGGTACACCGTCGCCATGCCGCCGCGACCGATCTCCCGGTCGATGGTGTACCGACCAGCAAGGCCTTCGCGCAGAACTGCAGCGACGTCAGTCATCTGGAAGGCGTACGCGAAGGGAGGACACTGTCCCGGCTAACGTACCTTTGCTCCTTCGTGCCTACAACAGCCCGGGTGGCGGAAGGCAGAATCAGGTTGCACGATTGCGCTAGGCACAGGGCGCGACTCCGAGTACCGCGTCCATCGATTCGCAGTTACTCCCATCTCCCATCTCCCATCTCCCATCTCCCGTCTCCCGTCTCCCGTCTGAAGTGAAGACTCTCCTGCAGTTCGTCTACGAGCACGAACGGAGCTTCGCCGATCGCATCTGGCTCACGCAGCCGATGGGCGGCGGTGTCATCCGCGAGATCACGTGGAAGCAGGCGCTCGACGACGCGCGCCGCATGGCCGCCTACCTGCAGGCTCGCGGATATCCGCCCGGTTCGCGCATCGCGATCCTCTCGAAGAACTGCGCCTGGTGGTTCATGGCCGACCTCGCGATCTGGATGGCCGGCCACGTCTCCGTGCCCGTCTATCCGACGCTGACCGCTGAATCAGTGCGGGCGATCCTCGATCACAGCGAGGCTCGGCTGGTCTTCCTCGGGAAACTCGACCAGTTCGCGTCGATGGAGCCCGGCATCTCGTCCAGCATCGACCGCGTTGCGTTTCCCTTGTCTCCCAGCGGTGCCGGCCCCGCGTGGAGCGACATCGTGACCGCGACGCCGCCACTTTCCGGGGAACCGGGCCGCGGGCCAGACGAACTGGTGACGATCATGTACACGTCCGGAACCACCGGCGCGCCGAAGGGCGTCATGCACAGCTTCCGGTCGATGAACCACTCGCGCGCCGTCGTCGAACTGGCCGGCATGCAAAGCCACGATCGATTCGTCTCGTACTTGCCGCTGTCACACGTGGCAGAACGCGCGCTGTTGGAAGCGACCTGCTTCATGGTGGGGTTCCCCGTGTGGTTCGTCGAGAAGCTGGACACGTTCGTCGACGACGTGAAGCGCGCGCGTCCGACGATCTTCGGTAGCGTGCCACGGCTCTGGATGCAGTTTCAGGCAGGCGTGTTTGCGAAGGTCCCTGCGCCGAGACTGGAACGGTTGCTGCGCATCCCGATCGTCCGCGGAATCGTCAGCCGGAAGGTCCTGAAGGGCCTGGGCCTGTCGCACACGCGCGTGGCGTTTTACGGCTCAGCGCCGAGTCCAACCGAATTGATCGACTGGTATCGATCCCTGGGACTCGAACTCGTCGAGATCTACGGCATGACCGAAGGGTGGGCGATCTCGCACATGGGACGGGTTGGCCAGCTCAAGCCCGGTTGGGTCGGGCCGCCGGTGCCGGGTGTCGAGCAGCGCCTGACGAGTGAGGGCGAAGTGCTGGTGAAGACGCCGGGGCTCATGCTGGGCTACTACAAGGCGCCTGAACTGACGCGGGAAATGGTCGACGAAGAAGGCTGGCTGCACACGGGTGACCGCGGCGAGATCGATGCGGAGGGGCGTCTGCGCATCACCGGACGCGTGAAGGAGCTCTTCAAGACCAGCAAGGGGAAATACGTCGCCCCTGCCCCGATCGAGAACCGCCTGCTCGCGCATCCTCAGATCGAGCAAGCCGTTGTGTCGGGAGCGTCTATGCCGCAGCCCTACGCGGTCGTCGTGCTCTCGAAGGCAGCCGCCGGCAGCGACGGCATCGAACGCGATCTCGCCCGCATCCGGGACGAGGTCAACGCTTCACTCGATCCGCATGAGCGGTTGCAGGCAATCGTCATCGCCTCTGAGCCGTGGACCGTCGAGAACGGGCTTCTCACGCCGACGATGAAACTGAAGCGAGGTGCGATTGAAGAGCGCTATTCACCCAAGGTGAAGGAGTGGTACGACAGCGGGGAGGCGGTCATCCGAGCTGCGTCCTGATTGCTGCTTTCTGCCGCTGATGCTGCTTGCTTCCGCTGGAGATCCCCGACGAACGGACCAGCACGATGCACGAGAACGCAGCATGCAGTAAGCAGTAAGCAGCAAGAAGCACTCAGCCGGCTGTTGCGCGTAAGTATTCCTCGCAATCCCTGATCCCATAAACCATCCGGTCCCACCGCGCGTCCGGCAACGCCAGTGGCGCGCGCTCCGCCAGGATCCAGCGCGACACCTCAGCGGCTCGCCGCGTTAGGCGTGCTGCGTCCGCCAGGTCGGGTGTCAGCGCCACTTCGACGCGAACGAGCCCCATGAAGGGATCGTGCGACGGGGGCTCCCGCAGGCGCAGGTACCAGCTCAGGACCCGCGGCCCCCACGTCCGCTCGACCATGAACACGCTGGAACGCTCCGCCTCCCGGAGTTCCAGAACCGCCGCCAGGCCCTCACCCGGGGCGTAGATCGTGTGGTGGCTCTTCACCACGCCCACACAGCACGGAGACACCGACGACCGCGCCCCGTGCGGCAGACCCCCGTCGACAAACAGCGAGTCGCTGGTCGAACCCACCCACGACTCGGCCAGGTCCTGCTCGAGTCGTTCTCGATCGCGCTTCACCGCATCGACGGCACGACGAAGCAGTTCCAACGGATGTCCCGAGACCTCATCCTGAGGCTCCAGCGTGTCGCGGATATCGAGCCCGGTCGCCTTGATGTCTCGTTTTGCTGCTGGCGGAAGAAGGCGAAGCGGCGCGTAGAGCCGAGACTCCGCTACCGACCCGGTTCCCCATGTCACCATGCGCCGATTGACGCGCGTCCGAATGACGGCGGCGGTGCGTCCGGCGACAACCGGGATCGTTTGCGCATAGTCGACGACGTGGCTTCTCTGAGCGCCATCGAGGAACGCCTGAAATCCAATAATGGGATCGCCGGCAACGGGTATGGCCTCGAGTCGCGTTCCCTCTGCTACGACGCACTCCCGCATGCGCGGCGGGTCGAGTACGAGTCCGCTCAGGTCGAGCGACGGCGCAGGAGCCCCATCGCCTGCTGGGTGCGAAAGCGCTTCGCGAACAGCGCGAGCCAGATCGCGAAGCGACACCGCCGAGCTAGTGCTGTTCACCTGATGCCTGATGCCTGATGCCTGATGCCTCTCAAGTCACGCCAATGTCCCAGGCCTGCTCGAGATCTTTGCGCGAGTACGCCCGGAACGCCGTCAACGTCTGCGTGCGCTCGATTCCCTTCACCGCGGGAAATTTCTCGGTCACGACTTCGGCGATGAGCTGGTAGTCAGACACCTTGACGATGACAACAAGGTCCCATTCGCCGGAAACGGAATAGACCTCCTGAACCCCTTCGATGCCGGCAAGGGCCCGCGCTGTCTCGGGAATGCGTTGCGGGTCGGCGCGGACCAGCACGATGGTCGTGATCACGGGTTCATGGGAAAAGGAGGTACGTCGAGCAACCAGACGCCAGCGAGCCGATCCCTCGCGTCTATGTCCAACAGCATGTCTCGTGCGATTCGTACCGTGCGAACCTGACGCCCGGGGCCCAGCCTGAAATGAATGGTGCGCTCGGCATGGTCCGATTCCGCATCAACGGGCGTATCCACTTCCACGGCCGCGACCCCCGCCACAACACCATCCCGGCCCACCTTCACTCTTACGCACTCAATCTCAGAAGGCGGCTTGAGATCGGAACGCTTGTGAACCGTCGGCCAGACCGCCACCTCAACGCCGCGAATACGTTCGTCCGATACGTCGAGGATCAGCCACGACCCGTCTCTCCCTTCGACATCGACACTGAGGGTGCGACCGCCAGAGGTCCCCCCTACCTGCGCAGTGAGGATGTCGGTGTCCTCGTCCCACCGATAGTCGACCGGGGCTGGAGCCCCAGTCCATGGCTCGATTCGTACCGGAATGTTCACGACGTCTCCCCTTCTGTGTGGCACCGAAATAATGGAGACGGATCATCGGCAGCGCATCATCTCCCTGACGCGTTCGCCATCACTGGAACGCAATGGGACGACGGACTGTTCCGCTAGCCGCTCATCATTGCTTTCCTGAGATTGACGATTCTTTGAACTCCTTCCACCACAGCGTCCTGAGCTGCCGCGTATGACAGCCGGATCCACCCTGGGGTGCGAAACGCGGCGCCGGGCACAACAGCGACGCCGTGCTCTTCCAGAAGGCGCGCCGCAAATGCCGACCCCGCATCTTCGGCTTCCGGGTTGGTGTCCTGGACATCGATAAACAGGTAGAAGGCGCCATCCGGCTGGACTACGGCTGGTCCACCAGGTGCGCGAAGAACCAGGAGTGCTGCATCGCGACGGCGACGGTACTCGGCCACCATCGATTCGATGGCGACTTCAGCATCGTCCTTCATGCGCAATGCTTCGAGCGCCGCATACTGAGCAACGGTGGTGGCGTTCGATGTCGTGTGCGACTGCAGCGCGACCAATGTCTTCGTCGTCGCCGTGTTGGCGATTGCCCATCCTATGCGCCAGCCCGTCATCGCGAATGACTTGGCCATGCCGTCGACCACCACGATGCGGTCTCTGCTCTTCGCGACAGACAGCAAGCCGGCCGCGGGTCCATCGTACGCGATGCGCCGGTAGATCTCGTCGCTGATCACCCACCAGTTGCGCTGAGCCGCGAGGCGAACGAGGTCCTCCAGCTCACCGTGCGTGTACACTGCGCCCGTCGGATTGCACGGCGAATTGAGCATCAGGCCACGCGTGCTGTCCGTCGCGTGACGTTCGAGATCGTCGGCGGTGACCTTGAAACCCCGCGCCGCATTTCCAGGCACCGGGACTGCAGTCGCGCGGGACAGATCGACCATTTCGTAGTAGCTCGTCCAGGCCGGAGTCGGCACGAGCACTTCTTCATCTTCGCCAAAGAGCGCAAAGCAGGAATTGAAGAGCGCTTGTTTGGAGCCGGTCGTGACCACGACGTCGGAAGGCGCGATCGGCTCGCATTCGTTCCGCTCGTTGGCAGCGTCGGCGATGGCCTGGCGGAGCGGCAGAATACCTTCGACGGCGGTGTACTTCGTGGCGCCTTCGTCGAGCGCGCGCTGGGCGGCCCGTCGAATGAACACCGGCGTATCGAAATCCGGCTCGCCGGCGCCGAGGTCGATGATGTGACGCCCCTGAGCTCTGAGCGCGCGCGCACGCTGCGAGACAGCGATCGTCGCTGACTCCTTGAGGTGTGACACGTTGCTGGACACGGCGTGCGTCGACGTCAATGAGCCTCCGGCGGTGGATCAAGGGTGGGATGCCAATGGAGGCTCCCTCCCGACCTCGCTATTATTGGTGTCCCGCTGGGCGCAAAGGTGTCGCCGTGGGAGCACTTTGACAACGGACGAGACATGGGCGAGCGGGAGAACCGCGATGCGGAGAGCCGCGATGCGGCCACGACGACGCGAAGCGTCAACGTCGTGCATTACATCGAGCGAAACCAGGCCGAAGCCGCCCGGGTGGTGGCCGCCCTCCTCGAGCGGCCGGTCGAGGCGCAGGGAGGCCCGACGTTCCTCGCAATCCTCCCGAGCCCGGACGAGGCACTCTCGTTCTGCGAAGCGGTGCGGGCGCATGGACGCGGTGCACCTCGCTCGCTGGTCCCGGTCACGTCGGTCGCGCGGGGTCGCCGGTTGCTGTCCGCCGGTGCCACGGCAATAGCCGGCTCACCCGCGGATCTTGTTCGGCTCATCGGCGAATCCAGGCTCGGGATGGCGCACCTTCACACCCTCGTGCTGGTCTGGCCCGAGGAGATCCTCCCGGATGAAGTGCAGCGCGGTTTCCTGGAAAGCGTGATCAGCGAAGTGCCGCGGACAACCGAACGGTTGGCGCTCTGCGCCGCGCGCACCACCGAGTTGGCGCAATTTCTCGAGCGTTCCATGTGGAAGGCTCGCGCGGTGGAGCATGCGAACCCCACCGCAGCCGCGAGCCTGACCGCGCTTCGCGTAGCCACCGCAGTGCCGGCAGAGCGGGTTCGGGCACTGAGAGCCGTACTCGACGCGCTCGATCCCGATACGGCTGTTCTGCTGTCCTTTGGTGACGAGAGTGAGGCGGCCGCGCGCGATGCAGCGGCTCTTCTGGCCGGCGATCACGATCTGTTGCTGGTGAGTCGTGGCGTTCCTGAAGGGCGTTTCACCCTGGGCATCATCTTCGATGAGATTCCCACCGCGGAGGCGCTTACCGCCGCCGCGTCAATCGCGAACGAACTCGTCGCCATTGTCCGTCCCGCGCACCTCGCAGGCTTGCAGAAGGTGGCGCCAAACGCCACGCCGTTGGTGTGGACAGGCGCTCTCGCGAACGCGCGTTCGGCGCACGACGTGTTGCGCGATGAGATCCGCGGATATGCCGCGTCAGGATCACACCTGCCCTGGATTCCGCTCATTGAACCACTCCTCGAGGGAATGGATTCCGTCGAAGTGGCCGCCGTCGCGCTGGCCTTGCTCGATCGCGAACGACGCAAGGCGAAGCGATCGGCAACCGTGGCACAGACGCCACCGCCGCCCAGTGCCGAGCGGCCGGCTCGTGAAGGGGCGTCGCGCGGTTTCGGCGCACGACCACACGACCGGCGGGACGACACCCGCGGTGATCGCCCTGAACGAGGATTCCCGAAGAAGCGCCCGACCGGCGCCTGGGGAGGAGGAGCACGCGATGCGCGGAAGCGCGACGATGACCCGCGACGCGGACCGCCACGCGGACCGCCACGCGGACCGCCACGCGACCGCAGCGATCGCCCTCGTCGCGACGCGCAGGGTGGCCGCGGGCGCGATGATTCCCGCGAGCGGGGTGGCCGCCCAGGCGAGATCGAACGCGTTCCGCGCGCGGCGAACGAGCGTCGCGAGTGGTCGGAACGAGGCGAACGACTGAAGAATTCACGGAAGGGTCCGCGTGGCGGAGAGGGCGCATGAGCATTTCGCAGTTCAGCGGCGGCTGGATCGAAGTCGTGGCCGGCGTGATGTTCAGCGGCAAGTCTGAGGAACTCCTGCGCCGTGTCCGCCGGTCGCTCATTGCCCGCCGTCGGGTGCAGGTGTTCAAGTCGCATCTGGACAGTCGTTATGCAGGCGTCTTCTCCGTTTCGAGCCACGACGGTCGATCGGTGGATGCGATTCCGGTCGATTCGTCGGCGCAGATCGCGCAGCGCATCGACCCCACTGCCCAGGTGATCGCGGTGGACGAGGCGCAGTTCCTGGACGAGGGGATTGTCGACGTCGTGACGTCGCTGGCCGCGCGAGGACGTCGCGTCATCCTCGCCGGCCTCGACACGGATTTCCGGGGCGAGCCGTTCGGGCCCATGCCTCAGTTGATGGCGATCGCCGAGATGGTCGACAAGTTGAGCGCGATTTGCGTGCTCTGCGGAGCACCTGCCACGCGCACGCAGCGCCTCATCGATGGCGAGCCGGCCGCGTGGAACTCGCCGACCATCATGGTGGGCGGGCGCGAGGCCTACGAGGCGAGATGCCGTGCCTGTCACGTCGTCCGTGCCGCTGACGAGGCCCAGCGCGAGTTCTTTCGACCACTGGACGTCGCCGCCCGCTCCAACGGCGCCTGAACGCACACGAGGCCGCGGCGATGAACCGCGGCCTCGTGCGTCCAGGTAGTCCGCCCGCTCTAGAACACCTGCGCCCAGTGCCGCTGCGTGACGCGCACGAGGATGGCCGATCCGGCCAGCGCCGATTCGACCGCACACTTCGAGTAGAACACGTCCTGGTTACCGTTGATCCAGCTCAGCGGGTCGTCCAGCGTGGCGTTCGCCGCAAACAGCGCACCATGGATCTTTGACGTCCCGTTGCCCTTGTCGACGTCGTCGCGGACGACCACCAGTCCGTAGAACTCGAATTGGCCATTGATCTTCAAGTCGCCATTCACCAGCAGAACGCCCTGTCCGTAGCCGTTCCCGTTGATGTGCAGGTTGCCGTTCACGTAGATGATCGGGAAGTAGCCGTGACATCCAATGACGCCCGGTCTATTGGGTTCGCCCCAGTTCATGTTGCCCGACTTGTCGCACGTTGTGGCGGTTCCGACGGCTTGGATGGCCGATCCGTAGACGCCGCCCGTCAACTGGATGTCCGCGTTCGCGGTCAGCGAGTTCCACGATTCCGACCCGTAGCGCACATACGTGTTTGAATCGGCCGCCGAGGCATCGTACGTGACCGCTGGCGTGGATCCGACGTTCTGGCCACCGTATTGCACGGTATTGCCGGGTGGCACCACGACCGCGGGCACGGTAGCAGCAGGTGTCACCGAGCAGTTGGTCCAGCCGCCCGGATTGGTATCGTCGCCATCCACGAACGAGCTGCCGCCGAGGCGCACGTTGCCGGCCGCAGTAATCGCTCCCTTGGGTTCGATGCTTGGATAGGCGATGCGCACGTAAGCGCTCGTCCGACGACGAGCTTCGAGACTCGCGTTGCCGATGTTGGCGCGGCCCTCGGACACGACCCAGAAGGTGTTGGGAGTGAGCCTGGACACCTTTACCCACGCGGTGTCACCGGCGGCGATGTACACCTGGTTCGAGTCGATCGAACCGTTGGGAAAGTTCGCTATCAGGTTTCGGGAGCGATCCCAGTTCGAGATCTCGCTGTTCAACCCGAACTCGGCCACCGCAAAGCCGCGCTGCTCGACGAGAGCGTTGCGCGTGCCGCGGTATTCCTGGTTCGACGAGAAGTACATCCCTGACATCATGACCGCGAGCACCACCACGCCGAAGAGCGCTGTGATGAGCGCGACGCCACGCCGATCGCCCGCTTCGCCGGCCTGCTCGGTCACTGAATCGATCCCGTTTCTGTTCAGCATCTACGACCTCACTTGAAGTTGCGGATCGCGACCCGCATCAGGACGGAATCTCTGAGAGCATTTCCGTTTCGTTCCGTGATCGCCGAGGCGCCGGCGTTGGTGCGAAGAAAGACGTCGACGCGAGACACGCGCGACTTTTCGTTCATGTTTGTTATGCGCGTGCCGAGGCTGTCGTAGTAGCGGAATTGCAGCCCGCTGGGGCTGGCGTCGCCTGACGCGAAGGGGCGATAGGGTCCCGACACTGGCGACGGAGCGGCCCACGCTCCACCGGTGTATTCCTCGAGACCGAGATACCAGGCTCCACTGGTCTCCTGGTAGATCCGGTACGTCACCGGCCGTGAGAAGCGGATGACCGCCCCCACCTTGACGGAATCGGGAAGCGCGGCATCCAGCTGATACCTGATCCGGTTCTTTGCCGCCGGTGGATCGAGGACGGGGTCGGTATAGGGCGCCCCAGGGCAGGCGGCAGCACTGTTGTCCGTGGCGATGATGGTTCGCATCTCCCATAGATCGTCTTCGGATCCCCTCAGGATGTTCTCGTTGTAGACAAATACCGTGTCACCGACCACCGGCTGGGTGACGAACGAGGTGAGCGTGTGGCGCGCGAGGTTCGCGGGGGGAACCCAGATGTTGTCCGTCGTCCGCGCGCACACGATCGAGGAGCCTATGTATGCCCGCATGTAGACTTCGCTTTCACTCATCTCGAGGATGTCGCCGCCCGAGCTCGAGATCGAGCGCAACTCCGCTGGCAGCACCGAGGCGCCGAGTCGCAGCTCGCGCTTGGAGCCAGCGGTCTTGGAAGCGTCCTTGTAGTACTGCTGCTGCTTGACCATGACGCGCGTTATGCCACCGCCCACGATCGCCAGGAGGATGATGGCGACCAGCACTTCAGGCAGCGTCATGCCGCGGCGCACCGCGGCCCGCAGGTCCGCCGTCAGTCGCGGCATGGAATGATGCTCCGGTAAACGAGGGCCCGCGTCCGCGGCGAGAACGTGACGGAATCGGTGAGGATCTTGATGTCGTTGCCGTCAGCGATGCTCCACCGCTCGGTGACGCCGAGCGAAACCAGCGTCCCGGTCTGCGTGCCCGAAGGCGCGAGCGCCTGGCACCGGATGGACGCAACGGAATCGATCCGCGATTGCACCAGGAGCGCCGCCGTCTCCTGCTTCGTCGACGCCTTGAATTGCTTGGTCAGCGTCATCGAAAAGCCGGCCATGCCCAGCAGGCCGAACGTCAGGATCATGATGGCGACGATGACTTCGATGATCGTCACGCCCTCGCGCCCCACGCCCTGACGCTCATGGACGGCGGCGCGCCGTCTCTTCCCGATGCGCGGCGTCATAATGAGCACCCGCGCGGCATGATCTGGCCAGATGTCGTTATGCACACCGAGTCCCGGCGTGAGCCGCCGACGATGCGGAAGATGCCGGTCGCGCCAAGGCGCGGCGTCACGAATCCGCGCATGTCATAGGTGAACAACGTATCGGTTGCCGCCACGGAGACGTTGTAGAGCGTCATGAAACTCTTCACCGGCACGACGTTGGTCGTGGCGCCGGCATTCGACGTCACCACAGTGACCCACATCTGGTTGCCGCTGAATCGTACCGTGGCCGTCCGGCCCTTCTGCACCGCGGCGGCGCGCGCCGTCGCAATCGCCGCCGCGATCTCTTCGCGCGCGGCGCTCAACCGGTTGCGCTCTACCAGTCCCGAGAACTTGGGAAGCGTGATCATGGTCAGCATTCCCACCATCACGACGACGATGAGCATCTCGGTTAGCGTGAAACCCTGGCGCGGACGAAGCACGATTCTCCCTCGAGTGAGCGGCACCCCTTTGGCGCCTGGCGAACAGCCTTCCCCCTTTTTTGGGGCTAGTCGGCTTACGCTGACGACGAGCCCGATCGGGGTTGGTAACGAGGTCCAAATCCATTCACCACAATCGCTTGAGCCCGTTTTTGTGACCCCGGTTGCAGCCTGTTCCAACCCGGCGTCACCCGGCCGCACGATCGTGTGGTGCAAACCCGCTTGATCCCGGCCTCGCAGCCGAAATCGTCGCTTCGATGCGTTGCAGCTTGAACCCGTGACGCTGGAATCGCGCGCACGGTGGCGACCGCGTTCGTCACTATCTGAGGATTGGCTCCGGCGGCGTGACCCTTCCCCTGCGTCATAAGTCATCGCTGAGCACGCCATCCTAGGCACGAAACCATGAGCATCATCGCGGCAATGCTTCCTAATCAGGACCGGCTTCGCCGCCTCCAGACTGCGATACGCGGCCGCCACCAGATCGCGCCCTGTTCCGACTGGGGCGCGCTGCAACGCCTGTGCGAGACGCAACCGGTCGCGACGGCGGTGTTCGACCTGTTCGCAACCGGGGAGATGGGCCTCGAACCCGTTCGCCAGTTGCGGCGCATGTTCCCGCGACTCATCACCGTCGCATATGTCTCGGTCGCCAACACCGACCGCATTCGCGACGTGTTCGACGCCGGCCGTGCCGGCATCGACGGCCTTGTCCTCGCCGACCGTGACGATGCACCTGACCGCTTCGCGGCACTCCTGGAGCAGGCAGAGGCACGCAGTGTCGCGTCCAAGCTCAAGGTGCTGTTCGCCGGGATGCACTCGCTGGTGCGCGACGCCGTGCTCATCTCGGTAACCCGCGCCCACGAGAGGCTGACGCCCGAGATCCTCGCGCGCTCCCTGTCGCTCGGACGGCGCGCGCTGGTCCGGAGACTGTCCGACGCGGGCTTCCCGCCCCCGCGCCGCCTGATCACCTGGGGGCGACTGATAGTCGCGGCGCAGCTTCTCGAAGACCCGCTCCGCTCGGCCGACGCGGTCTCGCTCGCCCTGGACTTCCCGTCGGGGAGCGCCTTCCGCAACACCTGCCAGCGCTACCTGAAGTGCACGCCCTCACAGCTGCGCCAGCGCGGCGGGGCCGAATACGTCATTGCCGGCCTGATGCAGGACGGCCCGCGCTCCGACGACGCAGGCTGACGCCTAACGGCCGTTGTGGCCGGCGTGCGCCAGCCGGAGAAACTCGTCCCGGGTCTTGGCATCGTCGCGGAACGTGCCGAGCAGCGCCGAGGTGATGGTCATCGAGTTCTGCTTCTCCACCCCGCGCATCATCATGCACAGGTGGGAGGCCTCGATCACCACCCCCACGCCGTGCGGCCGCACCGATTCCTCGACCGCCTCGGCAATCTCGCTCGTCAGGCGCTCCTGCACCTGCAGTCGACGCGCAAACATGTCCACGATCCGCGGCAGCTTGGACAAACCGAGGATTTTGCCATTGGGGATATAGGCGATGTGCGCCTTCCCGAAAAACGGGAGCAGGTGATGCTCACAGAGCGAGTAGAGCTCGATGTCGCGCACCATGATCATGTTGTCGTGCTCGTCGGGGAAGATGCCCTGCCCGACGGCTTCGCGGAGGTCGACCTCATAGCCGCGCGTCAGCCAGGACATGGCTCGCGCGACCCGGAGTGGCGTGCGTGCCAGCCCGGGCCGTGAAGGATCTTCGCCAAGGAGCTCGAGCTGGCGTTTGACCAGCGTTTCATATTCCGCCCGGCGGTCTTCGGTGGTCTGGACGTCAGCGTCCGTTTCGTGAGCCATGGGAAGAGCCGTGATGTGTGGGTGGTAGGCGGAGGCGAACCGACGTTGCCATCGCAAGATAGCGCGCGGAGTGAATTCCCCGGCGAAGGCGCTTGCCTTCCGGACGGCGTGGATCGTTCCTTCCCTCCTGCCTCGAGCCTCCTCAAGCCTGTGCTTTTAGTCGCCCTCACCGGGAACATCGCCAGTGGCAAGTCGGAGGTCGCGCGGATCTTCGCCGACCTTGGAGCCACGGTAATCGACGCCGACGAGCTGTCGCGGGAGGTCGTGCGCCCGGGGACGAAGGCGCTGGACGCGATCGTGTCACGCTGGGGGGAGCGCGTGTTGAACCCTGATGGGACGCTCAATCGCGGGATGCTGCGCTCGATCGTTTTTGCGGACCCGGAGGAGCGAAAGGCGCTCAACGCCATCGTGCACCCAGAGGTGGGGAAGCGGCGCAATGAGCTTGTCGCAGATGCCAGGGCGCGAGGCGACGCAGTATTGGTCGCGGCCATTCCGCTGCTATTCGAGGCCGGCCTCGAGCGCGAGTTCGACCGCGTGATCCTCGTGGACGCGCCCGATGACGTGCGACTCGCGCGCCTGGTACAGACGAGAGGGATTGGAGCGGCAGAGGCGCGGCTCATCATGGCGGCGCAGATTCCCGCGGCGTCCAAGCGCCGGCGGTCCGACATCGTCATCGACAACGACTCCACGCTGGCGGAGCTGCGGCGAGCAGTGGAGCGCGTCTGGGCAGAGCTCACCAGCGACTCCGCGTCGTGAATTCCGGACTTTCGCCCTTCCCGCATCGCCCCTAGGTTTCGCGCCGTTTCCCTCACCAGGAATTGCCGTGGCCAACGTCCCCGCCGACCTCCGCTACACGTCCGACCACGAATACGTAAAGGACACGGATGACCCGAACGTGGTACAGATCGGGATTACGGACTATGCGCAGGATCAGCTGGGCGATGTGGTATTTGTCGAGTTACCGAAGAAGGGCGCCCAGTTCGCCGCGCACGACGTATTCGGCACCATCGAAGCGGTGAAGGCGGTGTCTGAGCTGTTCTGCCCACTCGCCGGTGAGGTTGTCGACGTGAGCACCCGCCTGGACGGCGAGCCGGCGCTGGTTAACTCGGATCCCTACGGCGCCGGTTGGATGATAAAGCTCCGACTCAAGAATGCCGGTGATAAGGCATCACTCCTCTCTGCCGACGACTACTCGAAGCAGATTGGGTGAGCTCAGAGCTCAGAGCTCCGAGGTCAGAACACGAAGAAGTGCGCCCTCAGGTTGGGGCGCCTTTTTCTCTGAGCTCTGAGCTCTGAGCTCTGACCTAGGTGTATGCTTCTATCGGCGGGCACGCACACACCAGGTTCCGATCTCCAAACGCGTTATCCACCCGCGACACCGCCGGCCAGAACTTCGACTCCCGGGTCCATGGCGCCGGGAACGCCGCCTGCTCGCGCGAGTAGGCGTGATTCCACGAATCCGAGACCACAACCTCCGCCGTGTGCGGCGCGTGCTTGAGCGGGTTGTCCTGCTTGTCGAGTACCCCCGCCTCGATGTCCCGGATCTCGCCACGTATCGCGATCAGGGCCTCGCAGAAGCGATCCAGCTCGGCCTTTGATTCGCTCTCGGTGGGCTCGATCATGAGCGTGCCCGCCACCGGGAAGGAAACGGTCGGCGCGTGGAAGCCGTAGTCGATCAGCCGCTTGGCG
>CAZSNV010000044.1:18718-23223 GCA_964608035.1 uncultured Gemmatimonadaceae bacterium | reverse complement strand
GCGCGTTAGGCGGCGGCGGCGGCGTGAGCTCGGCCGCCTTCGCGAGGTGCCCGGCGACCGCCTTCCGATCCCCAAACGCCGCTTCGATGAGGGCGGCGTTCCGGCGCGCTGCGGCGGCTTGCGCGCGGAGATCCTGCTGTTCGAAACTCGTGGACAGCGTCACCAGTTCCGCGATCGCCAGCTTGGGCTTCCCCATGGACACATGCATCACCGCACCCGCTGTGAGCGGCGCAACCTTGGCCGCGGGCGTCGGGGCCTTCTCCGCGCCCCCTAGGAACGTGGCTCGCGCCTGGTCCGGGTGACTCATCGCCAAGTGCGCCACGCCGATAATCTGGTAGGCCGGGGCGAAACCCGGATCGACCGCCAGCGCGCGCTGCATTGCCGCTATCGCCTCCGGATACTTCTTCTGGAGCGCGTGGGACCCAGCCATTCCGGCGTAACTCGGCATGAATGTCCGATCAAGCTCCACGGCGCGCTCGTAATGAGGCAGTGCCTCCGCGGGCCGGCCCGTTTGCGCGAGCATCTGGGCGTACGCGTCGTGCGCGTTAGGATGGTTTGGCGCGAGGCGAACGTATTCCTGGATTGTCTTCAGGGCTGTGGCGGTGTCTCCCGCCGTCCGCTGGAGGATCGCCAGACGGTAAAACGGTGCCGCGTAGGTCGGGAACTTGCGCGTCATCTCGACGGTGAGCGCCATGCGGTCGGCCACCGGGGCGTTGACTGCCCTGAAGGACCCTGCGAGCGGCTCGTCAGGCATCAGCGTCACCGCGGCGACGGCAAGCGCCTGCGACTCCGCCGGGCGCGCAAGTCCCTGGGCGCGCATCGCCATGGCCATGATCAATTCGCCAGTGCTGGCGCGCGCCGCGTCGGCCACCCCGCGGTTGAGCTCCTGTTCACGCTGCGCAGGAGGCATGCCAAGCGCGGTACTGGAATTGTACGCCCAAAAGACCCGCGCCAAACCGAATGAAGGATCGAGGTTGACTGCCTTCTGCGCCTGACTCACCGCCCGCGCAATGAACAGATTGGTTCCGTCTTCCCAGGCGGCCTGCAACGCGCTCCTCGCCTCCGCCGATGTGGTCGTGAACTGCAGCCTGGTGCTTGGTGGCGTCGTCGCTTGTCCGTGCGCCGTGGTGATTGTTGCCTGGGCGGCGACAAGCAGGAACGCGACGAATGGGAGTCGCTTCATTGGTTTCCCTCCTAGGGAAGAAGGAACAGCGGCAGCGGGGACGGCCAGCATCGAGCAGAGCGCGACGATTTGCGCTGGGGGCGGCACTTGCTGAGGAGGATGCTTTCGCCTGAACCTCAGCCTGACTTTAAGCGCGCAGATGCTTACCCAAACCGTGCGCGCAGCGGTCGGCTCGAGCGTGACCGTGCCGTAGATGTACCGCCGTCGGGAGGTGCGAGCAAGAGGACACCGGAGGTATGCCAGCCCGCACGCCACGATGGCCATGGCGGACTCCTAGCGGCTCCGCATGATTCCCTCAACTCGTCGACTCGGTTCGACTGCTACCGCAGCGGAAGACTGGCTATCGCTCGCAGTGACCGCGGATGGGCACAGTCGTTAGGGTGTCGGTCGGCTGACAGGCGCTGAGGTCGAAATCCGAGGGAAACGAAACAGCTAGACTCCTGTCGGAAGGTCCAGGTCCTCTCGCTGCATTGGCGCGAGCAGTAACGATCCGACCGGGCGGATCGGAGGCGCTTCAACCCACCCAGCCAACTCGAGCACCCGCGCGGTCGCCTGATTCACGACCTCCGATTCGTCGGCCTTTATCGCCATCCCAGCGGCCAGGTCAAGCCACGACAGCGCCTCCTCGAAGGCACGTCGTCGCGTGCATGACTCGCTGGCCTGGAGTGCGTGCCGATAGGCGATCTCCAGTTCTCCGGCCTGCTCGGCGTGTCGGGCAATCTCACCCTGCGTCGCATGGTCCGCGTCCGCCGGCGATTCGAACTCGAGGGCGAGCGCCAGAGCGCGATGGACTTCGCGCCGCCGAGAGGTGCTGAGTCCGTTGCGCACGACGTGAGCAATGATCGGGTGGGCACAGGCATACACCCCATCCGACTCCGTCACCAACTGCCGCTCCACCAAGGCGTCCCCCAGCACCGCTGCTCGCAGTCGTGAAATCCCATGAACGTGCGACAGCGCATCGGTACGGCACCCGCGCGCCGCGACGGCAATGGTGATGAGCAGCGCGTGCAGTTCGTCGCGGAGACATTCAATGCGTTCCGCGATTGCCTCGTGCACCGTCGTCGCAAGGGTTGTTGCCGCGGCGCTCGTGATTGAGGGCGCACGAACGATCCAGCAAGATGTCACTGGATCAACAGCCAGCACTTCCCTCGCAAACAAGGTCTTCAGCAGTTCGATGACGTAAAACGGATTGCCGGCTGTGACTTCATGGATGCGACTGGCGAGGCGTCGGGCACCAGTTGGCCCCTCAATACGCCCGAGTTCACGGATCATGCGCCAGATGTCGTCCTCGCCGAGCGGAGTGAGGACCATAGATCGCGCATTCGGCTGGGCTCGCAATGCGCGGACAAGTCTCGCCGCCGGCGCGTCGCGCTCGATTCCGCCAAGGGTGAACGTGGTGCACCAGTGAATCGGTGCCTGCTCGAGGCGACGAACCAGAAAATGAAGCAGGTTGCAGCTGTACGCGTCGCACCACTGAAGATCGTCAACGAGGAGCGCAATCGGATTCTCCTCGGAGACCGAAAGCAGAAGCTGCGCGACGGCCTCGAACAGCAGCGTGCCGCCTGCCCCGGCCGCCGCGTCACCCCGAGGCAGGCTCGGGAAACGGGAACGCAACTCCGGCATGACCTGCGATAGGGACGCCAGCCACTGCGGGTCGACACCCGCCAATCCGGGCGCGTTCATCGCTGAACGAAGGACGTCGACGATCGCAGCGTACGCAGCTCCGCCGGACACATCATAGGCTCGGCCTCGCAGCACGACGCCTCCGCGCGACGTGACCCAACGAAGAAAATCGTCGGCAAGCCGCGTCTTCCCCACACCCGGATCGCCTTCGAGCAGTACAATCGCGCCCGAACCGTCTGACGCTCGATCCCATGTGCTGACCAGCACCCGCCACTCGCGATCCCTGCCGACGAGGCTCGCATGGAAGGAAGGCGCCCCCTCGTACCAGGTCTCAGTCGCGCGATGCTGCGGCGCCTCCGATTGCTCGATCCGTGCCGCCTGTTCGACCAGCGCGCGCCCAGGTGGAAGGCCGGTCTCCACCTTGAGCTTCCTGGCGTGCCGTGCGTAGCTCGCCGCGGCCGCCGACCGGTGACCGGCGAGAAACTGTGCCTCCATTAGTGTCACCACCGGACCGTCGGAGAGCGGATCCAGGCTGCTCCAGCGATCCGCGAGCGCGGCGGCAACGGAGAAGTCACGGCGCTCCAGGGCCTCGCGGGCGTTGCCCTCGAGGAGTTCCAGATATCGAGCGAGATACTCTAGTCGCTTGCGTCGAGCCCACTCTTCGAAAGGCGGGCAATTCCGAATGGACAGGCCCGAGAGGAAGGCCGGGATTTCGATATCGATTGCAGCAACCGGATCTTTGTCGGCCAGCTCGAAAAAGGTGGTGACATCGCAGCGCAACGCCCCCGCCAGTTCGACAGTAGTGCGTTCGATCCGCAAACGCTCGTCGAGCGCGTCGCGCAAATGACTGAGCGCCTGCCGAAGGGACGCCTTGGCTTTATCCTCGGGGGATTCGCCCCACAGGAGGGCGGCCAATTCCTCTCGTCGGTGCACGCCGGGCTCGAGCGCGAGAAACGCGATGAGGGCCAATGTCTTGCCCCTCAGCGGCGGGGCACACACCGCGCCACCAGACGTCAAAGCGACATTCCCGCAGACCGTTAAAGCCATCTCCGGCATCGTCAGGTTCCGGTACTGGGAGGCGCTGAACGTACCGGCGATTCACGATCGCCGACAGGACGTTCACGAGAGTTTCACGATCGGCCCACACGTTGCCCCTGAAGGCAGGCCTGCGCCACTCACCGGAGGACAAATGAAGAAGGAAACCGAGATAGTCCGGATTGACCTCACGAAGCTCCAGAAGGATCAGGTGAAGGGCAGCACTGGACGTGATGCCGAAGCTATCGAGCTGACGATCGAGGAGCTCGAGGCTCGTATCGCTCCGCGTCGCATTACGTGAGCATTTAGCAGGTTTCAGGTTCGAATCTCGTTTTACTTACCGGGAGAGCTCATGACTGACGACAAGAAGGTCATCCGTATCGACCTGACGACGAGCCAGAAGGAGCAGGTCAAGGCCACCACTGGACGCGACGCGGAAGCTGTCGAGTTGACCGTGCAGGAGCTCGAGGAGCGGATTGCCCCGAAACTGGCAGCCAATCACAACGAGACGTTACTGGTGTAACGGACCTCGCTCATATCGTGGAACACTTTGCCGGGAGAAACTGTGACTGAGGACAGGAAGATCGTTCGCATCGACCTGACGACCACCCAGAAGGAACAGGTCAAGGCCACCACCGGTCGGGACGCAGAAGCGGTTGAGTTG
>CAZSNV010000044.1:0-18618 GCA_964608035.1 uncultured Gemmatimonadaceae bacterium | reverse complement strand
CAGAAGCGGTTGAGTTGACCGTGCAGGAGCTCGAGGAGCGGATTGCCCCGAGACTGGCATCCAATCACAACGAGACGTTATTGGTGTAACGGACCTCGCTGGTAGCGTGGAACACTTTGCCCGGGAGAAACTGTGACTGAGGACAAGAAGATCGTTCGCATCGATCTGACGGCGAGCCAGAAGGAACAGGTGAAGGCCACCACCGGTCGGGACGCAGATGCGGTCGAGCTGACCGTGCAGGAGCTCGAGGAGCGGATTGCCCCGAGACTGGCATCCAATCACAACGAGACGTTATTGGTGTAACGGACCTCGCTGGTAGCGTGGAACACTTTGCCCGGGAGAAACTGTGACTGAGGACAAGAAGATCGTTCGCATCGATCTGACGGCGAGCCAGAAGGAACAGGTGAAGGCCACCACCGGTCGGGACGCAGATGCGGTCGAGTTGACCGTGCAGGAGCTCGAGGAGCGGATTGCCCCGCGACTGGCCGTGAATCACAGCGAGACGTTGCTGGTTGATCGAGGCTAGCACAGTGGCCCGGACGCTCGAGGTCACTCGCCTCGGCCGTCTCGGCGAGCTGCATCGATTACGAGGGGAAGTCGCACAGGCGGAGGCTCTTCTCCGCGAGGCAGTCACGCTCGCCGAAGAGACGTCCCAGAAAGACGAGGTCACGCTGGCACGGGCCCTGAACGGTCTGGGGCTCGTTTGTAAGGACGTCGCGAAATACGACGAAGCACGCACGCTGTACGAGCGCGCGCTTTCGCTGTTGCAGCGTGCGAGCAGCCCGGACCCGCACGACATCGCCACCATCTATCACAACCTCGGCGGGATCGAGCACGCGCGCGGGAACTACGCCGAAGCAAGGCCGTTCGCACGGCTTGCGGTCGAAACGAGAACGAAAGCCGCGGTAGCGGACCCGCCAGCGCTGGCCGCGGACATGGTGGCGCTTGCGGCTGTCCTCGACGGCCTCGAGGAATACGACGAAGCCGAGCGCCTCTACCTCGACGCGCTCCGGGTTCTCGAGAGGACACCGGACGCCAGCGCCCGCGAAATAGCGGTAACGCTCAACGACCTCGGAGCGCAGTACCTTCGGCGCGGACTGTCCGAGCTGGCCGAAGCTCAACTGGTGCGCGCCGCGACGCTCAAACGGCAGGTGCTGGGCGACCAGCATCACGAGTTGGGCGTGACGCTCAATAATCTGGCATTTGTCTACAAGAGTCGACGCGACTTCACACGAGCGGCGCCTCTCTACGAGGAAGCGGTGTCGATTTTCGAGAAGTCATTGGGACCCGATCACCCCAGGGCGATTGCGAGTCGCGCGAACTTCCGCCAGTGCGCGGCGGACGCCGGCAGGGGTTGCCAAGCACCATAGCCTCGGGTCACGTTAGCCGCCCGCCCTTGGGGGGGTTCTTGTCCGCAGAGACCGCGGCCGCTGACGTACTGCATGAAACGACACTGGAGCTGTTTGCCACCCAAGACCCCGGCGCCATCGCGGCAAAGGTGGTCGACGCCTCCACCCGGTTGTTTCCGGTCGATGTGGCCTCCATCTGGGTCTGTGACGGCGACCTGATCGAGTGCCGAGGGGCGGTTGGTGACAATAGTGGTCACATCACGGGGACCCGTGTTCGGCTCTCCGCTGCCGGTGACCCACTCGAAGGTGAATCCCGGCAAACGGTCTCCGTGGCGGGGATCACGGTCAACGGCAGCCTTACGGCGGTGCTCAGGGTCTCGCGCGCCATCGTGGCTGGCGACTTCACGGACGCCGAACTGGATCTTCTTCGTCGTCTAGCCGAAGCCGCCGGTGCCGCGATTGCCAGCGCCAATCGGCTTGCCGCCAGCGAAGAGGCCGTCGCTGATGCCTCTCGCGACCTCGCGATCATCACGGAAATGAGCCGCGAGATTGTGTCAACGCTGGACCTCGATCGCGTGCTCCGCTCTGTCGTGAACCTTGCCACGCGCATGATCACCTTCGATCGAGGTGCCATCGCGCTGTATGAGCGCGGGGCCTGCGACATCCGGGCCATGGCCGGTACCGACAGTGTCGAGGCCAGGAACGCAGCCCTTCAGGATCTGGCGGTGCGCGCCGCATGGGCGGCCGGCAACGGTGAGCATTTGTATCTGTCCGATCGACTGGACACCGGGTCCGACGCCGAGCGCATTTTCGCCGGCATTTTCGGCGTGGACCTCGAGCGCGACGGCGTCAGGAGCGGTCTGTACCTCCCGCTGAAGGATGAAGAAGGCATCGTTGGCATCCTGCTTTTCGAAGCGGAGCGCACGGATTTCGTCACGCCGCGACAACGTGATTTGGCGCTCATCCTCGCAAACCAGGCCACCGTTGCGATACGCAACGCCCGGCTTTACCAGCAGGTTCCTCTCGCAGACGCCCTTGGCGCCATCAAGGGACGGACCCAGGCACTCTTCGCCATTCCAAGGCGCAGGCGAATTGCGTACGGCGCCGTAGCGTTGCTGGCTCTCGGCCTCATGACGTTGGTCCGATGGCCGCTGCGCGTCCCAGGTCACGCTCCTGTCTTTCAGCCACTCTGGCGTGCCGACGTCCGTCCGACGATTTCCGGCGTGGTCGAGCGCGTCTTCGTCACGGAAGGCAAGACGCTGGAGCGAGGCGAACCGGTGGCTCAACTTCGCGATGACGAATTGCGGGCGGAACACGGCGCCGCGGTGGCGGCGATCAGCGGGGCGAAACGCGCGGCAGCCGCTGCCTCCTCACGAGGCGACGCCGCCGAGGAGCGCCTGCAGGGTCTGCGCGCGGACATCCTGCTGCGCGAGGCGGAGCTTCTCGATGGACAGATCCGATCCGCTGTGATTCGTTCTCCGGTCGGGGGGGTGGTGCTGACCGCGCGTCCCGAGGATCGCGTCGGCACACGCGTCGAGGCTGGAGACCTGCTTGCCATCGTGGGCAGTACCGACTCCCTGGAGTTGGAGCTTGGAGTAGAACAGCGCGACGTCACCCGCGTTCGCGTTGGCGACGAAGTGAGGCTTCGCGTGACCGCGCTGCCACAGCGGACATTCTCGGGGCGAGTCGTGTCGATCGCATCTCTTCCCACTGTCGGAGACGGTCGCGTGTGGTTTCCGCTTCGTGCCGTCGTGGCGAATCGCGATGGCCTCCTGCGCCCCGGGATGGGTGCGTACGCGCGCGTGTTGACCGCACAGACATCACTGCTAGGTCGACTGGTTCGCGGCCCGGCCCGTTCGATCCGGCTTCTCTGGTGGAGGATGTGGTCGTGAGCATTGTAGGTTCTCCCGCCCGCACGGTGGCCCGCGTCTGGCTTGGAGCGCTTGGCGTGGTAGTGGCCGTCGGCTGTGGCGGCGAACTCCGCTCAGAAAATCCAGGACCGTCGGACACTCTGAGCAGAGTTGCGATGAACGCCGAGTTCATCGTCGACACCGTGACCGTACGAATCCCGCTTCTCCTGCCGGC
Organism: uncultured Gemmatimonadaceae bacterium; assembly: GCA_964608035.1. Taxonomy (GTDB): domain Bacteria; phylum Gemmatimonadota; class Gemmatimonadetes; order Gemmatimonadales; family Gemmatimonadaceae; genus JABWBJ01. The sequence goes on along the minus strand of CAZSNV010000044.1, from coordinate 15,184 downwards.
GCAGCTCTACGTGGAGCATGATGCCGTCGTCGTGGCGCGGACCGCGGGTACGGTCGACTCGATCTTTGTTGAACTTGGCGACCAGGTAGTGGCTGGCCAGAAGCTCGCTCGCCTGGAAAGCGCGGAGCAGGCGATTGCGCTGGCGAACGCGGAAGCCGCCCATGACAATCATGTGCTGATCGCGGCGCGCGCGCGCTCACTGACCAAGTCCGGCGGAACCACCGCGGCAGATTCCGAACAGGCGGAGTTCCAGCTCCGACAGGCCGAAATTGCACGGCGAAAAGCCAGGCGAGACCTCGAGCTCACGCTGGTGACCGCGCCATTCAACGGTGTGGTGAGCGCGCGGGCCGTGCGTCCCAGCCGCTTTGTCGCGCCCGGCGACACACTGTTTCGCGTCACAGAATCCGAGCCGCTATTTGCACGCATCCGTGTGCCCGAGACGAGCGTGACTCTTGTTCGCCCTGGAGAAACCGCGACAGTCATCGGCTCGACAGGCGAAAGCATGCCCGCGACCATCATTCACGCCGCGCCGATCATCGATGCCGGGAGCGGAACGCGCGAAGTCGTCCTGAAGGTTGCGCGGTCGCGAGACAATTTGCGCGCCGGAGCCAACGTCATGGTGCGTGTGGGACGCGAACGACGGCGTGTGGTGGCGGTGTCTCGCGAAGCCATTGCACCGGAAGGCTACGCCCTGGTCCTGAACAACGGCCGGAGCACGATGCGAGCGGTGGTCCTGGGCTCGCCGCTGGAAGATGGCCGTGTGGAAGTGCTCAGCGGCCTGTCGCTCGGCGAGCGATTGGTTCGGCCGAACCGGTGACTGCGTGACATCGGCTGCGCCGTGTCTGCGCCCGGACCTCACGATTCTCGAACAGGTCGTTCGCGGTGAGAAGAGCTACCTCGTGAAGGATCTCACGGCGCAGAAGTATTTCCGGTTCGGCGTGCCGGAAATGAACGTCATGCGTTGTCTCGATGGACGACGTCAACCCGCGGAAATCGTCGAAGCGCTCGCGAACCAGGGAATTCGGATCACCGCGCTGGCCGTTGAGGGATTCGCGCGCACGCTGGATCGCGCCGGCCTGCTCGAGCGAACGATGGGGCAGCGCGCCACGCTCCAGATGGAACGGCTGCGTGCCGAACGCACGAAGCGACGTCGCGTGCGCCTCTTCCGGGGAGAGCTTCTGCGCATGCGGTGGTCGTTCGGCAATCCGGACGCCCTGCTCGGGCGTATGCTTCCGAGCCTGCGCTGGATGTTCACTCCACGCTTCGTTGTGGCGTCGGTCGTGCTGTTCGTGGTGTATCTCGTCATCCTGGGAGCGCAGTGGGATGGCTTCGCGGCCGCACTCTGGTCGAGCTATGCGCCGCAGAACCTCACATTAGCCAGCGTGGTCCTGCTGTGGGTCACCGGGGCGGTCGTCCTCCTGGTTCACGAGCTGGGGCATGGACTCACGTGCAAGTACTACGGCGGCGCGGTTCGCGAGTTCGGCTTCATGCTCCTGTATTTCCAACCCGCCTTCTATTGCAACGTGTCCGACGCCTGGAGCTTTCCCGAGCGGCGTGCCAGGCTCTGGGTCACCGCCGCCGGGTCGTGGATCGATGTTGTGCTCGCGAGCCTTGCCACGCTCGTGTGGATCTCGGTGGCTCCAGGCACACTGATCGCTGAACTCAGCGTTGCCACGATGCTCATGGGTGGCGTGACGACGATGCTCACGAACATGAATCCGTTGTTGCCACTCGATGGGTACTTCGCGCTCAGCGACGGGTTGGAGATTCCGAATCTTCGCCATCGGGCTTTTGGTCATTTCACCTGGTGGGTCAAGCGCCACGTCTTCGGCCTGGAATTGGCCCAACCCGCCGCGAACCCGCGGGAGCGCCGGGTCTTTCTCATCTATGGCGCGCTGGCTGCAGCGTACATAGCAAGCCTGTTTGCCGTCCTTGGTGCCCTCGTCTTGGGGTGGGCGCAGCAGGCCTTCGGACTGCTGGGTGCCCTCGTCGTGATTGTTGCGATGGCTGTGTTGCTCCGGAATTCGCTCGTTGAGTGGAGTCGAACGGGTGCCATGGCTTTCCGCGCGCGACGGGCAGCATGGCGCGCCGCCGGAAAACAATCCTGGAAAAGGCGACTCCTTCCGGTTCTCCCTGTCGTCCTTGCGTTGGGGGCGCTGGTGCCCTGGACCCTGACGACTCACGGTCGTTTCGTGGCCCACGCACTCGAGAGTCGCGCGATCACCGCGTCAGCAGACGGGATCGTGGACCTGATTCTCGTCTCAGAGGCCACGTTTGTGGACGCCGGTGCCCCGCTGATGCGCCTCGTGGATCGTGCGCTGGAGCGGCAGCTCATCGCCGCGGGCAGGACCGTCGATTCGCTCGTCGTCCGCGAGGCGTCAGCGCGTGCGAGTGGCCGGGGGGCTGATGCCGAGCAGCTGGCTGCAGAACGGGTGTCCGCGCTCGCTCAACAGAGGGCGCTCGAGCATCGCGTGAGCCTGTTGACGGTCCGCGCGGTGACCAGCGGCGCTGTCGTCACTCGTCGTCCGGAAGATCTTCTCGGTAAGCGCGTCAGGCGAGGCGATACTCTGCTGGTGCTGGCGGCCGTGGACTCCGTTGAAGTTCGCGTGGCGCTCGTCGGCGGGGGCGCCACACGGGTTCGACCCGGCGACGTTGTGCACCTCCTTTCATATGCGGGTTTCGCATCGCCCGTGACTCATCGCGTGGGCGACATCTCAGTCATCGCCGGCGCCGGCGCGACGCCCGATCGAGGCGTGGTCGAAGCGCGAATCCGGCTTCCCGCCGGGGGCCCGTGGCGGCCCGGATCGACCGGCGAAGCGAGCCTGGAGCTTGCCCGCTCGAACATCCTGGGCGCGCTGCTTTGGAACGTCAGGCAGTTGGTGCGCGTGGATCTGTGGTTGTAGCACCGCGGAACCGCTCTGACCGCGTGTGGTTCAGCGCCGGTACGTCACCAGGTAGCTCCGTCCGCGCTGGTGATCTGCGAAGCGTCATCGCGGAGGGCGCGGCTTGGCTGTCCGGCCCGACCCGGAACCTTGCGACGTGGAAGACGATCCACCGCTCGACCCCGACGCCGGACGGGCTGACGACCCGGTCTGCCCCTTGGAGCCCGACGCCGTGCCCCGGCGAGCAGGAGCACCGTTCTGGCCCGGTGTGTAGCCACGGCCATTCACCACACGCCCGTGCCGCTTCTGTTCTTCGGTGGTGCCGGAGGGGACGTGCCGCACCACGATGATCCCGTTCCCGAAATAGCCGCCATACCCGTAGCCATAGCCGTAACCGTATCGATAGCCATACCGCGAGTAGCCGCACGGCGAGTAGCCATACCGCGAGTAGCCATACCGCGAGTAGCCATACGAGTAGTCATACGGCGAGCAAGCACCCATGGTGCCCATCACCCTGCGACCGCTTGTTGTATACTCGCGCGGGTCGGCGCTCCGTATCTCGGCGTCCTGAGAGCCGTCGAGCACAAACACGTCGGGGTAAGAGAGCGCGACCATCATGTCGATCACGGTCGACGGGACTCCTGACGTCTGCAACGCCACAAGCTGCTTGGCATCAAGCTCGAACCCCTCCCCGTTCTCCGCCAGCCACGTCTCGAGCACACGCTTCTCCAGGACGCTCGACGCTTCGACGACGTCCGACGGGATGAGTGGCACCGCGGCCGCGAGCCTGGCCGTACTCACCGCCATCCTGCTGCCGCGCAACGCGGCCGCGATCTCGGCCGGGAGTGAGACGGCGGCGGTGACGTCACGGTAGCGCGTCGCCCGAACACCGACACTCGTTCCCACGGTTACACCCTGCACGTCGATCCACTCGCCGTCCGACGACAATGCCATGACGCCGCTCGACAGGCGCTTGGGACCTCCCGCACAGGAGACCGACGAGCGCAGGTACACGCGCTGTCCATTCGACGACCACTGCGCGCGCTCCCAACCTGTGCACCCATCCCTGGAGACCTGGCGTTCTCCATCCGTGACTTCGAGACGCTCCCGCGCTGTAACGCTATCGCCAAGGAACGTGATCATCTCCACCGCCGGCGCGCCGGCGGCCGGGATCACGCAGATCAGCGGCTTCGTCGCAGCGCTCATGCCGACCGCGGAGTCGGGCTCCACGGCTTCCCAGCACCCGAGCCATGCTTGCCAGCGCGGGTCTGAGTCGAGTCGTTGGGCAGCCACCGGCGCAGCATGGCTGAGCAGCAGCAAGCCCGTTACGAAACTGGTCGCGCCCGTGAACCCTCGTGCGATGTCCGTGAGCTTGCTCATGATGCCCATCCTGTCAGAACCTGACGTAGAGGCCGAATGACGCGTTGTAGCCGGAGAGATCGATCCGATCGAAACCACTGAAATCGCGGCCCATGGCTGCCGACGCCCACATGTAACGTCCTTCTCCCGTCAGCCCGTAGCGCGGGCTGAGCGAGATGTCCAACCCACCGAACCCGTTTACCAATGGGGTGAATCCGGACGATTGGAACGTATCACTGAAGACTTCCAACGTCTCCATATTGATGAAATCACCCCGCTGGCGGAGGCGGTACCACATCGCACCGCCACCCACTCCAAGGTAGGGCGCGAATCTGGCCGGCACCCAGGCAAAACGTCCGATAGAGCGTCCGCGCGATGTGAGGTAAATCTTCGCGTTCGCTGTCAGCGGAACGCGCGCGAGGCCGGTGGTTTGCTCGATCGGCTGGTCGTTGTTGTCGACGAAGTGACGGAACTCCGAACGGGCGTTGCTGCCAAAATACGAGACCCCGAGCACCAGATCCGCGCGCGGCCCGATCCGGAAGGCCAGATCTCCACTGAACGATGCGCTCGCGAACGCTCCGCGTCCGAGGGTGAGCTCGTCGGTGATGAAGGAGTAGATGTCGCTACTTCCCCGCGGCTGTGCGAATCCGCCGCGCACGCCGAGGCTCCCCACCGGCTCCCGAAAGAGAAATCCATTCCCCGTGCGCTGCGCGCTTGCGGGGAGCGCCAGCACCAAGGCAGCCGCAAGGCCGCAAAAGTCCGCAACGCGCGCAACCCGATGCTTACTGACCCAGGCGCCAATCGATCCGAGCGACGGTGATTTCATTGCCGATTCCTGCGTGCGTTGCCGGCAGAGAGAGACGTGAGTGGAGGTTGCTACTCTGCATGAGTTGGCTAGTTCCACGGGCAACGCGAAGACATCCTTGCACAGTCCCCGTCGGCGGTGGGACGGGACGCCGTTGTTCTCCATGCCCATTGTCGCCCGGAGCCAACAACGCGCGCCCGCACTCCGAAATGCATTGTTGGTAAGGCGTCACCTCAGTAGGCCAGTGCGCGGTAGGTCCCGCCGCGCTTCAGTCCCTCCGGATTTGCGGTTGTATTTCGGAACGTGACGGGCAGCGTAGCGCACGCGGCGGAGCCGCGCGTCACGGGGTCACACGCGTGCTGTGACAGGTGCAGGTGCGGAATGTTGTTGGTGTTGCCGGTATTGCCACTGAATGCAACCGTGTCCCCCTGCATCACGTTCTGCCCGGTGACCACGCGCGCACCGTTCCTCGTGATGTGGCCGTAGATGTCGACCGTGCCGTCTGCGTGCGCGATGGCGATGTAGTTATCGAGGCCCGTGTCGGCGATCTGGCCGTCCGCGTGGGACTGCTCGACGTGCAGCACCGTGCCGGCGCGCGCGGCGGTGATGAGTGTGCCGATCGGCATGAGAAAGTCATACGCATAACGACCCACGCCGCGGTGGCCGTTCCCCGCCAGCGAACAGTTGGCCTGGTCGATCGTAACCTGCCGGCCTACTGGGAAGGGCAGCACATAGCCCGACGTGCGCCACGGGGGGAAGCCGGTACAGACTTCAATGTCGCCCGCAGTGACACCGCCGGTTGCGCATGCTGCGAGCAGCGCGCCCGTGGCGGCCGCCGAGGCGGACGAGGCCAGTCCCGTCATTCGCGCTCTCATGAAGTCGTGTTAGACTGCCTCGAGCGGAATGACGGGCGGCGCAGCGCCGTCGTCAGGCGAGATCCCGATCCAGTTCTCGCATCGCGGACTGATAGTACGGATCCACAGTCGAGAGCCGTGGACTTTCCTTCGCTTCGATGCGCGGCGCAGGACCGCGGATCAGGCGCGCGACGAGCTTGAGCGCGCCGAACGCCAGCAAGCCGACTAACGCCAACCGCAGCGCGAAGAAAGCGAGCCCAAATACTGCGCCAGCGACACCCAACACGATCAGGCCGACTGGGATCAGCAGTAGTAGCGCCATTGCAACCTTCAAGAGCGTCCAGAGCACCTTCATGGTCGTCCTCCAGCGATTCACGACACCGTACCACCACTACTACGTGGCGACGTCGGCGATTGATTCAGGAGGTTCACCTTCAGTTCTCGCGCCACGTGCCTAGTCGCTTTGGCTTGAGGCGCTATCCGATCGTTCGACACTCGAAGGGCGCGCCACCCACGAGTTGATCGCTTGTAACCGTCGCGCACCAGTACTGCTCGACGTGCGCAATCATCCGCTCGTTGCCCCAAAGATGCCCTTGAGGATCTCGATGATACGAGTCCGTCAGATCTCGACAAAGGACCGTTCTCTTGCCCCAGTACACCAGCTGCCGAATTCCGTACGGGCGACCAAGCACACATCGGTTGAGGTGTACCCCCAGGACAACGACGTCCTCGATCTCGCCTTCCTCAAGGAGCGCCAGCAGCTCCGCTCCGTCGTCCGTCACGGCGTCGGTCGATGAGATTTCAATCGACGCGATCTGATGCGTCCACGGGGAGGGTGGTCCGCCCTGCGTGCACGGCTCACCGGGCTCGCAGGAGCAGGGAGTGTCATCCGCCAGCGCGGGAGGCAGGGGTGACTCCCGAGAGGGATCCCAATCGTGCCAATCAACCGGCACGGTCGACTGGACCGGAGTGGCCCGCCGCGCGCGCTCCCGGGGCGGAGTGCCGGCATAGTATTCCATACAGCCGGCAGGTGCATGAACAATCAGCGCACCGTCCTGCCGAAGCTGCGCCGTCACCTCGTTGACGCGATGGGCCATCTCGGTCACCCGCCGTACCGCCGACACACACTGGGTTGTGTCCCACATGTCGCAGATGACCACCGCGATCCTGGCGTTATGCCAGTCATGCCGGAGCGCGATGAGTGGCTCGCCATCGGCTGAGCAGGATCTGAGCGATACGGTCCTGGCGATCAAGGGGCATCCTGATCCGCGCGCGACTGGATGTTATCGGCGGGTGGTGCGGGCGTCGCAGATTCGGCCAGGCGCGCCATGGCGCGAGCGATGGAGCCCATCAGGATCTCGGTGCGTTTCTTCCCCTTGTTGACGAGGGTGCCGAGAATGGTGCCAGCTACTCCAAGGCCCACGGCGACGCTTCCAAAGAACACGCCGGCATTGGCCACCTCGAGTAAGCTGGCCAGGATCCACGCCGTCACGGTCCCGAGGAGGACGGGGGCGATGAGCATTCTCGAGCGGTCGATGGAGACCTGGACAAGGGTCGAGTCATCGTTAGCGTGGGCTTCCACATGCAACGCACCCTGGTCCGCCCACCAGGACAAACCAGTGATCGTGACTTCCCCCGTCCCCTGACGCCCGCTCGAAGCTCGGATCACGGCGAGTAGCTTGGCGGATGACTCGGCCGTGAGTGCCACAGGAAAGGACGCCTGTATGCGCTGTCGCAGCACTCCCGTCGTCGTGTGCTCGATCGGCAGCTCAGGCGCCTTCGGAGGAAGGAGGTGCGCAGCTCTCTCCACGGCGTCGGGGTCGATGCCGGCTTCTGCTGCGATCTCCCTCATCTGCGTGAGTGAAAATCCAGGCTGGGACCCTAGCGCCACTTCAGCACGCCGCTCGAAATCCTCCGCGCGCTGAAGGATTTCGGCGAACTCCTCTCTGGAGTAGATCCGGTCTTTAGGCTGCACGGAAGGGCGTGCCGGTGCTGGCAAGAGTGAGGATGCCAGTAATGAACTCACTCTTGCCCTCGGAGTACGCTTCGCGATCGGCCGCGTACAGCACTGCAAGGTCCCGCTTCAGCGTCGCGTACGCACGTGCGGCCTCAGGGTATGCGCGAAGGTAGTCGCGGAACACAAGTTGATCATGCCAGAAGGAGCCTCCCCGAATCACGCAATGAACGTGGTGCGTTCGCGGTTCGACGAGGGGTTTGCGGAAGTATCGCCTTTGCGGCAATTGAGCCTCGTACGCTGGGACATACTCGTACCCCTGTGCGCGGAGACTCTTGATCCGGGCCTCGGCCTCCGAAAGCGCAGCGACGCCAACCATGATGTCGATGACCGGCTTGGCGGGCAATCCTGGGACGGCGGTGCTCCCAATGTGTTTAATGACAGCGTTCGTTGACGCGAACGTCTCCTCAAGCCGGGCGCGTTCCTGCTCGAACTCCCGCGACCATTCGGGATTGTAGGGCACGATCACAACGGGCGCTTTCATGGGTCGGTTCAAGCGGCCTAGGTAGCATTCAGCTGCGGCGGATCCAAAAAGATCGCGCGGTGGACACGAGCGAAGCGAGTGCCTCCGCGCGTACCATAGCTCCGCCGTCAGCGGCAACGCCTTTTAGACCGCGATCATTACGCGATGAAGAGCAGCGGCCAAGGTTTTCCTCAAGCCTTCTGAAGAGCGAACGACCCTGCGGTCTCTGGTGACAGCCCTCTGAGCTCGAACCCAATGGCCCGAAACCGTGGCACAAAATGGTCGTATGGGTTAACCATATGAGTTGCCCTCACTGCCACCTACCAATCCGATGAAGAACGACTCGTTGTTGACGATGGCGTCACTGCTCTCGATCCTGCTGATGACGCTGCACATAACGGACGACATCATACGCGGAATATCGCCGCCGGCCGCCGACAACATTGGCGGTGTCGTCATTTTCGTCGTTTGGCTCGTCGGAACGGTGATGTTCGCTAAAAGACGATCGGGGTACATCGTCATGCTTCTCGGTGGGCTCTTTGCCGCGGCCATGCCGGTCATGCATATGACAGGATCCAGGTATGTCGCGATCGCCCAATCCAGTGGAGGTTTCTTCTTCGTCTGGACGCTCTTCGCGGTGGGGACCACCGGCACCTTCTCCATCATTCTCGCGGCGCGAGCAATTTGGCTATCGCGATCGGGTGCTGGGCGGGGCGAGATGGAACGCTGAGCGTGGCACGCCGTTTGTGCGGGTTGCGCGCCAGACATGTTGTCGCGGTCTAACGGACAAGTTTCTGCTGCAGCCCGTTCAACAAATGCGAGCGCAGCGAGCAGACCAACTGCGGGCTGTCAGTAGCAAACGCTGTCAGGCTGTGCGCCGGCGCCGCTTGCGACCCGCTCAGTCTTCACGGAGAGCCGACGGCGCCGGCCCGAGACGGAAGCTGCGACCAACCAACCACGCGACCAAGCCTGCCTAGGCGCCCCATCGGGCCGCGAGCTGCGCGCCACCCCAAATCCCGACGCCGAGTCCGATCATGCTCCCAATGAAGGCCGTCATCACGCCGACTCGCGCACCGAGCCACCAACCCGCCGCGCTGCCAATCGTTGAGAGGACCAGTATCAAGAGCTTCCTCATTTCACTCCAGACGTGGCCGAGCTTGGCATCAGCCTAACTTGTCTTTCGCCTGATCCGCGCTATGGCTCGCAACACGGACCTTCGGATCATAACACGCCGCTGCAGCCACAATACCTGCGAATGGGTCCAGATATCACAGCGTAGACAGTCGGAATACCTCGAAGACCTCAGCCAACAAGCAGCTGCGTAGATTTTCCGTCCACATCGCCCATCTGCCGAATGCCTGGAGGAGCTCCGCCTCAGAGCTCGGAACTATCTCCCACGAACTATCCCCTCAACACGCCGGTCGGGATTGAGCGCCGCGGCGGCCCAGGATTGGATGTCACGCGCCGAAACAGCAGACACTCGCGCCTCGAACTCATCGAGTTCCTCGAGCCCGTCGCCGAACAGCCACGCGTCGAGCAGTTCCGCAAGCACCACCGAGCCACTCTGCTGGGCGATCGCGTGCGAGCCAATCGCATAACGAGTGGCGCGAGCCAGTTCCTCCACCGTGACGGGTTCCTCACGGAGTTTGCCGATCTCGGCGAGTAACGCGGCGCGCGCCTCATCCTCACGAGCGGGATCCGTCGCGATGTAGGCAGCGAACATTCCGGCGCTCACGCGCTCCGAGCCCCAAGCCTGCACGGTGTAGGCGAGACTGCGCTTGTCGCGCAGCTCCTCGAAGAATCGGCCGCCCAGGCCGCTGGCGATGCCGGCTACCATGCTCACCGTGAACCTCGCGGCATCGCGTCGCGACGGACCCGGAAACGCGATCGCCAACGCCGTTTGTGACTTGTCGCGATTCTCGACGCGTCGCACGATCGACTCGGGCCACGATGGCGCCAACACCGGCTCCGATGACGCCATCACGAGCGCCCCGAACGCATCGGCCAGAGTTTGCGCGAGCTCGGCTTCGTCCACGTCACCCACCGCGGCCGCCACCGCGGCCGACGAAAGCACGGTGCGCTGATGCCAGGACCTTACGGAGTTGCCGGTGATCGCGTGAAGCGATTCCTCCGTTCCCAGCTGAAATCGACCGTACGGATGTCCCGCGAACGCTGCTTCGGTCGCCAGCCGCACCGGATAACGGACCATGTCGTCACGGAGCTGCGCGAGCTGCGCCAGCGCGATGGTGCGTTCTGTGTCCACCGCCGACTCGTCGAAGCGCGCATGCTGAACGACATCCTGCAGCAGGCTGATCGCCTCGCGATATCGCGGGACCGGAACCGACAACGTCCAGCCGCCGCCATCGGCGGCAACACTCGTTCCTATGCTCCCGCCAAGGATCTCGGATTCACCGGCGATGGCATCGGCATCGCGGTTCGCCGTGCCCTTGATGGATGACCGCATCATGACGGTCCCGATGCCCGCCTGGTCCGCTGGCTCTGCCGCTGAGCCGCCAGACGCATACAGCCCGAGATGAACGATGGGCGCTCCCGGCCGGCGCCTGACGAGAATCGGCAATCCTGAGGCGGCGCGAAAAAAACTCACGGCTCCGACCCGGCGCTCCAGCGTGACCGGCGGGCGTCGCGCCGGAAGCACCTGTGTCACTGGAGCTGCTGTCGGCGTAACGACGTGGCCCGTGGTCGCTCCGGCATCAAGCAACTCACGGACTTCCGGCGCGGATTTCTCGAACACTGGAGCGGAACGCGGCCGGTAGATGAGCACCGACGCCTGATCGGGATCGAGGTGGCGCGCGATCGCATCGTGGATGGCTTCCGAATCCAATGACATGACGTCGTCGAAATACGCCGCCGCTTTTTCCCAGCCGCCGAGCCCTTCCCATTCGGCGAGAAAGTCGGCCTGCCCTTCCATGGTTTCCTGTCGGCGGAGCCACCTCGACTCGAACAGCCGCTGGACGCGCTCGACTTCGAACGCGGACGGCGGGTGATCGCGCAACGCAAGAACGTTCGCCCAGACGGCGGTCGCGCTCTCGGCGGCGCGCCTGACGTCTCCTTCGGCACGGATGATGAAGACACCACTGTCGCGAGGCGTGTAGTTCATTGCGAGCACCGTCGATGCGAGTTCCCGCTCGCGGACCCCGCGGTACAGTCGCGACCCTCTTCCGTCGGCGAGCAGTGCAGCGACGAGGTCCAGCGCCGGTGTATCGGGGTGTTGCGTTCCGGGCGTCCGCCAGCCGAATGCGACCTGTGCCTGGGTCACGTCGCCGGCCAGCTCGCGGAAGCGAAAGCCGGGAGGCGAGATCTCCGCCGGACCTGCATCCCGACGCACGTCGTCGTCAGGCAGGTGACCGTACAGGCGCGTCACATGTGCGAGCGCTTCCTCTGCCGACACATCTCCGACGACGACGAGGATCGTGTTCCGCGGACGATAGTAATTCTTGTAGAAACCGACCAGCCGGTCGCGCGTGAGCAACCGCAGCCCCTCCTCGAGGCCAATGCGCCAGCGTCGGAACCGGTGGTGGTCGTGCAGCATGGCGTACAACGACTCCACCGCGACCGCCGACGGCGAATCCAGTTTTCGCTTCGCCTCCTGGATGATCACCTCGAGCTCGCGCGCCAGTTCGGCGGCATCGATCAGCGAGTTGGCGTACGCGTCGGCCTGGATCTCGAGCCCGCGTACGAATCCCGAACGCGGCAGGACCGTCTCGTAGGCGGTGTGATCATAGATCGTGTGGGCGTTGAGGTATCCGCCGCTGGCCTTGGTCTCGCGCGCGATCTCGCCGACGCCGCGGGTCGGAGTGCCCTTGAAGTACATGTGCTCGAGGACGTGCGAGATCCCTACATCCTCGTCGGGTTCGTCAAAGTACCCGGCGTTGACCCACGTCACGATGGCGGTGACGGGGGCACCGTGGTCCTCGCGGATCAGTACCGTCATGCCGTTAGGCAGGACGGTGCGTGTGACTGGAGTCAGCGAGGCATGCCTGTGTTACTTCAGGATGCGCAGCAATCCTGCGTCCGCACTCCCACGAATGAAGCTTTCGGCATCGCCGGTCGGAATCACGACACCGGTCAGCGAAAACCCGCGCCTGGCTTCATTCATCATGAACTCCGCCACGGGTCGTCCCGACCAGGCGCCTGCCGAGTCGCGCATCTTCGTCACGATCTGTTCCCACGTCCCGTCGAAGGGTTGGCCGTCCTTCGTTATCCGGTGGTTGACCCCGTCGTGGCGGGAATCCGCCAGGCCGGCGAGCATCTGCCCGAAGAGCTCGAGCTGATTCCGCGCATCGACCTGCGCATCCTCGAGCGCACGCTGCTCAATCTCGGCCAGCATGTCGTCGATGGCGTCCGGTTCCCCGGCGAGTTCGGTCAACCGGTCTTCCCAGCGGCGAATGTCGGTGTCGTCGTCACTCAGCCGATGGATGGTCTTTTTCAGCTCGATGAGGCGCCAGATTCCCAGTTCCTCCCAGTGATCCTCGGGCGCCGTGCGATCGAGGTGGAAGAGAGCTGCTTCGAGCTCACCCCGGTCATACAGGATATTCCCGAGGTAGATGCGCGCTTCGGCGTTGTCGGAGTCGAGCTGGAGGGCGCGCCGCAACGTGGCGATGGCGGGTTCGTCCTCGCCCAACCGGTGCTGCGCAAAACCAACCAGGGCGACCGCTTCAGCCGATTCAGGCGCCTGACGAGCAGCGATCTCGAAGAATTCCCTGGCTTCACTCACCAGGCCATCGCGGAAGAGCGCGCGCCCGACCTGCAGCATCAGCTCGAGGTCATCCTCGTATCCGAGATCGAGTACGCGACGGAACGCCCGTAACGCGTCCGCGGTCTGGCCGAAGCGGAGGAGCGTCTCTCCGTATCCAGCGAGCGCGTCTTCGTGATCGCCGTCGAGAACGAGCCCTTCCTCAAAGCTGCGCCGCGCCCACGCAAATTCTTCGCGGGCCAGGCGGGCGTACCCGACGCCGATGTGGAGCTCTACGGCATGTGGATAAAGCGTGAGTCCCTCGTGCAGCACGGCCAGCGCTTCGTCATATCTGGCATCGTTATACAGCGTGTGCGCGCGTTCATCGTACTCCTCGGAACTCATGAACGGGGCCGACATCTCTCAGGTCACCTCGTGTGCGAGACGACGTGCGACGAACATACTACCACGATGGCGCAGCCGAGTTCAACGGTTGCGTTTTGCCAACACGCCTGACGCGGCGTCAGTAACGTGACAACGCGTCATCGGGGCATTCCGTAACGCGTTTCGCGGCGACGCACCCTATCCGAGGGGCGGCCAAGGGAAAAGATCGCACGGCCCAAACATCGCACGGCCCGAACATCGCAGGGCCCAGACAGCGCAGGGCCCAGACAGCGCAGGGCCCAGACAGCGCAGGGCCCAGACAGCGCAGGGCCCGGACAGCGCAGGGCCCAGAGAGCGCAGGGGCTGCCTTACGAGTCGTCAGTTTCCGCCAGGCGAACGGACAACTCGGCCGCGAGGCGCGCGTTGGCCTCGAGCAGCGCAAGGTTGACGCGGATCGTCCTACCACCGGTCGCGTCGCTGAGTTTCGACAGCAGCCAGGGCGTCGTGGCAGCACCTTTGATACCTGCCTCGCGGGCGGCAGACAGAGCAGCGTCGATCGCGGCCTCCACCTCGGCGCGCGGCATCGCTTCGTCTGAAGGCGGCGCCTGGACGACAAGCACGGCCGCTGGATGGTTGAGTGCGCGCTGCGCCCGATACGTCGCAACGATCTGGCCAATGTCGTCCTGGCGCGTCGGGACGGGGATGCCGGTGCTCGCGTAGTGAAAGCCGGGAAACTCGCTCGTGCGATAGCCTATCACGGTGATGCCGAGCGTTTCGAGCCGTTCGAAGGTGGCCGGGAGATCGAGCACCGACTTGGCTCCGGCACAGACTACGATCATCGGCGTCCGCGCCAGCTCGATCATGTCGGCGGATTCGTCGAACGGCGGCGCGCGGTGAACGCCGCCGATTCCGCCGGTCGCGAGCACCTTGATCTCGGCCATGTGGCAGAGAAGGAGCGATGCGGCCACGGTCGTAGATGCGTCACGTCCTTCAGCGATCGCCGCGCCCAGGTCCCGCGCCGAGGCCTTTCTGGCGGCGCCGCCGCTCAGGAAACGGGACAACTCGTCAGGCGAAAGTCCGGCCACGGCCTGGCCACGCACGATCGCCGTGATCGCGGGAATCGCTCCCGCCGCGGAGATGGCGGCGTCCATCCGCTTCGCCGCGTCGGCGTTGTGCGGAGCCGGAAGTCCCTGAGCAAAAACCGAACTTTCCAGTCCAACGACCCCTTTGCGGTCGCGGAGAGCCGCCTCGACCGTCGGCGACAGCCTTACGACAGCGCCGGCCGGCGGCGAGCCCGTCCTACTTTCCCTCGTCGGCGAATTGCTCGGCAAGCAGCGTGTCGACTTTCTCGCGCTCGCCCGATGTGTGGTCCCAGATGGCGAGAATCTTGATGCGCTCGCCGGCCCAGGCATCGAAGGACTTCACCGTGCCCTTGGGAATCTTGATCTCGTGGCCATCCTCAAAGCGCAGCACGACTTCGGGATACTTCTCGTTGTTGTACTGCTTTCGGAGCTTTTTCGGGGGCGTGGGCATGAAAATGAGACGGGGGACAGGGGACGGGGGACGGGCGTGAACCACTACTACGGTAACAGGCGGGCGTTGTTACGTCACCACGGATGCTCGACCCTCGTACTTTGACCAGGCGCCGGTGGCGAGGATTTCGTCGATTGCGGCAACCGCTGCCTCGAGTTCGTCATCGCGGGTGTAGAAGTGCGGAGCGATGCGAATGC
>CAZSNV010000043.1:0-23909 GCA_964608035.1 uncultured Gemmatimonadaceae bacterium | reverse complement strand
GCCCGCGCGCGCGGCCGAAACGACCGGCGCCAGGAGGAACCGAACCGGGTGATCGGGCTTCCGTAAGCGGAAGCCTAACGTGACCCGGTTTCGGTCGAGCCGGTATTCGGCCAGCGACAACCTGTGGTACCGCGTCGGACGCATAGCGGGGACTTGCCGCAATCACGTCAGGGAGTCCGGAGCGATGTCGACCGCTTTTTCGGACAGACACGGTGTCCCTATGGTCGCACATTGGACGCACAACCCATTCCAGGCGAAAACCAGGGGGTACCTCATGAAGACCGACATGCAGCTGCAGAAGGATGTTCAGGATGAGCTGAAGTGGACCCCAAGTATCCGCGACGCCGAGATCGGAGTCGCTGTGAAGGACGGAGTCGTCACGCTCACCGGATATGTGCAGAATCACGCGCAGAAGCTCGCCGCCGAACAAGCATCCAAGAGGGTTGGCGGTGTCCGGGCCCTCGCCGACGACCTGAAGGTGAAGCTCCCATTCTCACTCGAGCGCTCGGACACTGACATCGCACACGCCGCGTTGCGGGCGCTGGACTGGGACACCGAAGTCCCGGACAACGCCGTGACGGTGACGGTCAACGATGGTTGGCTGTCGTTGCAGGGCAACGTGGAGTGGCAGTTCCAGAAGACGGCCGCCGAGCGCGCGGTGCGGTACCTCAGCGGCGTCAGGGGTGTGATCAACTCGATCATGATCTCGCCCAAGAAAACCTCTCCAGCCCAGGTGAGTGAGCGGATCAAGGACGCGCTCAAGCGCGCCGCCGAATATGACGCCGACCACGTGACGGTGAGCATGGTCGACGGCAAGGTGACGCTGGCCGGGACGGTGCGTTCCTGGGCCGAGCGCAGCGACGCCGAACTCGCGGCATGGTCGGCCCCGGGCGTCCGGGAAGTGGTTGATCGGATCATGATCAGCTCGCAGTCGTAGGCGCTCATCAGAGGGGGCAGTGCCTGCTCGTTCTTCGAACGTGGAGGCGTGGATGTGATGGACAGGTTCATTCTCAAGGCAGTCGGTCTCGCAGTGCTGGCCACCGTCGTCTGTTCGAGAGGCGTCGGTGCGCCGCCCTGCGGGGCCGGCTGCGTCTTTCCGGGCGAGGCCAGCTCGGCGATCCGTGAGTCGATTGCGTCGGAGGCGGACGCCTGGCGGGCAGCGGACGCGCGTCGCCTGTATGAGAAGGTCGCCTATCAGCCACTCTGGATCGTGGACTCACGGCTCAGCCGGCAGGGCGTGCAAGTCCTCGCCTATCTCTCCAGGATCGAGACTCGCGGGCTCAGGTCGGCCGACTACAGCGTCGACGAACTCAGGTCGCTCGTGACCGGCCTGGATTCTGGAGTCGCCTCGGCGGCGCTGCTTGCCAGGATCGACCTCTCGCTGTCGCGCGCGGTGCTGCGAGCCCTGTCGGACCTGCACCGGGGGCGCGTGGATCCAGTCACGTTAGGCATCGACCTCCCGCGGGTTGGCGCATTGGATCTGGACGCGGTCGTCGTGGACGTGAGCCGGGCTGAGCGTGTGCCTCCGGTGATCGAGTCGGTCGAGCCGGTGTATCCGGGATATGCGTCGTTGATCGAGGCGCTGTCGTGGTATCGCGCACTGCCTGTGGACTGGGGGCTGCATGCTCCTCCGGATCCTGCGCAAGCCGTTCGGCCCGGCGACGCGTACCGGGGCGTTCATGACCTGGCCCGCCTGCTGGCTGCGTTCGGCGACCTCGCGGATACCGTCGTCCTGCCGACCGAACGATTCGAGGGGGTTATTGTCGATGCGGTCAAGGCATTTCAGCGCCGGCATGGACTGGAACCGGACGGGGTGTTAGGCAGGGCGACGATGGCAGAGCTACGAGTCCCGGTTACGAAGCGCATCGGACAGATCGAGCTTGCGCTGGAACGCTGGCGGTGGCTGCCTCACGATCCGCCGGATCGCTACATCATGGTCAATGTGCCGGAGTTCCGGCTCCGGGCCTTCGACCGCCAGACTGACCCGCAATCGCCGGCGCTGACGCTGAACGTCATCGTGGGCAAGTCGCGCGGGCGATTCCACACTCCGATATTCACCGCCACGATGCGCGAGGTGGTGTTTCACCCGTACTGGGACGTGCCGCTGAACATCGCACGGAACGAACTCCTGCCGCTGATCAGGCGGAAACCCGAGTACCTGGCCAACGGCGGATTCGAGATCGTGCGAGGTCCTGAAGAGAACGCGCGCGTGTATTCTCCCACCGTCGAGAACCTCGCTCGCGTCGCATCGGGAACGCTGCGACTTCGCCAGCGGCCGGGCCGGGGCAATGCGCTGGGCATGGTGAAGCTGGTGTTTCCGAATCGCTATAGAGTCTTCCTGCACGATACGCCCGATCGCGGGCTGTTCGCGCGCGCCCGGCGCGACCTCAGCCACGGCTGTGTGCGCGTCGAACGGCCGACCACGCTCGCGGAGTTCGTCCTCAGCGGCGAGCGTGGCTGGGACGCAGACGCCATCCACGCGGCGCTCGGCGAAACACGAACACGGCACGTCAACCTCACGCGGCCGGTCACTGTCTTCGTTCAATACTTCACGGCGAGCGTCGACGAAGCCGGGGTGCTGCACTTTCATCCTGACCTCTACCGGCGTGACGCGGCGCTTGCCGCCGCGCTAGCTCCTGCCACGAACTGATCTGGCCACGCTGACGTGCCGTCTGAGATCAATGGGAGCGCCGAGGAGTGGGCCGGCGATCAAAGCGTGTCGCCGCACCAAATACGTACGTCCGCTCGGTGAGTCTATGATCGGCGACCGCATCGGCAATGTCCTTCATGCTGACGATGCCGACCAGGGCACCGTCATCCATCACGAGCACCCGATGGATTGCGGCGTTGCGCATGAAATCAGCCGCCTGGTCGACTCTCGTGTTACTCGGCAGCGAGCAGACATTGTGGTTCATCACCTCCGACACGGTGTGCTCGGCGAACTGATCCCACTCCGCACGCCGGGCTTCGATTCCCGCGAAGCGTTCGCTGACGTCGGACTCGTCGTCGACCCGCATCTCGACGAACCAGTTCGCTGCGGGTTCATCTCCCTCACCATGTTCGGCATCGGACTCGAGCTCTTCCAATCCCGGGTCCCTCCGCGTTTCGTCGCGGGCTCCGGGAGCTGCCGCCGCGAAGCTCAGCAGGTCCGTCGCGGAGACCACGCCAACGACGCGGTGCTGGCGACCACTGGCGCTCCGCTCACATGGCTGGTGACCAACAACTCCATCGCGTCGCGCAGTGAAAGCTCGGGCGCGACGGTCACCAGCTCCGTGGTCATGATGTCTCGAAGGCGCAGCATGATTCCTCCCGGGTGACGAACGCGCCCTGCGACGCGCACTGCCGGACGAGCCCAGCGTCCTGTTCCTCCGCACAATGTCTGTCACCGTCCAACCACAGTCTGTAGGCCGATGTCCCGTGTCGTGTAGGGCAAACGCTGGGGTCTTTTCGCGAGCGCGCGCCCGCCGGCGGCCCAAGCACTTGCCTGACACCGACTGAGAGTTCCGCCCGACAGACCTCAGCGCCGCCAAGCGGCAATCTCTGAGTCAGTCACGGACTCCATCGGGATCGCGAACATGCTGACGACAAGCGAGACAGTGGCCGCCGACACAAGCCGAACCGCGAGCACCACGTTTCGACTGGAAGCACATGCGTTGCGAAAGCGGTTCGGGGAACGGTGGGTGGTGAATGGTGTCGACCTGTCCGTTGGTCCGGGCGAGATCGTTGGCCTGCTCGGCCCAAACGGCGCCGGAAAGACGGTCACGTTCTATATGATCAGCGGCATCCTGCGCCCGAACAGTGGTGTCATCACGCTCGGCGGCGAGGACATCACGGATCTGCCGATGGTGAAACGGGCGCGGCGCGGCCTCGGGTACCTCCCTCAGGAACGCTCCATCTTCCGGCACCTGACCGCGGAGGAAAACGTTGCTCTCGTGTACGAATGCCACGGCGAGAAAGGCCGGGATGCCGAGTTTCATGCCAGGAAACTCCTCGCGAAGTTCGGCCTCTCTGATCTGGCCGACGTGCGCGCGAGCCGGCTTTCTGGTGGTCAGCAGCGGCGCCTCGAGGTCGCCCGTGCGATAGCGTCCGAGCCGCGAATCATCCTGTTCGACGAGCCGTTCGCTGGCATCGATCCCCTGACGATCGAAATGCTGCACGCGATGATGCACGACCTCCGACGCGCCGGCATCGGCGTGCTCCTCACCGATCACAACGTGATGGAGGCCTTCGCGCTCTGCGACCGCGCCTGCGTGCTGTTCGACGGCCGCGTCATCGCCGAGGGAACGTCCAGGGAACTCAGCTCGAGCGCAGCTGTCAGGCGCTACTTCCTCGGCGAATCGTTCGAAGCACCAGTCGCTACTGCCAATCCTGTCTCAACTCTCAAAGCCGGATGACGGCGCCATGACCACACTCCACCAAGTCGAACCGTCCGTGGCGACCACGCCTGCGCCGGCTTCGTCAACGAGATCAACGATCGTGAATCCGGTGCGGCAAGGCCCCATCCTGCTGGCGTTGCGTGGACTGACATCATCGCCCGCTGCGATATCCAGCGCGCAACTCATCGCGGCGCACCTCGGCCTGGAGGTAGAGGTCGTGACTGTGACGCCGGCCGAGCCAGGATACCCTGAGCCGATGGACATCATGCCCGATCACCGGAGTGCCGCGCGCGCCAGCGCTGTGGACCACGAACGGGAGATCCGCAGTGCGATTCGTCAGGCGCTGGTCACGGACCAGAGGTGGCCAGTCTCGGTGCGGCATGGACCGGCGGCCCGGGAGGTCGCCCGTGCCGCACAGGCGATCGACGCCACCATGATCATCGTCAACTCGACCCCGCCCGCCGGGATGCTGCGCACCATGGCGGGGATCTTCGCGACCGAACTGGCGCGACGCTCGCGTTGTCCCGTCCTGGCAGTCACCGCGCCTCTGGCGAGGCTTCCACGCAGCATTCTCGCGGCGGTGGACTTCAGTCCGGCGAGTATCCGGGCGGCGCAGGCCGCGGCGATGCTCGCAGAGCCTGGAGCCACGCTGACGCTCCTTCATTTACCGGTGCTTGTCCGTTTTGCGCGCCCGCAGGTGGATCGCTCCGGCGCTCCAATCGGCGCCGACACCTCGATGCTGCTCGACCGCCTCGAAACAGAACTGCGTCCGTATGCGCCTGGGGGAGGGGTCTGGGTACGATCCTGCTCGGCGAGCTGGCGCGCGTCGCGTCGGCGGCCGGCATTGGAACGTTCCGGGCCGTCGTAATGCCCGACAACTACGCGATGTTGTCAGTCTTTCGCGAATCCGGCTTTCGCATGACCATCCACGCTGCGCCGGACGAGATCCGCGTGACCTTTCCCACGGCACTCACCGACGAAGCAATCGCGCGCTTCGAGCTGCGCGAGTGGACGAGCGCCGTGAACGCGATGAACGCGTTCTTCCGTCCTCGATCGGTTGCCGTGATCGGCGCCTCACGCGAACGCGGCACCATTGGCGCTGAAGTGCTGCACAACCTCCTGACGTACGGATTCAATGGGCCGGTGCTCCCGGTCAACCCGAAGGCTTCCGTTGTGCAGAGCATTGTCGCCTACCCCTCGGTCGAGAACGTTCCGGGACCGGTCGATCTGGCCGTGATCGTTGTTCCCCGCGGCGCTGTGCTCGACGTGGCCGAAGCCTGCGGACGAAAGGGCGTTCGCGCGCTGGTGGTAATCTCATCCGGCTTCTCGGAAGTCGGGGCTGAGGGAATCGTCAGGCAGGAGGCGTTGCTGCGGACGTGCCGCGAATTCGGCATGCGTCTCATCGGCCCCAATTGCATGGGCATCCTGAACACCGACCCCGCTGTCCGGCTCAACGCCACCTTTGCGCCCGAACCCCCTCCGGCAGGACGCGTCGCGTTCATGTCGCAAAGTGGCGCGCTCGGGTTGTCCATCATCGACAACGCCAGTTCGCTCGGACTCGGCATCTCGACGTTCGTCTCCATCGGCAACAAGGCGGACATCTCGGGCAACGACCTGATCCGGTACTGGGAGCAGGATCCGCAAACGGACGTCATCCTGCTGTACCTGGAATCGTTCGGAAACCCGCGGAAGTTCTCGCGTATCGCGCGGCGTGTCGGCCGCGCCAAACCGATCGTCGCCGTCAAGAGCGGGCGGTCGGCCGCTGGTGCCCGGGCGAGCGGGTCGCACACGGGCGCGCTGCTCGCAGCCTCGGATGTCACGGTCGACGCCCTGTTCCGGCAGGCGGGCGTCATCCGCACCGACCGGCTGGAAGAGATGTTCGACGTGGCGGCGCTCCTCACCAGCCAGCCACCGCCCGGGGGACGGCGCGTCGCAATTCTCACCAATGCCGGCGGTCCCGGAATTCTCTGTGCCGACGCGTGTGAGTCCGAGGGTCTCGAGATTCCTGCGTTAGGCGACGAGAGCCAGGCTGCGCTCCGCGCGATCCTTCCGCTGGAAGCAAGCGTCGGCAATCCCGTGGACATGATCGCTTCGGCGTCGGCCGCTCAGTATCAGGAGGCGATTCGCCTCATCGGGCACGACCCGCACATCGACGCCCTGGTCGTCATCTTCGTTCCGCCCCTCGTCACCAGGCCGGAGGACGTGGCTCGGGCGATTGTGGCCGGCGCCAGGGAATTCGCGAGCATCAAGCCGGTGCTGACGGTGTTCATGCAGGCGCGTGGTGTCCCCCACGAACTGCGGAGCTCCGACCTGCGCCTTCCGTCGTACGCGTTTCCCGAAGACGCGGCCGCGGCCCTGGCCCACGTCGCGCGCTACTCGGAGTGGCGCGCACGACCCGTTGAGCCGCCCATCCGCTTTCCCGATGTGCGCCAGGATGAAGCGGCGGCGATCGTGGCTACCGCGTTAGGCCGGAACGAGGAGTGGCTGGGCAGCGAGGACGTCTGGAAGCTGCTGACGTGCTACGGGATCCCGGTGCTTCAGCAACGCATCGTGGCCGGCGTTGACGACGTCGGCTCGGCGGCAGCCGAGCTGGGCGGTCCGGTCGCGCTCAAGGCCATTGCCCCGGGGCTGGTGCATAAGACCGAGGCCGGTGCGGTACGGCTTGGTCTCTCACCTGCGGAAGCGACGGCTGCCGCCAGCGAGATAGAGGCGCGTCTTGACAAGGCCGGGCTGGCACCAACCGGTTTTATTCTGCAGCGAATGGCACCACCCGGCGTGGAGATGATCGTCGGCGTCGTCCATGACCGGCAGTTCGGACCAGTCGTTGCCTGTGGTGCGGGCGGTGTGCTGGTCGAACTCATCAAGGACGTTTCAGTACGCCTCGCTCCGCTCACCAGGCGGGACGCGGAGGAGATGGTGCGCGAGCTGAAGAGTTTTCCGCTGCTCACCGGCTATCGTGGCGCGAGCGCGGGTGATGTCGAAGCACTCGTGGAGACGGTGCTGCGAGTGAGTGCGCTCGTCGAGGACCTGCCTCAGATCGCGGAACTTGACCTCAACCCGATCCTGGTGCACGTGAACGACGTGACGGTCGTGGATGCCCGTGTGCGGGTGGCGGCAGCAGGGCGGGACCAGCGTTCGTCGCGAAGCGTTGCTTGATCAGCGCGCGCCGGGCGGACGCCGTCGCATCAACCTCCGACGTCGCTCGCCGAGATGGTTCATCCACCGCGCGCTCGCGTCGAGAGCGTCAACAAACGCCACCTCGACCGTGCGTGCCGTAGCCTCGGCCACCACGCTCTGCAGTCGTGACACCGCAACCTTGATCCGGCACCGGATGGACGGGGCCGACGCGTCGATACTTCGGACGCGGTCGAATCGCACCGACACCCGCTCGATAGGCCGCGCAAACCGGCTCAGCCGAAATCCGGCGCGGGAGTGAACATAGTCATGCACGGCGTCGGAAAGCTCGATGTGACGGGCCCTGATGGTGAGTGGTGTTTCCTCCGCGCCGGTGTTTCCGCGTACGGCGCGAGGACGAGCGGCTGCGCGAACGCCTAGCGGCGCCCGCCGGTCTGAACGAGATGGAGCTTTCTTCATCGTGCCCTGGTTGTCGGAGACGCCTGGGTCCATCGGTGCGGGAGGTACGTCAAGACGATAATCGCAGGGTCTCGTCCTGCCAGTCGGGAAAGTTGGTTCCTGGAGTCGGGCTCGTGATTACGGCATCCGGAGTATCCGTTTCCGGAGTTTCAGGGATTCCCCGACGGCTGACCAAGCGCTGCCCGACGCGGACGGCCGAGAGAAGGGCTATGATGACAAAGGACGCCCACCATGCAGCGCGAGGTGATCACCGTGAATGCGCGCGACATCATGACACCGAAGCCGTTCTTCGTTTCGCCGACAGACAGCGTGACACGAGCCGCCGAGATCATGCGGTATGAAAATATTGGCGGCGTGCCGGTGGTGACTGATCCCGCCAAGCCGCGGTTGGCCGGCATGATCACCGACCGGGACATTGTGATCCGATGCGTCGCCCGCGGGCATCAGGCCCTCTGCGCGGTCTCCGACGTCATGACCCCGATGCCCCTCCTGACCGTGCTGCCTGATGCAGACGTTTCGGAGATCGTGAGCAAGATGGAATCGGGCGAGGTGCGACGGATTCCGGTGGTGAGCGATGACGGCGTCCTGATCGGCATCGTGGCCGAAGCCGACATCGCCACGAAGCTATCGCCAGACGAGGCGCTGCCGATGCGGAAGCGCGTCCAACAGTACTCCGCCGAACTACATATCGGTTCCGACGATCGCTGAGCGGCTGCTCCAGGCATTCCGGCGCCAGAGACCGCTTACCGCTCCGTTGAAAGCCCGGCGCGTGGTCCGCTGTCGCTCGCCTGAGTGCTCCCCCAGTACAAAGCAATCCTCCCGCCGCTTTCGCGACGGGAGGAGGTCCGACGATGCTAGTCTCGCTGGCGCCTAACGCAGCGTGATTCCGGCCACGAGTGGTACCCACCGCAAGTTGCCGCTGCTACCCGCGGTGTTGACTGGCTTTTCGGCGAACACGTTCGTGAACGCCGACTGAACAAAGAGGGACGTCGCGCCGAGGATACGGAACTCCAATCCCGCGCCAGCCGTCAGGCCGAGCTTCGTTACCAAGCCATCCGAATCGCCCATTCGATTGTTGAGCGTCGACGATTCTCCAACACGGTCGAACATGTACGCTCCGGCGCCACCCATCAGGTAGAGCAGGTTCGTCTTGTCGTCGTTGAACGGCAGGTGCATCATGACCTGCGCGCTCGCCGTGTAGAGTCTCGGATCAATGTTCTGGAAGCCCGGCATTATGCGACCCTCGAACGACTGCACACCGAGCTCTCCACGCAGCCCGAAGAGGTTACCAGGCTTGCTCCAGCCAAACGGCATCACGACGTTGAGGCCTGTCCCGTAGCCGAGGTTGTGCAGAGTTCCGGTCGAGAAGTTCACGCCAGTGCCCAAGCCGATGAAGAAGCCGCTGTGACCAAAGAGGGAGCCGTTAATGTGGGAGTTCCATCTCCGATCCCACTGGGCGACTTGCTGTTCGAGCGCGGCGGCGCGTGCGTTCGCCATGGACAAATCATTGCGCACAGCGGCGAGTTCCTCGCGCGTCATCCGGAGGGTTCCCTCAAGCGACCTGAAATTCGCTTCATTGGCCTCGACGCGCGCCGTCAGTGCCGTCAGCGACGCCAGCTCTGTTTCGGCGGTCTGCAGTCGCTGCTGCAGCGATGCGGCCTGTGCTTCGAGTGCGTTGATGCGGATGATTTCGGCAGCGAGCGCGACTTCGCCGCGCGATTCCTGCACGAAACGTCCGTCTTTCCGGATGGGAATCCGTTGATCTGACACGGCGCGGCGCGTCGTGTCAACTTGTGCTGCCCCGTCACTGGTCGTGGCGGCCAGCGCGATGGCCAGGCCGATGACGAAGCGCGAGTAGTGAAGGATCCGCATAAATGCTCCTTGGTGAGTGCAAGTCTTGTCGGCGTCACAGGTCCGACACCCAGACGTTACGATCCGCGTTAGGATCGCGATGTCGGGCAAAGTGCGGGCAGCTTGTAGAGGGACCCCCCTGCGGGCCAGGGGAACTGCGCACGCGACCCTGACTGAGGAGCGTCGGCGATCAGCGCTTGATGCGCCGTTCGGCCCACCACGTGCCTTTCTGGGGTACGCCGTGGCTGTGGTAGATAGTGAACGTGCCTTCGATGCGATTCCCGCTTATCTCACCGCGGAACGTCGTCACCAACCGAAACTCGCAGTCGGGCGACTCGTACGGGTCCATCGTGCCCGCGACGACATCGCCGTCGACGGCAACGAAGCGGATGGTGAGCGCGCGCGGCGCCAGCGGCATCGTGGTTCCGGGGGTCAGATAGTCACGATTGCCCTGCAGTTCGCGCGCCGTCATGAGAACGTCGCCAGTGGCCGTGTCCTGCGTGCCCATCAGTTTGAAGTAGATGTTGCCGCTACGGCCGGCGTCCGGGCTCTTGTACGCACCGTCCCATTCGCCTGTGAGCTGCCGCAAGTCGTCAGGCGTGCCTTGGACAGGAACTGGTGGCGGATTCAGCGCGCACGCCGACGCGCTGAGCGCGATAGCCAGAATGATGATGGCTCTCATGGTGTCCTCGTTGCGGAAGCGAGGTGAAATCACCTCGCGCTCGTAGCATGCGACGGCGCGAGTCCGACCGGTGTCAGGGCATGGGGAGACGCGGTCTGGAAAACCCTCACGCAACGTGAGGATGTTCCCGGGAATTGGAGGTAATGATCCGACGGCGGCGCGATCGACGGAGGGCCATCATGACTCCGACACTGCGCACCGGGGTCCAATCCAGGAGGTCACCATGACATCGGCCACGATCGCTCCGCGGGGCAACGCCCCTCCGGCAAACATCCATGTGGTTCAACACGGCCCGATCGTCGTCGCGACTGACGGCTCGATAGCCTGCGACGCAGCGCAGAAGGTGGCTGGCCGCCTGGCAGAATTGCACGACTCGAAGGTGGTCGTCCTGTCCGCCGTCGAGCCCGTGGTCGTGGTCCCGATGGATTTCGGCATCGTGCTTCCGTACTCCGACATCGAGCAAGCGCAAATGACTGAGCGGGTCACCAAGGTGCTCGCCCAACTGGAACGTGTTGGCGCCCGCGATGCGGGTTGGACCATGAGGATCGAGTACGGCGAGCCCGCGTACGCGATCGCGACCGCAGCGCAGGACCTCGATGCGACCATGGTCATTACAGGCCTTGGCCATCATGCGCTGCTCGACCGCGTACTCGGCGGTGAGACCGCTCTTCGCATCGTGCGCGCCAGCAAGAGTCCCGTCCTTGCAGTGACGGGCCGAAATGAGGAGCTCCCGCGGCGCGCGGGCAGCATTGCGGCTGTTCCCAAGCATCACGGCGGTCCACCTGGTGCACGTCATGACTCGACTCGAAGTGCCGCCCGAGGTGTTCGTCACGTGGGCGGGACTGTACTCGGAACCGATTCCGAAATCGTTCGAGCGCCTCACGTCCGCACTGGACCTTCCGCCGCGGATCAGCGTCGAGACGATTACCCTGGAAGGAAAGGCCTCCCGCGAGGTCCTGAAATTCGCAGGGAAGGTGGGAGCGGACCTCATCGTGACTGGAAGCCGTGGCGCCGGATTGATGAGCAGGTTGCTCGTCGGCAGCACGGCGACCGGGATCATCCGCGGCGCGAACTGCGCGGTCCTCGCTGCCCCCGCTGCGCCGGGATCGGATCGCATGGTCGGCATCGTGGTCAAACGCTGTTGACGCTGGAGAATTGAACGTCGACCGGATGACTGTGCGCCCGACCTGGTACACCGCCGCGGCTCGGTCGCGGCGGTGTTGTTTGCCATCGCTGGTTCCGCACTGCTGGGCATTGAGGGCGAAACGGATTGGGCAACGGGGTGTGGATGGCCGGCCTGGTGCTGACGGGCACACCGGTGCTGGTGCGCACACTCCGGAGTGTGGCGCGTGGCCACCTGGCTACCGACGTGGATGCGACGCTCGCGATCATTGGTGCGGTCGTGCTTGGCCATCCGTTGGCCGGATTGATTGTTGTGTTGATGCAGACCGGCGGCGAGGCGCTGGAGCGCGTCGCTGAGGGGCGCGCATCGCGGGCCGTCAGGGA
Source organism: uncultured Gemmatimonadaceae bacterium (assembly GCA_964608035.1). GTDB lineage: Bacteria > Gemmatimonadota > Gemmatimonadetes > Gemmatimonadales > Gemmatimonadaceae > JABWBJ01. Next base: position 11,900 of record CAZSNV010000043.1, on the reverse strand, counting down.
ACTCGTGGCGGATGCGCCGCACATCGCGCATCTCTCCGTCGCCGGGGCCGTGCGTGATGTCGCCGCCGACGAGGTTCGTCCAGACAACGAGATCTTCATCCGTCCGGGCGAGATGGTGCCGTGTGATGGCGTGGTCTCGTCGGGAGAGTCACAGCTGGATGAATCCCGCCTGACGGGGGAGCCGCTTCCGTTACACGCGCGGCCCGGCACATCGCTGATGAGCGGTACGTTGAACCTGAACGGCGCCCTGATTGCCCGCGTCACCGCGCTCGCGAGCGAGAGCCAGTACGCACGCATCGTGGAGCTTGTCCGATCGGCAACGGCCAGCAAGGCGCCGTTGCAGCGGCTCGCGGATCGTTATGCAGTCTGGTTCACGCCCGTGACCCTGTTGGTCTGCGCGATCGCCTGGCTTGCCTCCGGCGACGCGGCGAGGCGCTCGCCGTCCTGGTGGTGGCGACGCCGTGTCCGCTGATCCTGGCCACGCCGATCGCGATCATCGGGGGCATCACCCGCGCGGCGCGACGCCAGATCATCATGCGCACGGGTGGCGCACTGGAACGCCTGAGCCGCATTCGGGCGGCCGTGTTCGACAAGACCGGCACGCTGACTGTGGGTCGCCCCGAAGTCTCACGCATCATTGCCGTCGCGCCGCAGACCGCGGGTGCGCTGCTGCGTCTCGTCGCGTCGGTCGAGCAACACTCCGGTCACGCCTTGGCGCGCAGCGTAGTGGCGGCAGCCAGCGCGGGCGAGCACCTGACGACGCCAACGCAGGTGAGTGAGGATCCGGGACGGGGATTACGGGATCCGTCGACGGCCACACCGTCTCGGTGGGTTCGCGCAGCTACATCTCCGAGCTTGCGGCCGGCATGACGGACGCCTCGACGAACGGGGCTCCTGAGTCTCCGACAATCGCGCTGCTCCGTGCGTATGCGGCCGTCGATGGCCGATTCGCCGGCACCATCGAGTTTGCCGACCGGCTGCGTCCTGGCGCGCAAGGCATGGTTGACGGGCTCCGACGACTCGGTGTCCACCGGATGATGCTCTTGTCAGTGACCATGCGGACGCGGTGCGATCGACGGCAACGTCGTTAGGCATCGACGTCGCTCACGGCGAGCTGCTGCCCGCCGAGAAGGTCACGCGCGTTGCGGAGCTTCCCCTTGAAGCCCGGTGCTCATGCTGGGAGACGGCACCAACGAGGCGCCGGCATTGAGTCGCGCCGATGTGGGAATGGCACTGGCCGGTCATGGTGGAGGCGTGACGGCCGAGGCAGCCGACGTGGTCATTCTCAACGATGACCTCTCGCGCGTCACGGAAGCCGTGGCCATCAGCCGCCGGACGATGCGGATCGCGCGACAGAGCATCTGGGTGGGATTGTCGCTGAGCGTGGTGGCGATGGTCGTTGCGGCGACTGGCCACATTCCGCCGGTGGCCGGCGCTTTACTGCAGGAAGGCATCGATGTGGCAGTGATCCTGAACGCCTTGCGAGCGAGTGCGCCGGGTCGCCTCCAGATCACAACCACAGCATCACCAGCGCGCCGCCGCTGCGAGGCCAGCCTGACGTGTCAGGAAATCCCGCACCTGCAAACGGGCATTCGCCGGTACTTCCCAGGACGAAGGATGCCTAGCGTCAAGCAGGAAATGACTCATGACTGGCCTCAGCGCGACACACGTCGACTCCATGGTGGTTGAGGGCTCCGCGCGAGACCCCGCCAATGGCCTTGGCCGGCGCCTGATCACCGCGTTCGGGCACTGGACGACGGATCGCGTCGAGGGCCTGGGCAGATCGGGACGGTTCATGCTCGAAACTGTACGGGCGGTCCGCGACGTCCGTACCTGGGGACCGGTCTTCTCACTCCACGCGGTGACGTTAGGCGTGCAGTCGCTGCCCATCGCCATCTACATCGCCGTGTTCACCGGGATCGTGCTGGCCCTGCTGGCGAGTTACTCGTTCACCGGCGCCGTGCCGCTCTACTTCGTCGGCACCCTGGTCGAGAAGACAGTGACCATGGAGCTCGCGCCGGTGCTCACCGGCCTCGCGCTCGCGGGCCGGGTCGGCGCCAACATCGCCGCCGAACTCGGCACGATGCGCGTTACGGAGCAGATCGACGCCCTCGAGACGCTGGCCTACGACCCACACGCCTACCTCGTCGTGCCGCGCGTTCTCGCCGGCACGCTCATGTTCCCGGTCATCGTTGGTGTGTCCGTCATCGTCGGCGTGGGGGCGGGTTGGGCGGCGTCGGTCTCCCTCCTCCAGATCTCCAGCGAGGAGTTCACCAAGGGTCTGCGCCTCTTCTTCGAGACCTTCGACGTCCAGTACGGGCTCGTTAAGGCGGCGAGCTTCGGGACCGCCGTCACCTGGATAGGCTGCATGCAGGGGATGTCCGCGCGCGGGGGAGCCCAGGGCGTCGGGCGCGCGGCCACCGCCGCGGTGGTCTACTCGGCCGTCATGATCCTGCTGCTCGATGCCTTCTGGGCCGTCGTCTGGCTCCTGGGGCACAAGCCATGAAACGCGTCAATGATTTCGTTGTTGGCCTGACGATGCTTGGGGGCATCGTCCTCGTCGTCGGAGGCGTGCTGTGGACCAAGGAGGCCAGCATTGGCCGCGATGACCAGCACGTGAGCGCGCGGTTCCACGACGTGGGCAGCGTGCGGATCGGCACGCCCGTGGTCGTGCGCGGCATGCGGGCCGGGAAGATCGACCGGATGCAGCTGGAGGATGGATTCGTCGTCGTGCGCATGTCACTCGCGCCCGAAGTTGAATTACCGCGTCAACCCGTCGTGCTGTTGAATGAGTCGAGCTTGTTCGGGGAATGGCAGGCCACGATCACGGGTCGCGAGGCCCTCGGTCGCGACGAGGAGATTCAGCGGCAGCTCCGCGAAACCGCGAAGGACGACGACGTGCTTCCGGGCGCCACGCTGCCCGACATCGCGAAGTTGACCGCCGTTGCGGGCCGCATCGCGGGCGACGTCGCCTCCGTGGCCGAGCGGGTCGATGTGGCCTTCGACACGGAAGCGGCGAAGGAACTGCGGCTGTCGATCCGAAACTTCTCGGACCTCTCCACCACTCTGGCGAAAACTGTCCGGGAGCAATCGGGCAACCTGACGCGCACGTCGGCGAGCGTCGAGGGCGGAGTCGAAGCGCTGAGCCGCGCGGCCACGATGCTTCGCGACGTGTCGCTGCGCGTCGACTCCGCCACCTCGGACGAACAGATGCAGGCGCTGGTGAGTGATGCCGGGGAGGCGGCGCGACAGCTCAAGGCCGCGACCCGCCAACTGGCTGCGATGGCCGAGCAACTCGGAAAATCGCAGGCGCGGCTCGACGCGTTCCTGATCGCCAGCGAGTCGATTGCGACGCGGGTCAACGCCGGCCAGGGATCTCTTGGGCTGCTGGTGAACGACCCGGCGTTCTATCGCAACAGCGACTCGCTCGTGATGGAACTGCGAGCCCTGGTGGCCGACGTCAAGAAGAACCCGCGACGCTACCTGAACCTGAGGATCTTCTGATGCGTGACGCGACGTTAGGCGCGGCGTATCGCAACCTCATGGAGGCGGCGCAGTCCCCCACGCACACGCTGACCACCGGGCGGCGCGTCGGTCTTGCCGTCGTGGTCCTGCTGCACGGGTTTGCCCACGCGAACGCTGGCATCTGGGCCGGCCATGCGGTGCCACTGTGGATCACGACGCTGTTCTGGGGCGTCGCGATGCTGGGGTACCTCGGCGCCGGCTTCGGGCTGCTGCGCGTGCCGCTGGTCCGGGGCCACTACCGGCCCCTCATCACCGCAGCCACGATCGCCTCGATCGCGCTGCTCACAATCATCGGCGGTACCATCGCATTCGTCGGGGTCGTGGTGGACATGGTCTTCCTGACCATCGTGGTGCATTGGACGCGCATGGGCGACCGCAACCCTTCCCCCGCCGGAAGTACTCGTGGCGCTGGCGAGGGGCGCTTCCGTCCGCTGGCAGCCGCCGGTCACACAGCCGGCCTGCTGTTCCTGGTCTATGCAACGGTGGTTGCACTGGTCCATCCGGTGTACCTGCGATGGGGAACGACGCCAGCCGACCGCATGATGACGCTGCCCGGCGACGAACTGGTGCCTGACGCGCGGTATCGAGTCGATCACGGTGTCACCATCCGTGCGCCTGCCGATTCGGTGTGGCCGTGGTTGGTGCAAATCGGACAGGACCGGGGTGGTTTCTACAGCTACACCTGGTTGGAGCATCTTGTCGGCGCCGACATTCACAACGCCGACCGCATTCATCCCGAGTGGCAGCAGCGGAAGCCGGGAGACCTGGTGCGCGCGACGCAGCCCGACTATCTGGGTGGGCGGTTAGGTGAACCTGGGTGGCGGGTCCTCGAAATCGTCCCGGGCCGCGCCATCATCCTGCAGAACTGGGGTGCGTTCGTTGTGCACCCCGTTGACGAGCAGACCACGAGGTTCTTCGTACGGACCCGCGGCGAGGGGCGCCCGAGTCTCGCCGCCGTCCTGCTCGGCCCGATCAACGTGTTCGTGTTCGAGCCGGCACACTTCATCATGCAGCGCGGGATGATGCTCGGTATCCGCGACCGGGCCGAGGCCATGATGGCCGGCGTGGAGGGTGGGCGCCAATGACAACCACGACAACGAGGAACCTCACCAGACCGGAAATGGAAGCCGTGCTGCGCCGGCATAACATTGGACGCATCGCGTTCACGGATGGACGGCGCGTCGACGTGGAGCCGATCGGCTACGTCTACGACGACGGCGCCATCTACGGAAGGTCGGCGCCGGGGACCCGCATGAGGGCGTTGAGACGCTGGCCATGGGTGGCATTCGAAGTCGACGAGATCCGGGGCCTCTTCGACTGGGAGAGCGTGGTGGTCAAGGGGACCGTCTACGTCGTCGAGCCCGGTCAGGCGATGCCAATGCGCGAGCACTACGGGAAGGCGCTCCAGGCCATACGGTCGGTGATGCCGGACGCGCTCACCGATAACGACCCTATGCCGACGCGCACGATCGTGTTCCAGCTTCACATCGACGAAATGGAAGGCCGTTCGGCCGCCCCGACGGAATCGGCGACCGGTTCGCTGAACGGATAGCGGAATCACTGGAGACAACGGCGTACTCTTCATCGTCCAGGCGGGGATCTTCGTCTGGCTTGCGCTCCGAAAACCTGTGATACACTTCACCGTGCAGCGGGACGCACTCAGCCTGCTCGGCGGGTTGATGATCGTCTTCGCCCTCATCATCTATCCGTCGTTAGGTTGGCTGGCCGGACATCGCTACCCGGCCACTCCCACCTTCGGGCTTCCATGTCCCACGACGGTGTTCACATTTGGAGTTCTGCTTTGGGCCCGACCGGCGCTGCCGCGTCGCGTCCTGATTATTCCAGTTCTCTGGTCGTTGGTCGCGACTGTCGGAGCGTTCCAGCTCGGAATGGTTGAAGACTTCAGCCTTCCACTGGTGGCGATCATCGCGAGTGCCGTCGCGCTGAGGTGCGAGCGGCGGGTTGAAAGGCTCCGCCCGGCATAGGTGGAGGCGCAGTGCCATGCATCCAGAACAGCACCGCACACAGCGAATTGGCTGGCTGCGAGCCGCCGTGCTCGGCGCCAACGATGGCATTGTCTCGACCGCCAGTCTCGTCGTTGGCGTTGCCGCAGCGGAGACTGGCCGAAGCAACGTGTTGGTCGCCGGTGTGGCCGGGCTGGTGGCCGGCGCGATGTCGATGGCCGCCGGCGAATATGTGTCGGTCAGCTCACAGGCGGACACCGAATCCGCTGACCTGACGCGCGAGAAGGGTGAGCTGTCGTCAAGTCCCGAGCGCGAATTGGATGAGCTGCAAGGGATCTACGTCGGGCGCGGGCTCGAACCGGCCCTGGCGCGCCAGGTCGCGGAGCAGCTCACGGCACGCGATGCGCTCGCCGCTCACGCACGCGACGAATTGGGCATCTCGGCGGAGCACGCGGCACGTCCAGTCCAGGCGGCGCTGGCGTCTGCGGCGACGTTTGCGGTCGGAGCAGCGCTCCCGCTCCTCGCCGCCGCGGTCCCCATCGCCGACATCATTCCAATCGTGGCGACGACGTCGCTCCTGTTCCTCGCACTGCTCGGCGGCTTGGCTGCCAGGGTCGGTGGCGCGAGCGTCGCGCGGGGCGCTGCACGGGTAACGTTCTGGGGCGCGCTTGCCATGGCAATCACGGCAGTCATCGGACGCGTGTTTGGTGCTGTCGTGTGAGCAGCCTCAGCCTAACGCTGAGTCCAGCGAAGCAGGGCAAGCAGGATGCCCGAGAGGAACAGCGCGCCGAAGACCTGCTTGTTGTACGTGGCGAGCCAGAGCGGCAGGTAGATGTCAAAGTTGCTGCGTCGGTCGTCGGTGTACCGGGCGGCAATGCCGGTCAGAGGACAGCGCAGGCCGTTGAACGCGAGGATCGCGACTTCGACCAGCACGACCGCGGTGAGTATGAGAACCCACCCGAACCAACGTTGCCACGCCGCGATCGGGATGGCGAGGATCGCACCGGCAAAGAACGCCCACACCAGCGTGTGGACCAGCTTGATCGCACGAAGGGCCACGACCGGCTCAGCGCGGGTTCTCATCAGCGCGGGCAGAACGGAGACATCGATCGCACGCGCGCCGACCGTGCCAGGAGCGGTCAGCTCGTATTGCATCGGCTTCACGGTGAGAGTCCGGTTAGGCGTCACCCCGGGGCATTCCGAGGGCCGCTGAAAGAATGGCATTCTGTGGACCAGCGATTGTCCGCTGTATGACGGAACCTGCGTACGGAGATCGTCGCCGACCTCACGGGGGAACCCTGACCTGAGATCAGGAGGCGAATCCCTTACATCGCGATCGGATATTCCCCGCTGACGCGGCGGAACTGCTTCGGCGACACTGAGCTTGCCACCTGACAGGAGCACGTATGCCGACGCCAAAGGTCCTGATTGTCTACGGCACGACTCACGGCCAAACCGCCACGATTGCCGGCCATCTCCAGCAGACACTCGAGCAGGACGGCTTCCAGGTGACGATGTCAAACGTCAAGGAAGGACGCGTGCCTCCCCTGAGTCAGTTCCAGGGCGTCATCATTGGCGCCTCAGTCATCGCGCGCGGGCACCAGCCTGCCGTGGCGACGTTCATTCGAGACCAGCTCGACACGTTGAACGCGATGCCCTGCGCGTTCTACTCGGTCAGTGCATCCGCAGGCAGTGCCAGGGAAGAAGGACGCGCCGCCGCTCGGCGGGTCCGTGACGAGTTCCTCGCCGAAACCGCATTCCGCCCGGCTTTCTCTGATTGCATCGCCGGTGCGATCAAGTACACGCGCTATAACCTGCTGCTCAAGTGGTTCATGAAGAGAGCGTCCAGGATGAATGGAGGATCAACCGACACATCGCGCGACCATGAGTACACGGACTGGACTCAGGTCCGGAACTTCGCGATTGCCTTTGGCGATCTCGTCAGCGCACGCAGGATCCCGGAGGCCAGCCAAGCGGCCAAGATCGAACCTCGCATCTTGCATCTGCCTGACGAGGTCGCCGTTACGATACAGAGAAGCATCAGGCATCAGGCACCAGGCATCAGCAGCGGCAAACAGATTGGACCCTCACCGCCGCATCTGATGCCTGATGCCTGATGCCTCAAGTACTCGGCGCCGCCCGTCCGTAGCGCAGGTAAAGCGCAGGCACAAGAAACAGATTGAGCAGCGTCGACGATACGAGGCCGCCGAGGATCACGATTGCCATCGGGTTCTCAATCTCGTGACCCGGCTTGTCGCCCCAGATCACGAGCGGCATCAACGCCAGCGCGGTGACGAGCGCCGTCATCAGGATGGGTGCCAATCGCTCCGATGCCCCACGCATCACCAGCTCCCGCCCGAACGGTACGCCTTCCTCGTGCTCGAGATGGCGGAAGTGGCTGACCATCATTATGCCGTTCCGCGCCGCGATGCCCAGCACCGTCACGAAGCCGACGAGCGAACCTAACGACAGCACGGCACCCGTGAGCAGCACCGCCGCCACGGCGCCGACGAGCGCGAACGGCAATGTGCCGAAGACGATCCCCGCCGTGCGCACCGAGCCGAAGTCGGCGTGCAGGATCAGGAAGATGCCGACCATCACGAGGAGGCTGAGCGCCATCAGCCTCCGGCTCGCCGCCTGCCGTTCGGCGTATTCGCCCAGTAGCTCGGGGTGATACCCGGCCGGGAATGAAACGCCGGCCACCGCTGCCTCCAGATCGCGCGCCACCGCGCCCAGGCTCCGTCCCGACACATTGGCGGTCACGTCGAGCCGCCGCGAGGCGCCCTCCCTGGTGATCTCGTTAGGTGTCTGCGCCACGCGAACCGTCGCGAGTTCGTCCAGCGGGACGGTGGTGCCACCCACGGTCTCGATGGGGAGTGAGCGAATGGCCTGCAGGTGCCCGCGGACTTCCGGCACGCCCCACACCACCACGTCGGTGCTCTGCGCTGCTTCGAACACTTCCCCGACCTTGAGGCCACGCACGAGCGCGGTCACCTGTTTCCGCACCGACCCCGCTGAAACACCCAGCCGGGCCGCGGCATCGGGGTTCACCTCGACCTCGAGTTGTGGCACCAGGATCAGGGCCTGCACCTTGAGGTCGGCGATGCCTTCCACCCCCTCCAGCGCCTTCCGTACTTCCTGGGCCTTGCTCTGCAGGACATCGAGTTCAGGACCGAACAGCCGCACCACCAGCGTGGCGCTCGCGCCCGTCAGCACTTCCTTGATTCGTTCTCGAAGGTACGTCAGCAGGTCCCGATACAATCCCGGATACGAGTCGACGATGTGTTGAACGCGGGCGACGGTCCCATCGTAGTCGGCCTTGGGATCGAGGCTGATCCAGAGCTCCGTGAAGTTCGGGCCCACCACCTCGTCGGCCACTTCGGCGCGCCCGATATGCGACCCGAAGTTGCGCACGCCTTCGACCGCGCGCATGTCCTGGCTGGCGCGAATCGTGACGCGCCGCATCGCATCGATCGACGTGCCCGGCTTCTCGACCCAGTGCATCAGGAAGTCGTATTCGCGGAAGTGCGGCAGGAACTCCTCGCCCAGGAACGGCGCGGCGATCACCGCGGCGCCAATCGCCACGACCAACGTCCGTGTAACGCGCGCCGGTCGATCCACGAACCACGGCAGAAGTGCCGCGTAGCGGCGCTTCAGCCTGATAATTGCCGGTGACTCGCGGCTCTCGCGCGCCGCCGCCGGCAGGAGCATGAGTGACATCGCCGGCGTCACGATGAGCGCGACGACCAGCGAGGCCAGGATCGCCACGATGTACGCCGAGGCCAGTGGCCGGAAGAACGATCCCGCCAGCCCGCCAAGGAAGAACACCGGAAGGAAGACCAGCGCCACGATCATGCTCGCGTAGACGACCGCGCTCCGCACTTCGAGCGACGCATCCAGCACGACATCGAACGCCGGCCGCGGGACCGCGACCTCGCGATTCAGACGAAGGCGACGAAGGATGTTCTCCACGTCAATAATCGCGTCGTCCACCACTTCGCCTAACGCAATGACCAGGCCGGCGAGGACCATGGTGTCGATCACGCCTCCGCGGTAGCGCATGATCACAGCCGCTGCCAGCAGCGAGAGCGGTATCGCGCTGAGACTGATCAATCCGCTCCGCCAGTCCCTGAGGAAGAAGCCAAGGACGAGGATGACGAGCACGCAGCCGATCAGCAGCGCACGCATCAGGTTGTAGATCGACATCTCGATGAACGTCGCCGGCCGGAAAATCGTCGGATCGATCTCGACGTTGGGCAGCCCGGGGCGCAGCGCCTCGAGCGCTGCCTCCACGCCTTTCGTCACGCTGAGCGTATTGCCCCACGGCTGCTTCTCGACAATCAGCAGAATTCCCGGGACGTCGTTGATGATGGCATCGCCGATCGGCGGACCATGACCCTCGACCACGTTGGCCACGTCGCCCAGCGTGATGGACGCGCCGTTCCGGAACGCCACCGGGGAGCGCGCCAGCTGCTCCGCGTTGCGCACCCCGGTGCGCTGGTTGATGGCGATACGCTGGTTAGGCATGTCGACGAACCCGCCGGCATCGATCGACACCGCCTCGCGCGCGGCGCGGGTGATGTCGTCCAGCGTCAGCCCGTTGGCGCGGAGCCGCTCGGGATGCACCAGCACCTGCAGCTGCCGGTCGCGCTGGCCCCAGATCGCCACGTTGGCCACGCCCTGCACCGACATCAAACGCGGCCGGATGGTCCACCGCGCGAGCGCCGAGAGCTCCATCTGCGTCAGCGTCGGCGACGTGATGCCGATCTTCAGCGCCCGACTGGTTGACGACAGCGGCGACAACAGCACGGGCGCGTTGGCGACAGTCGGGAGCGTGCCGGTGATCCGCGCCAGTCGCTCACCGACAAACTGCCTGGCGAGGAACAGGTCCGTCCCGCGCTCGAAGAGCAGCACGACGCTCGAAAGACCGAGGACCGACTTGGACCGCACCGTCGTGACAAAAGGCGTCCCGGTGAGCGCCTGCTCGATCGGCATCGATACCAGCGCTTCCACTTCCTCAGTGGACAGTCCTGGCGCCTCGGTCTGCACTTCCACGAGCGGGGGCGCGAACTCGGGAAAGACGTCGAGGGGCGCGTTCCGCACCGCTCGGACGCCGGTGACCAGCCCCGCGATGACCAATGCGATCACAATCCAGCGCAGCTTGAGCGCCGTGGAAACAAGCCACCGCATGCGCTACTTCCCCGGCCCGAACTCGGTGCCGAACAACTCGACGGCGCCGGCGGTCACAACCGGTGTTCCCGGAGCCAGTCCGCGGGTCACCAGCACCCGGTCACCAACAATGTTGGCGACCTCGATCCGGCGTCGCGTGAAGACCAGCGAATCGGTCCTCACGTACACCCAGGCATCACCGGCGACATCGTACAGCACGGCCGACAATGGCACGACCAGCGCCTTCTGCCGTGGACCGGTGACGGGCAGCGAGACGCTCACCCGTTCGCCAGGTCGCAGGCCGCGTGGCTCGTCGAGCTGATAGAACAGATCTATAGAAGAGGAGCTTGCGTCGGCAGACAGCGGGGCGGTCGCCGGCCGCGCCGACACCGCGAACCCGCCGGTGCCTGACGAGAGTCCGTGCACGGTCACTCGCTGCCCGCGAGCGATCGTACGGGCGTCGCCGGCGTACAGCGACACCTTCACCCACAGCCGGCCAAGCGCAGCCACAGTGAACAACGGCGTTCCGGCGGTGACGACCTGGCCGGACCCCACCGTGAGGTCCAGCAGCACGCCAGCCATCGGCGCGGCGATCGTCAGGGACGTAAGCGCGCTGTTGTCCTCGAGGCTCCCGGCCTCCACCGAGCTTCCCGTCTGAATCAACCGGTGGCGCGCCACCGCCGCGTCCCGGGCCGCCTCCGCGGCCCGCAGGTCAGCGACTGCGGTTTCGAGATCCCGTTCCGAGAGCAGCTTCTCGTTTCGCAGCGTGCGCACGCGTTGTTCTTCGGCACTTGCCTGCGCATGGCGCGCCTCAGCGATACGAACCTCCTCGGCGGTGCGTAGGAGATCAGTCCCGGTCGGAATGGGAATGAGCCGCACGATCGGCGTGCCCGACGCGACCGAGCCGCCCACCCGGCCGCGCACGTTGGCCGGGATGATCACCTTGCCGGCGACCGGCGCCACCACGTCCGCTCGCTCCCCCGGAGGCACAACAATCTCACCGCCTAACGTGCGAACCGCGCCGACTTCGGCGGAATCGGCGGTGACCGTCTTGATGCCAAGCCGGGTGAAGGCCTCAGTCGAGATCGTCACCTGCGTCAGCGCGGTTTCAACCTGCGGATTGCTGACCGTCGCCGCCTTCTCTTTCGCGGCGGGCGCGGCGTCACCACCACACCCTGAAAGCGCGGTCAACAAGACGAGCCCTCGCCACCAGACCAGACCTTCGTTCATGGTTCTCTCCCC
>CAZSNV010000042.1:0-23972 GCA_964608035.1 uncultured Gemmatimonadaceae bacterium | reverse complement strand
CGAGCACGGCGGCGACCCCGACTTCGTCGTCATGACCGGCGGGTCCGCGGGGACGCGTGGCTGGCGAAGGCACATCTCGGCGGCGCCGGCCGTGTGGATTGGCTTCGCCGCCGTGGCATTGCTCGCGGCCTGGAGCCTGATTGCGCGACCGGGTGACGAAAGCACGGAACCGGCGCCGGTGATGAAGATCTATTTCTCGCCGGAAGAACGCGTGCGTTTCTTCCCGGTTCCTTCGCTGGCGATCGCGGGCGACGGATCCCGCATCGCGTTCGTTGGCTTTGATTCCACGAATCGACGCCAGATCTACGTTCGCTCACTCGATCGCGTCGAACCGGCGGCCGTCGCCGGCACCGAGAATGCGACGACGCCGTTCTTCTCCCCGGATGGCAAGATCCTTGGCTTCCAACAGGGCGGGAAGCTTAAGACCGTCTCTCTCCAGGGTGGGTCCGTCAATACGGTGTGCGACTGGGGCATCAGTGGTGGTGCCACCTGGGGCGACACCGAGATCATTGTGTTCTCGACGAGCGGAATGCTCTATCAGGTCCCTGCGACAGGAGGAACGGCAACAGCAATCACCTCGGCTCGCGGTGACGAGGGATACTACCGACCATCGTTTCTGCCCGGATCACGCGCCGTGATCGCGGAAACAACGGGGGACTCGGCGGGCATCGTTGCGTTTCGTCTCGGAGATCCCGAAATACGCCGGCTCATTCCCGGAGGCAGCTATCCGCAATACGTGCGGGGCGGCTTGCTTGTCTACGGACTGATCGAAGGAGTTCTTCTAGCGGCTCCGTTCGACGAGGATGCCCTGGAGGTCACCGGACCATCGGAAGTCATAACCGAAGGGGTGGTGACCGCGGGACCCACCATCTCGAGGTTCGCCGTCGCGCTCGACGGTACGCTCGTCTACCTCGTAGGCTCGACAATGGGGCGCCAACTGGTGCTCCTCAACCGCACGGGCGCGACCGTGCATACGCTTCCCGAAAACCTCCTCTACCGCTTTCCTCGCTTTTCGCCCGATGGGAAGCGCCTGGCGTTTCACGTCGAAATTCGTGGAGGCATGCAGGGCGACATCTGGAGTTATGACATCGATCGCGGGACGCTGCTGCGCCTGACGTCAGACAGCGTAAGCGGCCAGCCGGAATGGGACCCCGACAACAAGAGCCTGGTGTTCATCACTCGTGGCGGACTGCGTCGCGTCGCGTCGGACGGGAGCGCGCGACCGGTGGAAGTCCTCAAGCGTCCGAATCTCGTCTTTGAGTCTCGCGTAACCCCGGACCGGCGGACGATTGTCTTTCGCGAAGACGTCACGGGAAACAACCGGGACATCCTCATGGCTTCGCTGGACAGTCCGGCAATGGTGCGCCCGTTGCTCACAACCTCGTTCGATGAAAAGGGGTTCGCGCTTTCTCCCGACGGCAGGTGGCTCGCGTACGTGTCCAACGAGACGGGCGTAGACCAGGTGTTCCTGCGCCGACTGCAGGAGAACAGCGCGCGATGGCCAGTTTCGCGAGGTGGTGGACGTGAGGCGCGCTGGGCGAAGAATGAGATCTTCTATCGATGGAACGACAGCACGTACGCCGTGCGAGTTGACCTCGGGACCGAGCCAACAATCGGTCCGCCCAAGGCGCTGTTCGCCGGACGCTTTGCGAACACTGGATTCGAGCCACTCTGGGACGTCTCTCCCGACGGCTTGCGGTTCGCGTTCGTCGCGACGCCGAACGTCAGCGGGCGGCAGCTCGGCCTGATGATCAACTGGGCCGATCACTGGAAGGCTCGCCAGCGAAAATGAGCGTTGACCGAGCCTGAGCGCGGGGGCAAGTTCGGTCGGAGTCATCCAGCACCAGCCCCAGCACGCAGCGGCAGCAGCAGTAAGCAGCAATCAGCACGCAGCTTCCTCACTCGCCCTCATGCCGAAGCCTCTCTCGATTCTCATCTGGGTCCTCGTTTCACTCGCCGGCGCCGGCGCGTTTGCCGTCCTCGCCCTCGGTCGTGGTGAACAAGTCAGCGCCGCCTGGCTGCTCACGGCCGCCGTGTGCACGTACCTCGTGGCGTTCCGTTTCTACAGCAAGATCATCGCCGCCAAGGTCTTCGCACTGGACCCCAATCGGGCGACGCCAGCCGAACGGTTGAATGACGGGCGCGATTTTGTGCCGACGAACCGCTGGATCGTCTTCGGCCATCACTTCGCGGCCATTGCCGGTCCTGGTCCGCTGGTCGGCCCAACGCTCGCCGCGCAATTCGGGTTCCTGCCCGGCGCCATCTGGATCATCGTCGGCGTCGCGCTCGGCGGCGCCGTGCAGGACTTCGTGATCCTCTGTTCATCGCTCCGACGCAACGGAAAATCGCTCGGACAGATGGCGAAGGAGGAGATCGGACCGGTCGCCGGGTTCACGGCGCTGGTCGCCGTGCTCGGAATCATGATCGTGCTGATCGCGGTGCTCGCGCTCGTCGTGGTCAACGCGTTAGGCGAGAGTCCATGGGGGATCGTGACGGTAGGCCTCACCATTCCCATCGCGCTCATCATGGGCGGCTACATGCGGTGGATCCGGCCCCACCGGGTGCTCGAAGCGACAGCCATCGGACTGATCCTTCTCGTGGTCGCGCTGTACCTCGGCCGTGCGGTTTCGGAGAGCCCGACCTTGGCGCCGATGTTCACGTTGAGTCGCGCCAGCATCGCGCTCCTGATCATGGCTTACGGCTTCGCGGCATCGGTACTTCCTGTCTGGCTGCTGCTGGCCCCGCGCGACTACCTGTCGGCGTTCGTGAAGATCGGCGTCGTGGTCGCGCTCGCCCTCGGCGTGCTGATCGTCCTTCCGCCGATGCAGATGCCGGCGGTGACGCAGTTTATCGATGGCTCGGGTCCGGTCTTCGCGGGAAAGTTGTTCCCGTTCTGTTTTATCACGATTGCCTGCGGCGCGATATCCGGTTTCCACGCGCTCATCTCGTCGGGCACGACGCCCAAGCTGCTCCAACGGGAGCCTGACGCGCGGTTCATCGGCTACGGCGCGATGCTCACCGAATCCCTGGTAGCCATCCTTGCGCTCATCGCGGCCTGCGTGCTCACGCCGGGTGAATACTTCGCGATCAACTCACCGGCCGGCATCATCGGCACGACACCGGAGTCGGCCGCCGAGGCGATCCGCAACTGGGGTTTCGTCCTCGATCCCGTCCAGTTCCGGGAGCTGACGTCCAATATCGGTGAGGAGCGGTTGCTCTCGCGCACGGGTGGCGCGCCAAGCCTCGCGGTCGGCATGGCAAGCCTCTTCTCGAACGTGCTCGGTGGGCCGACGGCGCTCGCGTTGTGGTACCACTTCGCGATCATGTTCGAGGCGCTGTTCATCCTGACAACCCTCGACGCCGGCACGCGCGTCGGACGGTTCATGCTCCAGGACCTGCTCAAACACGTCTGGGCTCCGCTGGGGAAGGTCTCGTGGTATCCCGGGGTGGTGATCACCAGCGGCATCTTCGTCATGATGTGGGGGTACTTCCTCTATCAGGGGGTCATAGACCCGTTAGGCGGCATCAATACGCTCTGGCCGCTGTTCGGCATCGCGAACCAGTTGCTCGCCGCCGTCGCGCTCTGCGTGGGGACCACGGTGATCATCAAGATGGGAAAGGCCAAATACGCGCCGATCACCATCGCCCCGCTCATCTGGCTGGTGATCGTCACCATGACGGCGGGATGGCTGAAGATGTTCTCGCCGGACCCGAAGCTTGGCTTCCTGGCGCGTGCGAACCTCTATGAATCCACGCTCGCCGCGGGAAACCTGCCGCCGGGAATCGCCAGCGCCGAAGCCGCGCAGCGTTTCATCTTCAACGATCGGATCGACGCGGCCGTGGCGGCGTTCTTCATGATCTCTGTCATCATCATCCTCGCCGACAGCGCCAGGGTGTGGTACAAGGTCATCTCAGGCCGAATGCCGGCGATCTCGACGGAAGTGCCATTCGAGCCGAGAGTCGTGGCTGCAGGGGACTGATCCCAGTCCCTGAAGAATTCGCGGTTCAATAGCCGGGCTCGCAGCAATCAAGCGCATCCCTGAGGCCGAGGGCGGGTATTACAAGCGTCCTCAACTCAGGCAATGCACATGAGAACGATTCGATTCGCGCCTGTCAGCGCGGTGATACTGGTTGCGACCCTGCAGGTCTCCGCCTGCGCATCGATGGGGAATCGTGAGAAGGGTGCGGTGATTGGTGCCGCGGCCGGCGGCGCGGTCGGCGGCGTCATCGGCAACCAGACCGGCTCCACGGCGCGTGGCGCGATCATCGGCGCCGTGGTCGGCGGTGCAGCTGGAGCCATCATTGGCCACCAGATGGATCAGCAGGCCAAAGAGCTCCAGCAGAACATCCCCGGCGCCACGGTCACTCGCGTCGGTGAGGGTATCGCGGTGACGTTCACGTCAGGCTTGCTCTACGATTTCGACTCGGATGTCATTAAGCCGACGGCCGCCGAAAACCTGCGTCAACTGGCTGCGAGTCTGGGCAAGTATCCGAATACGGACCTGTTGATCGTCGGGCACACCGATGCCACCGGCGCGGACAGCTACAACCAGGGGCTGTCTGAACGCCGCGCCTCCTCGGCCGGACGATTCCTGGTCGGTCAGGGCGTCGTGCAGGCACGGCTTCGATCCACGGGTCGCGGAGAGACCGAGCCCATTGCCTCCAACGATACCGAAAGCGGCCAGTCGCGGAACCGTCGCGTTGAAGTGGCGATCTACGCGAACGAGCAGGCGAGAAAGCCGTAACCAGCGCCTATCGCGCCTGGTCGACCTAACGCGATTCGGCCAGGCGCGCCTTCACCTGTTGCACCCAGTTCCGGATGATCACAACCTCCGTGCGCGGTGGCTGCTCCTCGGTCTTCATCATCAGGAACCGGTTGTCCGCCGTCACGTCGTACGTCACGAGGAATTGATTCGCGAGATAGGGCTTCGCATCGAAGAGCCGCTCGCGCCGAGTCACCTGCCGTGTCGCACCACGATTCAAGTGGGCCGCCATCATCCAGCCGTCCAGGGCACGGTAGAAGACGCGCGAGCCATCGCGCGACCACACGCCTTCCCGGCCGCCGTCCAGTGAGAGTTGGACCCGGTTCCCTCCTCCCGGGAATGACTCGGCGTACACCTCGTCGCGTGCGGACCGGTCAGACACGTACAGCAGCCATCGCCCATCAGGAGAGAAGCGTGGTCCGCGTTCCTGGGCGTTCTCCGAGGCAAACGGGATCAGGGAATCCGGATTGAACTGGCGCACGACAATGTCGCGATTCCCGCCTCTGTTGACGCGGCGGGTACGAATCGCGACATACCGCTCGTCCAGTGACCAGGCTAGTTCGTCGACCACGGCCGGCCACGGGCCCGGCAAGGAGTCGGTTGGCATACCCGAATCGACCTTCCGTTGCCAGACCAGGGAAGCGCCTCCGGCGCGCCCGCCTTCACCTCGACCACCTTCACCGCGCCTGCCTTCACCGAGCCCGCGCCCACCTTGGCTTGCGGCAATCCTGAATTCCAGAAACGCGACCGACTGATTATCGCGACGCCAGGTCGCACGAGACTTCCGACCGTCGCTCGTCAGTGGACTCATGCTCCCCAATTCGAGATCGGCGATCCAGATGTCACCGCCCTGCGTAAACGTCCCGACCGACACCGCGGCACGGCGCCCGTCCGGTGACAACGCCACCCCGGCAAGGGAACGGACTTCAGCGTTAGGCACGGGTTGCTCACGGCCACCAGCGATCCACACGAGTCGCGATTGACCAGCCGACGTTCCGGGGACGTAGGCGAGCGAACCGTCGTCTCCGACGGAGAAGACCGCGCGGCCGTTTTCCTCGAGGACGTTCGGCACCATCGGAACCGGCGGCGCCGCGAAGCGCGAGCGGTCGGCGCTCAGTCGGCCGACGTGGAGTGTCCCGTCAAGCGCGCGAAACGCCAGCAAGTCGTCCTCCAGAAACCTGGGCGAGATGCCGGCAGCCAGCACGTATCGTGTGCCGCGCTCCAGCGTCCGCAGGACGATCGAATCTCGAATGGTGCGCGCCAGCCATCGCTGGTCGGGTGACACATCAAAGCCCGATACGATCAGCATCGGCACGGGCCTCTGCGCCGTTGCCGAACCGTCGACGCTGGGTCGGACGATGAACTCCCCCGAATCGGCGACGAGAATGCGGCCATCACGCAGCCGTCGAATCCCGTTGGCAAGTGGCGCCGGTGTGGGCAACCCCCCCTCGGCGGAGACCTCCCAGCGCTCGTTGCCCACGCCGTCAGCCTGGCGCTTCATGAACTGAATGGACCGCCCGTCTGACATCACCGACGGCGATTGGGCGCCGCGCGTTCCTGCGATCGGCGACGCCTCGAGCCGGTCGAGCGGGCGCTTCCAGAGGGCCGTCGTACCGGCCAGTTCCGGATCGGCGCCGACGTACACGATGTAGCTGCCGTCGGGCGCCAGCGAGATCGAAGGTCCGATCTCATTGGGCGGCACGTCGGTCGGCTTGCGCATCTCGAGCGGCAGGATCGCGGCCGTTACCGGTCCTCCGCCTGATGCGGGCCCACGGAGCGATGCGACAACTGCCCACGCAACTGCGCCGAGTGTGACGGCCCACGGAAGCACCGTCGCCGCCACGGATCTGGGCCGAGCAGCACCGAGAGTCGACGTCGACCGCATGGCGGAGATCCTGTCGGTCGTCGTGCCTGACGCCGGCCCTCCCTGCAGCGCGGCCGCGAAGTCGGCAGCACTTCGAAAGCGATCCGCTGGGAGCTTGCTGAGCGCGCGCATCACCGCGTTGTCAACGAAGGCTGGTACCGTCGGCCGAATCGCCGAGACCGGCGCCGGAGACGCGTTCATCACCTTGGCCACGATCGCCTGCGCACTCGGTCCCGTAAACGGCGGTTCGCCAACCAGCATTTCGTAGAGCACAGTGCCTAACGCGTAGATGTCGGTCCGGGCGTCGATCGTCCGCTCGCCGAGCGCTTGCTCGGGGCTCATGTAGTGCGGCGTGCCGAGGGACATGCCCGTTTCCGTCATGCGGGTGCCGCCTTCGGTCCTGCTGACCGCGAGCGCGATCCCGAAATCCGCCACCATCGCCCGTCCGTCGTGCAGCAGGATGTTCTCGGGCTTGATGTCGCGGTGAATCACGCCGTGCCGGTGCGCGTAGTCGAGCGCGCTGGCGACCTCACGGGCAATGGTCAGCGCGTCATCCAGCGGCAGCTGCGTCTCCCTCGTCAGGCGGTCGCGGAGCGACTCGCCCTCCACCGACGGCATCACGTACCACACCGTGCCATCCACATTGCCCGAGTCGTGCAGCGGCAGGATGTGGGGATGCTGCAGGTTCGCCGTGGTCTTGATCTCGTTCAGGAACCGCTCGGCGCCAATCACCGCAGCCAGCTCGGGACGCAGGACCTTGAGCGCAACGCTCCGGTCGTGCCGCTCATCGCGGGCGAGGTACACCAGCGCCATACCGCCGCCGCCCAGCTCCCGCTCGATGCGATACCGCCCGGTCAGGGCAGTGTTGAGATCGGAAACGGATGTCATGGCGGAGGACATCTTACGGGTGCGATTCGGGGGTTGCCAGCGTCGCCAGGACGTCGGCGGCGCTGGCTGGTCCCACCGACCCCGCTCCAGCTCGTTGCCGGCTGGCCGTAGCACATGTAGGATTATTCCTATGAAGACTACGCTCATTATCCCTGATCGTATCTTCCGGGAGCTCAAGCGGCTCGCGGCCCGGCGCCGGACTACACTCTCGGACGTTGTCGCCGAAACGCTGCTCCGGGGCCTCGACGATCCGCGCCAGCCCGAAACCAAGCTCGAACCGCTCCCCGTCCACGACATGGGACCACCGCTGGTGGACATCGCCGACCGGGACGCGCTCTACCGCGCCATGGAGGGGCGCTGATGCATGTTCGTCGTCGACACCAACATCCTGCTGTACGCGATCAACCCCGGCGCGCCTGAACATCAGCAGGCTGCCACCGAGATCGCGCGCTATCGCAGCGGAACCGAACTCTGGTTCCTGACGTGGGGAGTCGTGTACGAATTCCTGCGAGTCGGGACGCACCGTGCTGTCTTCCCGCGGCCGCTGACGCTTCAGCAGGCCTGGTCCTGGATCGAAACGCTCCGCTCGTCGCCAGCGTGCCGCATGCTGTTTGAGACGGAACGACACCACGAGATCCTCCACGAATTGACCGCTCGCCATCCGCGGCTGGCTGGCAATCCGGTCCACGACCTGCATACGGCCGCCCTGATGCTCGAACACGGCGTCACCGAAATCCGCACCGCGGACACCGACTTCCACCAGTTTCCGTTCATTCGCGTGGTGAATCCGTTGACCGGGACCTGACGGCACCAGCGCGGCGTACCGAACAGGGTGCGGTCGATCATCGATTGCCCCTCCGCGCGAAACCGCACCGCGGCCGGTCCCCCCGGCGGTAGCGATTGTGATGAGCCAGCCTCACATTGCGGGCATCATCCGCATCCCCCGAGACCATGAAGACGAAGTCGATCCTGTTTACAAGCGCGCTGCTTCTCCCGGGAGCCGCGGCAGCGCAGTCTCCCCGATTTGACCTCAGTATCCCGAACATCATGCGCGGTCCTGAGGTCTACGGGCGCGAGCCGCAGAACCCGAGGTTCACGCCTAACGGGGAGTACATCTACTTCAACTGGTTGCCGCCCGGAACCAACTGGCGCGAGACCACCAAACCACATCGCGTCCGGGCGCAGGCCGGCTCACGACCCGAGCGTGTCACCGACGCGCACATGGACTCCGTCGGTCCGTCGCTGGCTCCGGGCGCACTCTCACGCGATGGCGCGCGCCGAGCCGTGTCGTACCTCGGCGACCTGTATCTCGTCGATGTGCTCGCCGGCACGACACGACGGTTGACCGACACGCCCGCCATCAGCGAGAGCAATCCCTCATTCGCCGCCGACGGCCGCAGGCTCTACTTCCTGCGCGACGGCCAGAACGTCATGTCGCTCGACCTGGACACGCCACTGATTCGTCAGGTCACCGACATCCGCCCCGGTCCAGCGCCGGCCGATCCGCGCACGACCGAGAAGCAGCGCGCGGCTCTCGAGGAACAGCAACGGCAGCTCTTTGGCGTCATCCGCGACCAGGTGCGCCTGGACTCCATCAATCGCGCCGAGCGGCTGTGGCGTGAGGGAACCAGAACGAAGACGCTGTACCTGGGACCTAACGAGCGCGTCACAGGGCTCACCGTATCGCCGGCCGCCAACGCGCTCATCGTCACGACCACCATCACGACACCCGGCTCGCGCCAGACCATCGTCCCCAACTGGGTCACGCTCAACGGCTACACCGAGGATCTCACGGTCCGCACCAAGGTCGGCGACGTGCAGGGCGGCGGGCGCGCCGCGTTCATGTCACTACCATCGGGCGAGTTGCACTGGATCAAGCCCATCCCTCGCGATTCAACCGAGCCACCATCCATCACGGCGGTCCTCGGCTGGAACGACGCCGGGACGCAGGCGTTGCTGTTCGCCGAGCGAAGGGACTTCAAGGAACGGTACCTCCATCGCGTCGACGCCACCGGCGGCCGCCTGACGACCATCGATGTGCTCAAGGATTCAGCATGGGTCGGCGGGCCATGTTATCCGTGCGGCGGCTTCATCCCGGGCAGCGACAAGATCTGGCTGGTGAGCGAAGCCGATGGCTATGCGCACCTGTACACCATGAACCCCGACGGCAGTGGCAAGCAGCAACTCACGAAGGGTAAGTGGGAAGTCGAGGATGTCCGCCTTTCGGCAGATCGCCGGTTCTTCGAGATGCACACCAGCGAAGTGTCGCCGTTCGAGCGCCACTTCTACCGGATGCCGATCGCCGGCGGAGCCGTCGAGCGCATAACGACGCAAGTCGGTGGTCATACCGTAGTCGTGTCACCCAATAGTCAGCTCGTCGCCGACGTGTATTCGCAATCCAACCGACCGCCTGAGCTCCACGTGGGACCGTACCAGCCAGCGACGACGCTGTCGCAGTTGACGACGTCGCCCACGGCCGAGTGGCTCAGCCACAACTGGCTCAAGCCCGAGATCGTGCGCATTCCTGCGTCCGACGGCGTCCAGGTTCCGGCCCGCATCTATCGCCCGCGCGATGTCGGCGCCAGGCCTAACGGCGCGGCCGTGATCTTCGTGCACGGCGCCGGGTACCTGCATAACGTGCACAACTTCTGGTCCAGCTACTCGCGCGAGTACATGTTCCACCACTTCCTCGCGTCCAAGGGCTACGTCGTGCTCGACATCGACTATCGGGCCTCGGCGGGATACGGCCGGGATTGGCGCACCGCCATCTATCGATGGATGGGCGGGCGGGACCTCGCCGACCACGTGGACGGATCGCGCTATCTACGAAAGGAGCTCGGCATCCCGGCGGAACGGGTCGGGATCTACGGAGGCAGCTACGGCGGGTTCATCACGCTGATGGCGCTGTTCACGGCGCCCAAGGAATTCGGCGCGGGGGCGGCCCTGCGGTCGGTGACCGACTGGGCGCACTACAATCACGGATATACTGGTCGGATCCTGAACCTGCCGCAGGACGATACGCTGTCATTCCGGCGCTCGTCACCGATCTTCTTCGCCGAAGGGCTGGAGGATCCACTCGTTATGCTGCACGGGATGGTGGACACCAACGTCCACTACCAGGACATCGTCCGGCTGACACAGCGCCTCATCGAGCTCGGCAAGACGAACTGGGAGCTGGCGTCGTATCCGGTGGAGAGCCACGGGTTTACCCGGCCCGATTCGTGGACTGACGAATACCGCCGGATCTTTGATATCTTTGAGCGGAGCCTGAAGCCGGGAGCGAAACGATGAACGTGAGGCTGGAGGCTGAAGGCCAGAGGCGAGAGGTACTGCGATGAAGAGCCAGGGACCAACCCTCGATGCAGGCAGATTCGGACTGGCCGATCAGGTGAAGCGAATCGCGAAAGTCGTTCGCACCATCATCGGCGCGCCGGATTACGATCGGTACGTCGCGCACGTGGAGAAATGCCATCCGGGTCAGGCGGCCATGTCCCGAGAGGAGTTCTCCGAAAGCCGGTTGAACGCGCGGTACAACCAGCCGGGCAACAGATGTTGCTAGCCACGGGGTGAGGGCGTCGGGGCCAGTCGAGTAACGAATCGCCCAGGCTGGAGTCGCAGATGCGGATGCGCTGCCTAACGAATCATGTCAGGGTTGTCATTGCCATCGCGACTGGCTTGATCGCGGCTGGACAGCTTGCCGGCGCTCAGGCTCCGCGGACGCGCGACAGCGCAGGAGTGCGGATCGTGGAGAATCCACCGCGAAAGAGCGCTCCCGTCGTGTTCCGGCTCGGCGACAAGCCATTGTTCGAGGTTGGTGGCGTCGAATCGAATCCGGACGAGGAGTTCGATCATCAGGGCAATATCCGTGGCGCACCGCTCGCGAACGGCGGCTTGGCGGTCATCGACGTCTCGCGCGTCCACTATTTCGATTCCAAAGGGAAGCGGGTCCGTATCGTGGGCCGCGAGGGACAGGGGCCCGAGGAGTTCATGCGTCTCATAGCCGTGTGCCGCACGCGCGGCGACACGCTGCTCGTCAGCGACTCCCGGAACCACCGGCTATCCGTCCTCGACGAGAATGGCAGGATTGTCCGGACTATCCTGCGGGGAGACAACGGAAGCGCGCCGCCCAGCTTCTGCCTCGACGACGGCACGTTCGTGCTTGAACGCCGCATAGGCGACGTCGCCGGCGGCGACAGGCATTACCGGATCACGCGGCTGCGCACCGACGGGTCAGTCGTGGGCGTGGTCGGCACGTTTGAAGGACGCGGGCTCGACATTACGATGGTGGGGATGTCCATCAACGGTGCGCGTAACGCGGTGTACGTTGGCGAGCCCTTCAGCGGGGAGATCCGCGTCTACGATCCGTCGGGCAGACTACAGCGGATCATCCGCACATCGGATGCGGTGGAGCGAATCACCGAGGCCGAGGCGGAGGCGCGGATGGCCTCGAGCATTCCGCGCAATGTCACCGGCGCGGCGCGAACCAAGCGGATGGATCGAATGCGGGCGTTACCGCATTCGCCAACGTGGCCCGTCTTCTATGGCCTGGAAGTCGGCACCGACGGGACGATTTGGGTGAAGGACTACAGGAAGGGGCGTGCGTCTCCCGATGGATGGACGGCGTTCGATTCGACGGGTCGCATTGTTGGGAGGCTTGTGCTTCCCCCGCCTCCGGAGCGCACGATTGGTCCGGAGGTGCAGGGTTTCGGAAGTGACAGGGTCCTGCTGAGGCGTTTCGATGCCGACGGGGCCACGCACCTCATGATCTATCCGATACTACGGACGCCCGGCCGGACGCCGTAAGCGCTGCGGTGATGCAGCCGGCACTAAGAAGCCAGCACTCCGGACCAGGCTCGGGGACTCAGTCCGCTCGGAGAGGTGGTCCGAGGGTTTGAGAACGGGGGATAAGGCCATCCAGGGACCGATAATGGTAGCCCTTCTCGTGACGTTAGACCCCCCTCAGTAGTTGTTTATGCATGTGGATAGCGGACGCTTTTGGAAAGTCACCGCGCAGTGGTATCAGTCGATTGGTTCGCCTTCCCGTTCCAATCCTCCGAGCCACGGGGCGGCTCTTTGCCGTAGTCCTCGTCGGTTTCTCTGCGTCCTGCGGGGATGGTCCAACCAGCCCGCTCCACCGGGCCGAAAATCTCGCGATAACCCACCAGCCCTCGGCGACGGCCGCGAGCGGGGTCTCGTTTGCCCAGCAGCCGGTTGTCCAGCTTACTGACGCGGGGGGCGACCCGGTCAGGGTTGACGGTGTAGCGGTAACGGCTGCGATCACCACCGGCGGTGGTACGCTCGACGGCACGGTCACGGCGACCTCCGACAGCGCTGGGACGGCGACCTTCCTCGACCTGTCTATTGTCGGCACCAGCGGCGATCGAACGCTGCGTTTCCTGGCGACCGGTCTCACCGGTGTCAGCTCGAACGCCGTCAGTATCACGCCGGCTGGGGCGACGCAGCTCACGCTCACCACCCAGCCTTCGGCCGCGGCGGCAAGTGCCGCTGCCTTTGCGGTGCAGCCGGTGGTCCAGCTCCGTGACGCTGCGGGGAACGCCGTGAACCAGTCGGGTGTGGCCGTTAACGCGGCCATCGCCACGGGCGGCGGGACCCTCGCGGGCACGCTAATCGCCACCACTAACACCTCAGGCGTAGCGACTTTCGCGGATCTGTCGATAGTGGGCATCATCGGGAATCGAACCCTGAGCTTCAGTGCGACTGGGCTCACCGGTTCCACCTCGAGTGGCGTTAACATCACGTCCGGCGCGGCAACCCAGCTCACGATCACCACCCAGCCCTCGGCCTCGGTGGCGAGCGGGGTCGCGCTCGCGCAGCAACCGGTGCTCCAATTGCGCGACGCGGCGGGCAACGCGGTCAGCCAGCAGGGGCATACCGTGAGTGCGGTTATTACGACCGGTTTTGGAACGCTCAACGGGGCAACCCACGTGGTGACCAATGCCACGGGCGTGGCGACTTTCGCCGGTCTCTCGATTACCGGCTTGGTCGGCGATCGCTCGCTCAGGTTCGACGTCCAGTCGCTGACCGGGGTTATCTCGAGCACGATCACCGTCACACCCGGTGCTGCCATCCGGCTCACGATCACGACCCAGCCCTCGTCCGCGGCGACGAGCGGAGTCGCGCTGGCCCAGCAGCCGGTTGCCCAGCTCCGGGACGCCGCCGGTAATGAAGTGAGCCAGCTGGGGACCGTTGTGACCGCCGCCATCGCCACGGGCGGCGGTACGCTGGGCGGTACGCTCACGGCAAGCAGCAACGCCAACGGAGTGGCAACCTTCTTCAACCTGGCCATCACCGGCGGCAGCGGAAGCCGGACCCTGAATCTCAGCGCAACCGGGCTTGCGGGCGTGACCTCGGCGGAGATTGCCATCAACGTGGCGGGGGGTCAGCTGACGATCACCACTCAGCCTTCGGCCACCGCGGCGAGTGGCGCCGTCTTCGCTCAGCAGCCGGTCATTCAGCTCCGCGACGCGGCGGGGAACGCCGTGAACCAGGCGGGCGTGGGCATCGTCGCAACGATAGCGACGGGCGGCGGGTCCCTGGGCGGCACGCTGACAGCCATCACGAACGCCTCCGGGGTAGCGACGTTCCTGAACCTGGCGATTGCGGGCATCATCGGGAATCGGACGCTGGGTTTTGATGCGGCCGGGCTCACCGGGGACCTGTCGACCTCCATCAACATTACGTCGGGCGCGGCGACCCACCTCACGGTCAGCACCCAGCCCTCGGCCGCAGCGGCGAGCGGGGTGGCGTTCGCGCAGCAGCCGGTGCTCCAGCTGCGAGACGCCGCAGGCAACGCGGTCAGCCAGCCGGGCCATACGGTAACGGCATCGATTGCGACCGGTGGGGGCACGCTGAGCGGGGCGATCAGCGTGGTTACAAGTGCTACCGGCGTGGCGACCTTCGCGGGTCTGTCCATTACCGGCCTGGTCGGCGATCGCACGCTCAGCTTCCAGGTCCCGTCACTGGCGGGGGCAAGTTCCAGTGCGATCACCATCACTCCCGGCGCAGCCACCCGGCTCACTATCACGACCCAGCCCTCGGCGACGGCAACGACCGGAGTCGCTTTTGTCCTGCAGCCCGTCATTCAGCTGCGGGACGTTGCCGGTAATGCGGTGAGTCAGTTGGGGACCGTGGTGACGGCCTCGATCGCTACAGGCGGCGGCACCCTGGGTGGCACGCTCACGGCGAGCACCAATGCCAACGGAGTGGCGACCTTCTTCAACCTGGCCATCACAGGCACTGCCGGGAGCCGGACGCTCAATTTCCTTGCAACCGGGCTGGCTGGTGCGACCTCGACCACCGTCACTATCCCCTGAAGTCGGGCCCTCACTCCCGCCGGAACGAATCGAACGCTCGCACGAGAGGGCGCGCAGGTAGTGTCGCGCGCCGGACTATGATCGCTACGTCGCGCACGTTCAGAATGCCATCCCCGGGCCAGGCGGTCATGTCGCCCGACGAATTCGTGCTGAGTCGGTTGGACGCCATGTAATCCTTCCGGCGTTCGTCGCCGATCTTCTTCGCCGAAGGGGTTGGAGGATCCACTCGTTATGCTTCACGGGATGGTTGACACCAACGTCCATTATCAGGACATCGTCCGGCTGGCGCAACGCTGGAAGACGAACTGGGAGCTAGCGTCCTATCCGGTGGAGATCCACGGATTTGTCCGGCAGGACTCGTGGACGGATGAGTATCGGCACCGGTGCTGCTGAGCGGTCCGTTGTTCATCGAACACCGGCCACGCGACGCTCATCGAGCCGATCGAGCAGTCGTAGTAGTCCGTCAAGGATGGTGAGCGGGTGTGGCGGACACCCCGGGATGAACAAGTCGACCGGCACCGTCGATTCGGCTCCATCGTTGACCTCCGGATGCCCGACGAACGGACCCCCCGCAATGGCGCAGGCGCCAACCGCGATGACGATCTTCGGCTCCGGCACCGCGTCCCACGTCTTCTGCAGCGCCAACTTCATGTTGTTCGTTACCGGCCCCGTGATGAGCAGGCCGTCGGCATGACGTGGGGACGCCACGAACTGGATCCCGAACCGGCTCAGGTCCCACCCGATCGTGCCTAACACGCTGACATCGGCTTCGCAGCCGTTGCACCCGCCCGCACTCACCTGCCTGAGTCGCAGTGACCGGCCAAAGAGCTTTCGCAACTTCTCATCCAGGGCCGCAGCCAGACGGACCTCCTCGTGCCCGCGCTCGCCGAGCACGAGGTCGCGGCGATCACGCACCGCCATGCGATGATCGCCGGTCTGCGTGATGGCGCCCGTCGGGCACGTCTTCACGCACTCGGCGCAGAAGATGCACCGGCCCAGGTCCAGCGCGATCGGGCCGCCTTCTACGCGCGTGATCGCCTCCGTCGGGCAGACCGCGACGCATTCGCGGCACCCGTCCATGCACTTTGCGCCATCGACGCGCAGCGCGCCGCCGTGCCGGTCAGGCAGCGGCGGTGCCGGCCCATCCGGGTATGCCATGGTCTCGATGCCACGCGTCAGGCGGTGGAGCAGCAGGTCGGTGACGAGCATTGGATATCGCCGTTAGGCTACAGGTCGAAGCCGCAGTAGGAGAGGTTGAAGCTCTTGTTGCAGACCGGGAAATCGGAAATGGCACCGCCACGCATCGCCATCGCCAGTCCGGCCCAGTTGTGAAAGGACGGATCGATGATCTTGTACCGGCGGAAGCGGCCCGACGCATCCGTCAGTACCGCGTGGCAGACCTCGCCCCGCCAGCTCTCGACCAGGGCCACCGCCAGCGTGTGCGGCGCGGCATCCGGAAGTCGCTCGTTCATCCCGTCGTCCGGTGGGGCACCGAGTTGTTCGCGGATGAACTCACCGGAGCGCTGAATTTCCAGGGAGCGAACGCGCGCGCGCGCAAAGACATCGCCGCCGGGCCAGACCACGACCGGCGCCTGCGCGAAACGATGCCAGCCGGCCGGATGATCGTACCGGACATCGCGAACCAGGCCACAGCCGCGCGCCGACGGACCCACCAGCCCCAGCGCAGCGGCCTGTGACGGATACAGGCGTCCGACGTTCTCGAATCGGGCGCGCGCCGATGGCGCCTCCCACAACCACGATACCGCTTCTTCGGTATCGGTGAGCGCGGTGGCGAGCAGCTCGCGCAGGGGCGCCGCACGTTCCGGTTCGAGGTCATGGCCCGACGCGCCGGGTCGCACGAGACCGCGCCCGAAGCGGTTGCCGCAGATCAAGGCCGTGAGGTTGAGGAAGTCGCCACGGAGCTTCCCGCAGGCCGCCGCCGTCGGCAGGAACGCCACGTCGTTCGCCAGCGCGCCGAGGTCGCCGGTGTGATTGGCCAGGCGCTCCAGCTCCAGCGCGATCGCGCGAAGCCACTGGGCCCGCAACGGGGCTTCCTGGCCGCCTAACGCCTCCAGCACAGTCGCGTAGGCGGTCGCATGCGCAATCGTCGCATCGCCCGCGACCGTCTCCATCTGGAACATCGTCGCGCGGTGCGGGCCTCCGGGCAGCGCCCGTTCCGCGCCACGGTGCTGGTAGCCTAACGCGATCTCCAGGTGAAGCACTTCCTCACCGGCGCACTGGAACCGGAAGTGCCCGGGTTCGATGACGCCGGCGTGCACGGGCCCCACCGCGACCTCGTGCACCTCGCCGCCTTCGACACGGAAGAACGGGGCGTTGGCGGGAGCATCGTCCGCCATGAGACGAACCGGCTTGAGCCAGGGATGCCCCTCGGGAACCACGCCGTGCTGCTCCCAGACCTCCCGCTCGAACATGTGCGCCTGCGTCTGTGTGACGGTGAGCGCCGGATAGGATCCGGTGAAGGGCAAGCTGCGACCGGCCGCGAGCGTGTTGTCGGCATCGTACGCCAGCACGGCGACGAGCCGTATCGTCCCCTGGACTTCGTCCTCGGGCACGCCGAACCAGGCGCAAAGCCGTGCGCCCCGATCCAGCTCTATCGCCGTGGCGCGGACGAAATACGGTACTGGCCACTCGGGTACGTCGGCCCAGGGAATGGCGGCGGCGTTCGCCAGCAGGGCAAAAGGTGTGGCGCTGCTCATGGGGCAGGAAACAACTGCAGCGCGGCGGCCGACCACGCCTCCTGCAGCACGCGCGGAGTAAAGAGCCCCAGCCATAACGAGAGGCCGAGGAAGACGAGCGGCGGCAGAATGATGCCGGCCGACTCGGTGAGTCGCGCGACACTCTCCCGCGCGGACCTTCGCGGACGACCGTCCACGATGGCGAACACGACGCGCGTGATACCGAAGAAGGCCAGCAGCAGGCAGCCGAGGAACATCGCCATCGCTGCGCCGTGCCCGGAGGCAAGCGCAACGCGAATCAGGCGAAGCTCGCTGAAGAACGGGCCGAACGGCGGCGTGGCCGTGACGGCGAACATGCCGGCGACAAACATGGCCGCCGAGCGCGGGGTCAGCACGGACGCGCCTCGAACATCGTCCATCGAGGCCGAACCCGCGGCCCGGCGGATGTTGGCCGCGCTGAGGAACAGCGCGCCCTTGGTCAGGCCGTTGCTCCACACGTGGAACAGCGCCGCCCACACCCCGGCGGGGCCAAGGGAAGCACCGATGCTGAGGATCCCCATGTGCTCGACGCTCGAGTATCCGAGCATTCGCTTGAAGTCGCGCGTGGCGAGCAGGAACACCGCCGCTACAAGCATCGAGAAGAGACCGATGACCATCAGCGTGCGATCGGCGATCGGTCCGGCCCCAGCTGCTCCCACC
Source organism: uncultured Gemmatimonadaceae bacterium (assembly GCA_964608035.1). GTDB lineage: Bacteria > Gemmatimonadota > Gemmatimonadetes > Gemmatimonadales > Gemmatimonadaceae > JABWBJ01. The sequence continues at coordinate 5,728 of CAZSNV010000042.1, read as the reverse complement.
ACCGAACGGACTCTAAGGATGGCCGTGAACGCGACCGTGGTAACTCCGCCAGCGAGGATTGCACCGACGATTCCCGGAGCTTCACCATAGGCCTCCGGTTTCCAGGTGTGCATCGGCGCCAGCCCCATCTTCGTCCCGTAACCCACGAGCAGCAGGACCCACGCGATCTGCACCCACGGCAATGACAGACCCGTTCCCTGCGCCGTCAACGCAACAAAGGTCATGTCGCCACCACCGCCGCCGTAGAGGGACGCGTATCCCAGACAGAGTGACCCGAGGAGCGACAGCGCAATGCCGGTGCCGCCGACCAGCAGGTATTTCCACGTCGCCTCGAACGCGCGAGGCGTGTCGTTGAAATGCAGCAGGGGTACGGCGGCCAGTGTCACCGCTTCGGTCCCGATCCACAGCAGGCCAAGATGCCGGGCCTGATGGCCGGCGCTCATGAGCCCGAGCACCGTCAGGAGCATGGCAACGAACACGCGGTTGGGCCGATCCTGCCGGATTTCGAGATACTTCACCGCGTACACCGCGCACACAAAGAACAGCAGCGAGACTCCCGGCAACACCGCGCGCGCCAGGGGATCGAATCCCATCCACGCGTCAGGCGGCACGACCGGTGGACGCAGCAGCAGCCACAGGCAGAGCCCGGCGTGCGCGCCGCCGACGACCGGCAGCAGCCACGGCCTGGTGCGCTCGTTAGGCCAGAGTGCGGCCACAATGGCGCCCACCAGCGGGAGCACGACCAGCAGGACTTCCCTCATTCGCGGAGCGCCGTGAGCTTGCGCGTGTCGAGGGAGTCGAAGGCGCGCTGAATCCGGTCAACGATGATGCCGATCACGAACACGCCGACGGTGACGTCCAGCAGGACGCCCGCCTCCACAAGCAGCGGCGTGGACCGGATCAGCAGGAGACCGAACAGGTAGATCCCGTTCTCCAGGATCAGGTAGCCGCAGACCTGAGAGATCGCCTTCACCCGTCCCACGAGCAGGATGAACCCGGTCGCGATAGTCGCCATGGCGCCCGGCACAAGCAGAGATCCAGTGTGCTCGGGCAGCAGCGGCAGCCAACGCGCTGCGGCCACCGCGCCGATCGTGGCCCCCGCACCCAACAGCAACGACACTTCGAACCCGATAATTGGCTCGACTTCGCGTTCGATGCTGACGGCGCGCATCGCGCGGCGCAGCAGGCCCGGAATCACAAGGCCCTTGCCAGCTACCGTCGCCAGCGCGACGAGCGCCACGTGCCAGTCGAATTCGCTGACAAGAAAGATCGGCATAACGCCCAGTAACACGCCCTGGGCCGACATCGAGCGGATGAGCATCGGCAACCGGCTGCTGCCGAGCGCAACGAGGTTCAGCCCCATCGCGAGGCCGATCAGGACGTTGAGGTTCACGATCCCACCGATCCGCCCTGCCACGCGACGAGCAGCGCAAAAACGCACAGCAACACGGCCGTCAACAACAGCAACGGCACGCGCCGGAACGCGAAGCGCGCCATCAATGATTCAACCAGCCCAACACCCAGCGCGGTCGTCAGGACTCCCGCCAGCAGCAGGACCAGGCCGCCGAGCGGATTGATCGCCCCGATCGGCAACACGGCCTCCGTGAGGAGCACGGAAAACAACAGCAGCTTCAGCGCCGCGCCGTGCAGGATGACCGCGAGCGGCGGCCCGCTGTGATCCAGCACCATCACTTCATGGATCATCGTCAACTCGAGGTGCGTATTGGGATCGTCGAATGGCACCCGGCAGTTCTCGGCCAACAACACAGTGAAGAGGCCCGCAGCCAGAAGAAGCGCACCAGCGCCCGGAAACGGCGCGAGCATGGTGGAGAGGGATACACTCCGCGTCTGTACGCTCAGCGTGAGCATGGCGGCGATCAGCGCAGCCTCAGCGAGCACGGAAAAACTCACCTCGCGCGCGGCCCCCATGCCCTCGAAGGCGGATCCCGTTTCCATCGCCGCCCACGCCGTCGCGAATCGGGCCAGTGCCAGCAGGTAGAGCAGGAGCACGACATCGCCGCGAAAACTCAGTCCCGTCCCGACGAATCCCACCGGCACCAGCATCGCCGCCGCCAGAATTGCGGTCCACGCCACGGCGGGTCCGGCGATGAAGGCGGGAGACGCTACGCGGCTTTGGACCACGCTTTTCTTCCACAGCCGCGCAAGATCGTAATAGAGCTGGAGGACCGGTGGACCGCGGCGGCCGGCCGCCAACGCCTTCACCCTGTTGATGAGTCCCGGCAGCAAGGGCGGGAGCAGCAGCCAGAAGGCCAAGCGGGCCGCGAGGTCGACGACGTCGCTCATCGCGGGCCCTCCACGAGAACAAACGCGCCTAACGCAACCACACCCGCGAGCACGTACAGGACGTACAGCTGAAGCCCGCCATGCTGGAATCGTCGGGCAGCGTCGGAAAGCTGCGTGACCACGACCCCGGCCGGTCGAACGAGTCGCTCGAGCACGGTTTCAGGAATGTGCGCCACACGCAATGCGCCTGACGGCATCACGCCTCTTGGTCGCCGCACGACGGCCTGTGGCCACAGAATCCACGCGAACCACCCAGCAACGATGGATGCGAACGACGCCGCCGAGTATTGCATACGCGCGGTTGGCGCCGCGAAGGCGCAGTCCCAGGTCACCGTACGCCGCAGGCCGTTGTCTCGCGTCCGTCTGAACAGGGTCACGACGCTCAGGACGACGAGCATAACGAGTATCAGGTGCATTCGCCCAAGTGTGACCAGGGCTTCCGGTGCCGGCGCCTGTCCCCAGCCCGGATGCCACGCACTCACCGCGCGCGTCGCCGCGGGCCAGACCAACACGGGCCCGAGTCCGATCGCGACACAGGTCGCGGCCAGGGCCAGCATCGGCGCGCGCATCCATGGTCCGCTCTCGCGCGCGCGTGCGGCGGGCTGCGTTCGCGGAGCACCGAGGAAGATCATGCCGCCCGCCTTGACGAAACTGGCCACGGTCACAGCTCCGGCAGTCGCCAAGGCGATCGCCGCCAGCCCCGCCCCCCACGCCACGGGCCCCGCGCTAGCAGACACGTCGAACAACCACAGATACGTGAGCCACTCACTCACGAATCCGTTCAGCGGCGGCAGGCCCGACACGGCAATAGCCCCAACGGCAAACATACCGGCAGTCCACGGCATTGATCGCCACAGCCCGCCGAGACGGCTCATCTCTCGCGTCCCTGTGGCGTGGAGTACCGACCCGGCACCGAAGAACAGCAGTGACTTGAAGGTCCCGTGGTTCCAGACGTGCAGCAGCGCGCCGGCCAACGCGAGTCGACCCCACGCTGGCTCATCGTGCGCCACCGCGAGCAGCGAACCGCCTACACCCAGCAGGATGATTCCGACGTTTTCGACCGAGCAGTAAGCGAGTAATCGTTTCACGTCGGTTTGCACAAACGCGAACACGATACCGATCAGCGCACTCATCGCGCCGACGGCGATCAGCACCCAGCCCGCCGCCGGTGGCATCGGCAACCAGCCACTGAACCTGATGATCCCGTAGAGGCCCATCTTGATCGCGACGCCCGACATGAGCGCGGAAACATGACTCGGCGCATTCGCGTGCGCCGACGGCAGCCAGACGTGCAGCGGAAAGAACCCCGCCTTCAGGCCGAAGCCGACGAGCATCAACCAGAAGAGCGGCTGCAGGCTCGGAGATTCGTGCATCGGGCCAAGGTCCCAACTGCCGGTTTGCGCGGCCAGCAACGCAAAGAACGCGAAGAGCAAAAGCGTCCCGGCATGTGACGCCGCCAGGTATAGCCATCCCGCCGCCCGCACCTCCCGCCGGCGCCGCTCGAGAACGATCAGGAAATACCCACAGACCGCGAATGCCTCCCAGGCAATCAGGAAGTGCAGTCCATTGGAGGCGGTCACGACGAGGCCCATGCACAGCAGCATTGCGCTCCACCACGCTCGTCCCCGCGATGCCGACGCCAGGTGATGCGCGTCCGACCAGTACTCGCGCGCGTAGCAGGCGCCCACTGCCCCGATGACGCAGATGAGCACCAGGAACATCGCGCTCACCGGGTCGAGCCGCAGGTGCACCGGTTCCCCGCCTAACAGGATCCTTGCGCGCAGCTCCCAGTCGGCGGCGCCCAGCAGGACGAGCAGCGCCGCAAGGAGCGCTGCCGACGTTCCGGCCAGCGTGAAGCCCAGCCACGCTCGCGACCAGCGAGGTGCCGCCAGCACAGCGCTCGCCGACAGCGCCAGCGCGCCGAAGGCGAGGAGAGGCCCCGGTCTCACGATCCTGACTCGGTCGAGGCAACGCCGGTCGCCGCGTCGCTGTTCGAGACGGCCTGGAAGATCGCTTCATCAGACGCGTTCCCGAGGATCAGATCGCGCGCCGGTCCGCGTGTCAGCAACCTGCCCAGCCGGCCGAGGAGATCGAGGTGGGCGCGCGGCGACGGCGCGATGAAGAAGAACAATCGGGTGACCGGCACGTCGTCCACCGCGGATTCAAGTATCCGCAGCGGGTCGCGCAGGCAGATCAGCGCCAACGTACCCGAGTCACGCCCCAGAGAAATGCGCGTGCTCGGATGCGGCAGTGCAAACCCGCCGCCAACCGGGGCGATCGTCACTCCCCCGTGAGCCCCGAGGCGCTGCACCAGGAGGTTCCGGACGGACAGACTCGCCCCCGGCAACGCGGAGACAACACGTTCGATGATGTCCGCCAACTCGGCAGCGCGCATGTCGCGAAATATTCCGCCGGCGCGCAGCAGTTGCTCCAGCCTGACGCCGGTCGCGAAAGCAGAGCGCTCCGGCGCAAGGAAACCGACTTGCGACGCGAGTCCGCGCTTGGCAGCCCATTGGGCGACCTGGGCGCGGTCGAACAGCACGCGACTGCGGTCGGGCGTGTGCGGGAGCCCTTCGTCGCGCATCCAGCCTTCGATCACTTTCTCCGAAACGCCGAACGACTCGGCGATCTGTATCAGGTTCAGGTACATGGTGGCGCGACTTTACTGCGTGAGACCATCGCGGCCGCCAATAACGTCGTCATCGTCCACCACCGAGCATCACAACGATTCCCAGTCCGGCGATGCCGATGAGGAGGTACAGGAGATACGACTGCACCCCGCCGTGCTGCAGCGACCGGGCCGCCGTGGCGACAAGCATCATCCTCTTGCTCAAGGGTTCGACGAAATACCGGAGCACCGTCTCAGGTGTGTGCGTTACCAGACTCGCCGACAACGGAAGCGCTTCGAGTGGCGGCCGCGCGTGAACCTCCGGTCGCAGAATGAAGCCAAACCACCCGGTAATGATGCTCGCGAAGGACGCGGCCGAATATTGCATGCGTGCCGTTGGTGCGACGTACCCACAGTCCCAGGTGACGCCATACCGCACTCCTCGCCGCGAGCGCCTCACCAACCACCACGCTCCCGCCGACGCGACAACCGCCAGCCCGACATGAGTCCAGCCGAGCGTGAACAGCGGCGGCGGCGGGCCCGCATTCGCCCAACCGACTCGCCAAGCGCCCACCGCGGTCTCGATCGAGGGCCAGAACAGGATCGGTGCCAGCCCGATCGCGACGCACGCCGCTGCAAGTGCGATCATCGCGCCTCGCATCAGCCAATCACTTTCATGTGCCCGGTGCGCTTCCGGCGATCGAGCGACGCCAAGGAAGACCACACCGCATGCTTTCACGAAGCACGCCAGGGCCATTGCGCCAGTCAGGCCGAGCAGGACGGCGGCAGGGATCGCAACCCATGTCGATGGCGCAC
>CAZSNV010000041.1:0-24498 GCA_964608035.1 uncultured Gemmatimonadaceae bacterium | reverse complement strand
AGATCGAGGACGTCGTTCCCGATCGCGACGCCCACCCGCCAATTCTCGTCCGCGTCGCGCCGGCGGAACACGCCCAGCGGCAGGTTCTGGATCGGGAAGTCGGTCGCGGGGTCCGCCGCCGAATCGATCCAGGACCGCAGGTCGGCCTCGTGCGTTTCGTTGATCACGCGCGCGGCAGGGCTTCGAGCCCAATCTCCGCCATCGGCTCCCGGAAGGAACATGATCCGAACCCGGCGAAGAATTCCGAGCGCACTTCGTCAAGCTGCATCAGCGTCAGCCGCTCATCGCGCCATGTTGCTCCGCCATCGGTGAACTCGAACGCATCAACGGAACGTTCCTCCAGGACATCGATGAGGACCTCGTCGTCGCGGCCGAACCAGAGAAGCGCGGCTGTCATCGCGATATTCAGGAATCCGAACATGAGACCGTTCGGCGGCGACGGCGCGTATGTCAGACGGTACTCGCCACGCACGGCGTGGTGCAGTCCTGCTGTGGCCTTGAATCGGATTCGTGCATCGCGGCACGTGTGAAGGAAGGCCAGGACTTCACGCGCGGTCGGAAACGCATCGGCGGCGACGCCCCCAGTCCGGATCTTGGCCGCGGCGCCGCGGCGCGCCAGTTCGGCTGCGATCGCCGGGAAATCCGCCGTTTTCGACGGTTCAACGAATACATCGAGGCCCCGTTGCGCTAACTCACTCGCAAACGCTGCCTCGGCGACCGATTCTGCCTTGCATTCCACTGCCTGCACAACCAGACGAGAGTCCTCGCTCATCACGTGGCGGATTCGGGCCGAATCCGCGGGTGCGGCGAGAAGACTGACCGGCCATGCCGCATCCTGACGACGAAGCTCTCGAACACACGCGTCCAGCTCGTTCCATTGAGACAGGGGAACCACGAAGCGACCCAGCGCCCAATCATCTGGCGCTTCTCGATGTCTCGCGTACTCCGACACCGCGTCAGCCATGCTGAGCGATGCAGGAGGAAAGAGTCCGGCGTAGTCGATCGCTCCGGTCAGCAGGCTCCGGTAGGCCAGCGGTGAGCTCAGTGCTTGGCCGCTGCCGGCGCGAACCGCGGCCGGAGGCGCTCCATCAGTTTCCTTCCCGCCTCCGTCTCCGTGGACACCCACTCCGCGTTATTGAACTGCACGCCGGTCTTCGCGGCCCGTACCTGCGCCAGGTACGGCTCCATCTTGGCAAACAGCACCATGCCCTCCCCGGTGCTCTCCAGCGCAAAATCCGGATGCAGGATGCCCCACTTCATCATGCCATAGACCATTTCCCAGTAGCCGACAACCTGCCGGAGCGCGGAATTGAGGGGGTGGTCCTGTTTCAGGATGGCAACCGCCTCTTCAGCATTCGCCGGTCGGAACCGGGAGTAGATCGCCGCGCGTGATTCTCGCATCACCGATTCGCGGCGCAGGTCGTACAACTGCAGGATGATGGTCGCGTCGTGGTGGTCCGGGTATTCCTTTGTCAGCACCTGAATGATCCTCGTCGAGTTCGTCGTTGTTTTCGCATAATGGCCGTGGTGACCAGCAGTTCGCCAGCACCTGGGCGGCTGGATAAGTGACCCATCTGCGGAACAACGGGTATGATCGCGTGCCCAACAGCACCAGGAGAACGACAATGCGCCGCTTCATCCATCTGACCGTCTTGATTGGACTGACAGTCGCGCTGTCCGGCTGCGCCTCGAAGCGCACCGCGACGAACACCCCCGAAGAGCAGACTATCCTTGTGGTCAGGAACGACAGCTATCTCGACCACAATGTGTACCTGCTGCAAGGGTCGCAGCGAATCCGCATGGGGACGGCTCGCGGGCTCGCGACGTCGCGATTCACGATCCCGCGTCAGTACGTCTTTGGCGTCAGCCAGCTGCAGTTCCTGGCCGATCCGATCGGCGGGAATGTCACGCCGGTTTCCGAACGAATCAGCGTGTCGCCAGGAGACGAAGTACACCTGCAGATACGCGGAATGTAAGAAAGGGCCGCGATGCGCTCGCGGCCCTGAACGACAGTCTGCCTTGCGTCAGCGTGGGATCCGGTTCGGGATCTGCGTTGGCGGCCGCGGATGGCGCGGACAGTGACCGGGATCGACCCGGCCGCCTCGCAGTACAACGCCAATGACCGTACCCAAATCCGGGCCAGGGTCGGTTCCGCGCCAGCCGCCGGTCGTGCGGCCCACAGCGTCAGGCGTCGGCGCGTCGCGCGGCACGATGGAAGGCACTCTCGGCGCGCTGGCCATATCCGTCGTTGAATCGGCTTCAACCGGCGGTGCTTCCGCCGTCGTTGGCTCGGACGGCAACACCACGGGTTCGGCGGTTACGAGGTCCTTCCCTTCGCGCACCACCGTGTCGGGCTCCAGTCGCCTCACCGGCTTTGGCACGCGCACTTTTTCGATTTCGGAGACGAAGCGCACCGGCTGATAGTTCTGGTTGGAATTGGCCAGATCTTCGGCCCGGGCACGCGCCTGCGCGATTGCGTCGGACGCAGCGGCGTCGCGTGTCGCCGGCTCCGGCGACTGCCCGCAAGCCGTGACGACCATAGTGAGAAGGGTGAATCGCGCGACCAAATACCGTATCATCGGGTCTCCCGCGTTCGACCGTGTCAGTACTCTGTCGGGAAGTCTTCCCGTTGGCAATCCCGCCGCCAGCAAATGCCCTGCTACCGACACCTGCCCCGCCTCGACGCCCTGATAGTCGTAATCGCCCTCGGCTGTTCCACGGGCGGCCAGACGGCCGATCTCACGGTCTCCGAGCGCCAGGCGATCGCCGATTCCGTCCGGGCCATCCTGGAACGTACCTACGTCTTCGACGGCACGGATCCGGTGCCACGCTTCATGAAGCTCTATCCCGACACCGGTTCCGTCGTTTCAGCAGCTTCCGGAGGGTTTACAGTAGGGCGCGACTCGGTGGAACGGGCCCTTACCGCGTTCTGGACCGGTACCGGCCAATTCATGCAGCAGCCATCCTGGGCCTGGGGCGCCATGAATATCGACGTCCTGTCCCGGGACGCGGTGGTCGTGACAGCGCGATACACCGTTCCGCATTGGACTCCTGCCGGCCGTCCTCACGTGCTTGGTGGCGCCTGGACCTCGATCTGGACGCACCGGAATGGCCGGTGGACGATCGTCCAGGAGCATCTCTCGGACCTGCCGCGGCCCGTCGCCGAACGCGTAGAGGCGACGATGCCGGCGGCGCCACCGGGCGCGCGACGATAGACGCCTAACGCATCGAGGCGCAGGCCGCGTCGACTGGCGTGGCCGCGCCGAAACGAGTCCGGACCGTGCGCACCCCACCTTCCGCGTCCAGGACCATCGTGATCATGCTGTCGTACTCCGGCTCGCAGAGGTCCGGCAGCTTCGGCCCGCCGAGCGCGGCGACGATCGCGGGCACAGTGTTGCTGTGTCCGACGACGAGTACGGTCTTCCCCGCGTGCTGGCGCACCGTGCTGGCAATCTCGCTGGCGTGCTTCGCCACATCGGACTGCGTGGTGACAACCGCGGGCGTGATGCCCAGCGCCTCTGCGAGCGGGGCCGCCGTCTGGCGGGTTCGCTGCAGCTGCGTCGTGATGATGACCGAGACGCCACTCACCTTCCCCACTTCCGCGAGCACGAGAGCGCGCGCCTGACCCGCCTCGGAGATCGGGGGATCACCGGAGCCTGGAGCCCGTTCGGCGTGCCTTACGACGATGACGACCGTTGCGGGGGCGGAAGGCGCCGGAGCGGCCGCAATCAGCGCAAGGAGAATGAAGAGAATGGAGAGACGCGCACGCATTGTACTTGAGGCGAGAGACGAGAGGCTTGAGGCTTGAGAGTAGGTTCGAGGCGGAGACATAAGGGGTGGGAGTTCATCCCTTGAGTCTCGAGCCTCCACACTGCCCTCGAGCCTCGAGCCTCAAGCCTCAACCCTCTTTCTTCGAATGACTCAACGACCATACATAAGCTGCCGCCGCCTTGATCTGCGCTGCATTGAGCTGACCGCCGCCTTTCGGGGGCATCGGCGCCGGCATCTTCTTCGGTTTGGCGACTCCCTCTTCGACCACTTTCTCGATGAAGGCGAGTGTGCCATCACCGTTGACCCATTCCTTGTCGGTCAGGTTGGGACCGAGACCGGGAACGCCCTTCCCCGCCGGCCCATGGCAGACATAACACAACGCGCCGCCGACCCTGCCGTGAAACACACTGTCGCCTAACGCGAGCTCGGCGAGACTGGCGGCCGGGGCGGCCGGTCCCTGAGGCCGGTCGTTCAGCATTGCCGCGCCGGCGAGGACGCCCAGCGTCAGACCAACGATCAAACCGTTCATGGCATCCGATGGCGTTAGAAAGCGAGCATCGTGCCCAGCACCAGGCGCACCTGTTCTCGTTCAAAGTCCCACCCTGCTTCACCCATCATCCTGACGTTGCGCTTGAACAGGTAGTGCGCGCCCGCCGTCACCGTGCGGTACCTGGAAAGGTAGCCGACCCCCTCATCCTGTTCGCCCAGCCGGAGCGACACGACCGGCCGATCCGAATCGATCCAGTTGTACAGCGCGGTGAAAAACAACCTTCCCGTTTGTCCTTGCGGCCAGAGGATGGCTTCCGCAAAGCCGGAGTTCACAGTGGTACCAAACGGTACGGTGGCGTTCCCCGGGCATGGGTTCGCAGCGGAGCAGGTCCCATAGAATGGATCGCGATCCACGCGTCGCACGAAGCTCGCATTCACCTCGCCAAACGAACCGAGCGGCACCGTCGCGTCGGGCCCCCACATCGAAATGGTGTTTCGCCTGCCGGCTCCGACCTCGTAGCCTCGATAGGCGAACGCGCCAACGCGCACTGGGCCGATATCCTGCGACAGGCGCAGCAACGTGCTCTTGGCATCGTCGCCATCGAACTGACGGTTGCCTGACGCCTGGTTCAGCCCCCGGCCGGACACGACTTCGAACGCAACGTCGGTTCCTTCGCGCGGAGACCAGAGCGCCATCGCGCCCCGATCGTACGTCAGGTCCGCGGCAGCCAGACCCACGCGCACGCGATAGGGCTGGTAGTCCTCGTATTCGAGCCGCAGCTCGCGCTTGAACAACGGATCTGAAACCTGGAACTGGCCCACGATGACACTGACGCCCGATCCCGCGATGTCCGTGAACTGGACGTACGCATCCTCCAGGCCGGCGACCTCGCCGCGCTCGCTGAGCAGAAAATACAGGTAGTAGCTGATCTTGTCGGCGACCTGTCCGCCGCTGAGCAACTTGATCACCCACGGCGTCTGCAGGTCGATCGCATTCTGGCCGCCGCTCGCGTTGGTCTGCGCACGGACGTACGCGTCATAGCGTATCGCCAGCGGAATGTCATTCTGCAGTCGCAGCAGGGCGTCGCCGGTTCCAACGGTATCGCGTGGCGGCTCCCCGACCGCGAATTCAAACCCGTTACCAGCGAAGGCCTCGCCGAATGCGTTCAGCCTGGGCACCGGGGCATGGCATTGCATGCAGCTCACCCGATATTTACGCGCGAACGCCGGGATTGCCCTCGCAGTCTGGGCAAACCCGATGCTGGCGACAACAGCGAGAATGAGCGAACGGGACAAAGTCCTCATGACGTCTCCCCAAGGGTGGCGTAATCTTGTTATCGCTGCGCATGCGCCCAAAACGTAAGGCACGCGCCTGACGTTGGTCGAGGTACGGCTACCAGCCCATTCGATCGCGCGTCGTCGTGATGTGCGCGACATGGTGCGGCCCATGCCACGCGTAGAGCGCGAGCAGGTGATCGACTGTGTGCCGGCCAGTTTCGGGATGCACGTATTCACGACGAAAGTCGTCATCCCGCATCGCGCGAAGGAGGGCGACCCAGCGTTGGTGCAATGCTTCGAGCAGGTTCAGCGAAACGTCGATCGGGACAGCGGTCGTGTCGACCATGTTCGCCCACGCGGCCTCGTCGTACGGCTTGATCACTGGCCCAGGTTCCGTCAGCGCGAGCTTGAGCCGGATGTAGGCGTTCAGGTGACTGTCCGGGATATGATGCACCACTTGGCGCAGGGTCCACCCGCCTTCGCGATAAGGCGTATCGAGCTGGTCTTCATCGAGGCCCTGTACCGCGGAGCGGAGTCGCCCAGGAGTTTCCGCGATTACCTCGATTGCGCGCGCCCGCGATTCCGGCGTCGGCTGATCAGAAGGAGTGAAACGGCCGGTCGGGTAGCGAGGATCAGTCATCGGACGGGGACGGAAGACGGGTGAAGCGCCGCTCACTAACTTAATCCCGCTTTTGCACCTACGGGCTGCCCTCTGTTCCCAACGCGAGACTCACGCAATGGACTGGATTACCGACCCGAATGCCCTGGTGGGGCTGCTCACGCTCACCGCGCTCGAGATCGTGCTGGGGATCGACAACATCATCTTCATTTCGATCCTGTCGAGCAAACTGCCCAAGGCGCAGCAGCCGCGGGCGCGGAAGCTTGGACTGGGCGGAGCGTTCGTCACGCGAATCCTGCTGCTACTCTCGATCGCGTGGATCGTGCGTCTCACGAACCCGCTCTTCACCCTGTTTGGAATCGAATTCACCGGACGCAGCCTGATCCTGCTGGTAGGTGGTTTGTTCCTGATTGCCAAGGCGACGTTCGAGATTCACGGCAAGCTTGAAGGATCCGACGATGAAGCCGAGGGCAAAGGCGCGGGGAGTTCACTGATCGCCGTGGTCGCCCAGATCATGGTGATCGACATTGTCTTCTCGCTCGACTCCGTCATCACGGCGGTGGGCATGGTGAGCGAGGTGCAGATCATGATCGCGGCCAACGTGGTTGCGCTGGGCATCATGCTTGCCGCGGCGACCCCGATCAGCGATTTCGTCGACCGCCACCCGACCATCAAGATGCTGGCGCTCGCGTTCCTGGTCCTGATCGGCACGAACCTGGTGGCCGAAGGCCTCGGCCAGCACATCCCGAAGGGCTACACCTACTTCGCGATGTTCTTCTCGTTTTTCGTGGAGATGCTGAACCTGAAGCTGCGCGCGAGGCAGGCGGCGGTGCGCCTACACGATACGCCGAGGGCGATGCACGAGACGTGAGGCTCGAGGCTCGAGCCTTTCGTCTCGCTAAGCGTACCTCGTCCGCAGCACGTCCAGATGATGCAGCTCATGCCCCGCCGCCACCCACGCCAGTGCCCGCACCGACATCTCCTTGCCACTCGCCGTGCCATGACGCGTCCACTCTTCCGGAAACAGCGCGTCAAAGAACGCGACGGTTGCAGCGCGCACGGCCTCATACTCGCCGATGACACTCGCCAGCGAGCGATCGTCGAACCGCGAACCCGCGACGAACGCGTTTTCGTCAAACCCGGGCAGCGCCGTGCTGTCCTGGCGTGAGAAACGCAGTGCGCGGTACGTGAAAATCCGCTCGGCGTCGGCGAGGTGACCAACGACTTCACGGATGCTCCACTTCCCGTCGGCATACCGGTGCCCACCCCGCGATTCCGGTATCGCGCGCAGGTACGCCAGGGTATCGCCGATCTGGCCCTTCAGGGTGCGCACCACGTCACCGTCGGGCACCTTGCTGATGTACGTCCCGTAGTACGGCGCGTACTCGTCAGGCGCGGGGCGTGTCGAGCGCGGCTCAGCGGCGGTCGCGGTCATTTCGGTGGCTCCGGTTTTTTCGCCGGTGGCGGAGTGGTCGGCTTCTTTGACAGGGACTTGAAGTACTCGTTGACCATGTCGCGATAGCCGGCGGGCACGTTCTCATTCCCGCCTAACGCCGGACGGTCGGCCTCGACGCCGACCAGTTGCCGGCGCAGGATGAACTCGAACTCCTTGAAGCCCTGCACGACAGCCGTGCGCAGCTTGGCCAGCTCGTCGGGATCATTGAAGGCCCGGGCCGCCTCGATCGCGCGCAGTTGTTCGATGAGCCGGTTCAGGTCCGTCACGTCGCGTCCCTGGCCCTGCAACTCACGCCGCAGGTCCTCGGCCGCTTCACGCTGGCTGCGAAGCTCGCGCCCGTACTGGCGGGCGTCCTCGCCGTTGTAGGCGCCGACCCCACCCTGGGCGCCGCCACCGCTTTGCGTTCCAGGCGTGCCGCGATTGCCGCCAGCCGGATCAAGACCGCGCTGACCCTGTCCCTGTCCCTGGCCCTGTCCCTGCCCCTGTTGCCCTTGCTGGCCTTGCCCCTGTTGACCCTGGCCCTGTTGTCCCTGGCCTTGCTGTCCCTGCTGACCCTGGCCCTGTTGTCCCTGTTGACCTTGGCCCTGTTGCCCCTGCTTTTGTTGTCCCTGCTGACCTTGGCCCTGCTGTCCTTGCTGCCCCTGCTGGCCCTGTTGTCCCTGCTGGCCCTGTTGTCCCTGCTGACCTTGGCCCTGCTGGCCCTGCTGGCCCTGCTGGCCCTGCTGGCCCTGCTGCGTGCCAGCCTGGTTCTCGCGATCGCGCATGCGATCGTCGATTGACGACAACCCGCGTACGAGATCGCGGGCTTTGTCGAGCGTGCGTTCCTGATTCCCCTGACCTTGGGCCTGACCCGACGCCGAGGAATTTGCGCGATCGAGGCGCGCGCTGAGCGAATCGAGGTCGTCCGTGATCGACTGCTCCCAGTTCCTCACGTAGTCAGCCGCTCCCTGCCGCATGACGCCGCGCGAGAACTGGATCTTGTCGCGCAGTCGCCCTTCGCGCATTCCCCGAGCCGCCTCACGAAGATCGCGCGCAGCTTCCGGGCGCTCGCGAGCCAGATCGCGTGACATCCGTTCGACGTCTTCCTGCAGTTGCTGGACTTCGCCCGCCATTCCCGTCTTGCGTTCATCCAGCCGCTGTTCGCGCTCTGGCCTGGCACCGCCGGCATTCGAGAGGTCCTGCACGTCGCGGGCGACGCCGCGCTGCTGATCGGCAAGCTCCTGTGCGCGACGAGCCGCGTCCTCGATTCCGCCCGTCTGCCCCGCCTGACGTGATTCATCGAGCAGCCGCCGTGCATTCTCGATCTGGTCGAGCGCGGAACCCGCTGCCGAGCCCTGGCCCTGCTGCGAGGCGGCGCGGCGCATCTCATTCGCGGCTTCCTGAAGGCGTCGCGCGCTTTCTGCCATCTGCTGGTTCTGTTGCTCGCGTGAAAGCCGCTCCAACTGACGGGCCAGGCTGTCCGCCTGATCGGCAAGCTGGCGCTGACCGCCGCCGCCACCGCTCCCACCACCCGGCTGCGACATGCTTTGCTGGCGCTGGCGCGCACGCTCGTTCTCCTGCTGCTGGCGAGCGGCAAGCTGCTTCAGTTTCTCCAACGTCTCGTCCACCTGCTGCTGTGCCTGTTGCTGCTCGCCGCGCTGCACCTGCTCGTACTGATTGCGGAGCTTGTCGGTCTCGAGTTCGAACAGGTCGGCAAGGTCTTCAGCATTCGACTCCTGCCCTCCGCCGCCCCCGCCGCCTCCACCGCCTCCCATGCTGACCTGCACGTCACGATACACCGCCTCGGCGCGCTCAAGCATCTGCAGCGCGCGCTGCTCCGGCGGGAGCGCCTCTTTCGTGTCGCGCTCCGATAGTTGTTCCTCGGCGGCCTTCATTTCTTCAGATGCTTTCTTGAGATAGTCGGCGATCACCTTGAACAGCGTGTCGGCCTCCGCGACAACGGGCCGATTCATGCGCCCCGCAAGTTCGTCCACCTGCTCGCGAAGGCGTCCCTGACCGAGATGGATCGTCGTCACGTTCTCGCGGAACGTGGCAGCCGGCGTCTTTGCGCGATCACGCTCGGACTTGAACGTGGCCGCGACGATATCGCGCTGCTGCTGCGTGAGTGCGCCCGGGTTCTCGCCACCACCACCACCGCGCCCGCCTCCTCCCTGCTGCTGACGATAGTCGCGTCCGAAAGGACGGACGGTCATGAAGTAAATGTCAGTCGCGGCCTGCTGGCCTTCGCGCGCGCTGGTGCCATCGGTTGCGCGCGCATAATACGAGACCACGTCGCCAGCCTGCAGTCCGAGCTCTTCAAGGAAGAACGTGTGACCGGCGATGAAGTCCTTCGAGCGCGTCCCTGAGCTGTCGTTGAGCACGAGCGTTTTTTCCGCTCCGCCGTTCACCGAATACACAAGCTCCACCTTGCCGACGCCGAAATCGTCTGTCGCTTCGACTTCGACAAAGACCTCCTCGACGTTGGTGGGCCGTATATCGCGGCCGGGTTTGCGGATCGCAATCGTCGGCGCCATGTCATCGAGCGCGTCGATCACATACTCGACCGACCCCGCGACACGAGTCCCGTCTTCGGCCGTCAATTCGACACGATAGAACCCATCTTCTCGAACGACGAGCTCACCCACGAGGGTCGAGTCGTCGCTGCGGGTCATGGCGACCGACGAATCTCCTTCGAACACCAGTCGGCCAGCGCGGACGGGCATTGTCGCGCGCACGTTCACGCGCACTCGTGTCCCGCGAACCGCCGCGACGTCGCCGCCGTCCTCGATGCGTTCCGGCGCAAGACCTGTGTATGCTGGATACCGAAGATCCAGGGCAATCTTGCGCACCGCGGGGAGGTTTCGAACGGTGAGCTTGAAGACACCAGACCGCACCCCGCTGCTTTCGATGTAGTACTCGGCGTCCGCATCCAGGTCAAAGAGCCGTGCCGAAAAACGCACCGTGTCGGAGCCGAGCCCCATCGGGATCCGTTCCCACTCAGAGTTCGCGCCGCGACGGGTGACGACTTCCACGAGCTCGCTGGTGAAGCCATTCAGCTTGGCGGTGACCTGAAGGTCGGCGCCCTTGGGGACTGTGGCATTCCCCGGTTCAACGCCGATCGAATACGCCGCGGCCTCGGAGGCCTTCTTCCACGGAGCAGCAATCAGCGCAGCGCCGTATCGCAGGTAGTCTGGCCCCAGCATGAAGGCGCCGAAGCCGAACGCCGCTACGGCCGCCAGGATGATCCCCGCCCGCCGCATGTCGGGTCCTTCGACGGCGACGCCGTTTCCGTGGGGACGCAAGCGACGCACAGTGTCGTCGACCAATCCCTTCGTCAGGCTGCTCGCGCGAGACTCGACTGGCACCGACTCCGACGTGGCCTCGACGGCACTCATGAGCGCACCGTCCAGCGACGGAATGCGTTCTTCCGCGTACAGGGCGACTCGTCCATCGGAAAGCCGCCGCGCGATCGGCCAGGCGATCCACCGCAGCCCAACGCCGATCGTCACCAGGGAGACAACGACCCGGGCCCAGATGATGCTCGCCTCGCTGAAACCGGCGCGCTCCATCGCCATCGCCGCCAGCCAGAGCACCGCGATGGTCAGGCCGGCCACCACGCCGAGCCCGGCAATGACGTGCCGCAGGCGCCAGCGTCGACGAACGAGCTGGATGATTCCTGCGACCCGATCGGTCGCGACGGTGCGTTCGACGAGACTCGCCATTGATCGCTCCTAAGTGACAGTCACCCGTCCCCGCGAGAGCCGGTGTGCAAGCACCGACTCGACGACGAGGAGGGTTCCCGCAATGACCAGAAGATACCACCAGATCGACTGTTTTCGCTCCCGTTGGGCCAGATCGGCCTCGGCCGGGGACGAAGAACCTGACAGCGGTTCGTCGACCGTTGAAACCGAATGCGTTAGGCGCGTTGGATCGAAGCGAGCCAGATCGAGTTCCCGGCCCGGAATATTGACTGCCACAAGGCGCGGTCGGGCACCGGGTGAGCCGGCCGGCCGAACCTCGTAGATCCCCGCTTCTGTTGGTATCAGGGCCGCCTCGCCCTGGGTGCCGCCGATACGCAGGCGGTTACCCAGCGGGGACACGGCGACGTAAGCGGCCCCTCGAGCGCCGGTACTGTCGCCGGCTGCCGGTCCGACGCCCTGCAGGTCGACTGCGTCGCCTACCTCGTAGACACTTCGTCCAGCCCGGTATCCGGAAGCGTACTGCGCGAGCTGGTGGACGAAGGGGAGGAAGACCGGCTGCCTGGGCAGGTCGTTCCACAAGCCGTCAAATGAAGACGCGAGGAGAAGCGTGCGTCCCGTGCCCGTTCGCTGTTCAACGACGGCAACCGAACCGTCGTCGAATCGCGCCAGGACCCCGCTGTCAGACTGGAGAGACCGATATCGATAAAAACGGGCGGCCGACAGGTCGCCGCTCTGCGCCCCGCCGAACAGCGACAGCGCGGGGTGGCTCCGATCGATGTATCCAAGGACCGCACCCTTGTCCGCCATGCGATCGCGCACATCTCCCGGCACGACGGGAAGCAGGCCGTTCCCCCGACCCGGCCAGGTCGATGCCGAAACGGCGTCGCCGGCAACCACGAGCAAACCACCGCCGCTGGTCACAAACTCCTGCAATCGTCCGCCGACGGTTCCGATTGGCCACGGTGCGTTGTTCATGATGACGAGGCGCTTGCCGGCCAGGTCGGCAGCGGAAAGCTGGGAGACGCGCCGTGTCGTGACATCAAACGACGGGCGGTCGCCGATTTCCAAAGCGCGCCGGAGGTAAACCTCGCGATCGATCCCGGGAGTGTTGCCTTCGACGACGAGCACTGGAATGGCAGGAGCGCGTTCGAGCACGAAGTGAAGGACGTCGTCACTGGGCACATTGTCCGGCGTGATCCGGATCGCGGCCTGCTGTGGTGATTCGGGAATCGCCAGCGACTCGAATGTCACAACGCCGCCGGCGTCCGCGCCCAGGTCGAGTCGCTTGGTCGCGACGGTGCGCCCCGCAACCTGGAGCGTCGCATCGATGCCGCGCGCCGCAGTGCCCACGTTCGAGATGCGTGCCGTCACGGTGATGCGCTCGCGCCCGTCGGCCACGGACCGGCGCAATTCAACGGCGCGCACGGCGCGATCCTGCACGCCGGCGGACGCGACGTCTATGGGAGTGATGGTGGTGCCCGAGGGCAGTCTGGCGTCTTCACCGACGTCCCATCCCGAGCGCTGGAAATCGCTGATCACGATCACCTCGCGCGACGGGAGCTTCGATTCGGCGACGGTGCGCCGGGCCAGGAGCAACGCCGGCGCATAACGAGTGGCGGCATCACCCGGCGAGGCGCTGTCGACCGTGGCCCGCAGGCTCGCGCGGCTCCCGCCCTCTTCGCGAATGGCGCGAGCCTGGTCGGTGAACAGCACCAGCGTGGCGCGATCCGCCGGACCAAGCCCGTCGAGCGCCAGGCGCGCCGCGGCCTGGGCGCGGGACCAGCGGTCGCCGATCCGCATGCTGAACGAGCGGTCGAGGAGGACGACGAGTTCGCGCCCGCCTCCGGTCACGGCTGCGGCCGCATCCGGCGGGCGGTCGAATACGGGCCGCGAAAACGCGGCGACCAGGAGCAGGAAGACCATCGCGCGTGTCAGGAACAGCAACCAGTCGCGAATGCGCTGGCGCCGTGAGTGCTGGTACGGCGTGCGCCGCAGGAACATCAGCGACGGAAACGGCGTGGTCTCCTTCCGCTCCTTGTGCACGAGGTGCACGAGGATGGGGATGGCCAGCGCCGCGAGGCCCACGGCGAACAGCGGAGCGAGAAATGACATGGTCTACCGCACCGACTGCATGCGCTCGCGGCGCATCAGGTACTGGAAGAGCACCTCGTCGATGGGTTTCGACGTGTCCACCATGAGGTAGTCGATGCGACCTTCGCCGAGAAGTTTTTCGACCGCGGCGACATGGTCGCGGATCAACTCGGTGTATCGGGTGCGCAGGCGTCCCGGCACCACAGGGATCCGTTCGCCGCTCTCGAGATCCTCGAAGGTTCCTGCCGCGTCGAACGTGAAGTTCAGTTCGGACGGATCGAGCAGGTGCATGACCAGGAGGTCGTGCCCGGCGTCGCGCAGCGGACCGAGTGCGTCTCGCACCTTTTCCGCGGGCTCATACAGGTCGGAGAGGATCAGCAGCATGCTGCGCCGGTGCTGGCTTTCGGACACTTTCAGCAACGGCATCGCCAGCGCGCCCCGACCGCGCGGCTTGGCGCGATCGATCGCGTGGAGCACCTGGTTCAGGTGCTTCGCCGATGGGGGCACGAAGTCCACGATATCGGAATCGACGGAGACGAATCCCACGCGATCGCGCTGCCGGGACGAGAAGTATGCCAGGCACGCCGCGAGGTATTTGGCGTATTCCAGCTTCGTGAGACCGCTCGTGCCGTATCCCATCGAGGCCGACACGTCGAGGATGGCGATGAAATTCGCGTTGGTATCGGCCTCGTAGTTCTTGATGTAGAGCCGGTCCGTTCTCGCATACACCCGCCAATCCAAGTGCCGGGTGTCGTCACCCGGCATGTACTGACGATGTTCGGCAAAGTCGGTGGAGAAGCCGAGGTGCGGCGACCGATGCAGACCCGAGATGAACCCCTCGACGACGAATCGCGCGACGAGTTCCAGGTCGTCGATGCGCGCCAGGACCTTGGGGTCCAGGAATCGACGGCCTGGGACCCCTTCCTGGGTTTTCGCTTGTTCAATTCCTCGTGCGGCGTCGGACATTCTCGTGATTCGTGACTAGTGATTAGTGACTCGTGACTCGGCGGTGTTCATTCTGCATTTTGCATTCTGCATTTTGCATTTAGATCCCCGATTTCGGCACCGGCACCGCTTGCAGCAACTGCTCGGTGATCTGGTCCGTGGTCACCCGCTCCGACTGCGCATGGAAGTTCGTCAGGATGCGATGGCGCATCACCGGATGGGCGAGCGCGCGGATATCCTCGAAGCTCACATGGTAGCGCCCGTGCATGAGCGCACGCGCCTTGCCGCCTAACACGAGGTACTGCGCCGCTCGAACAGAGACGCCGTACGACACCCATTTCTTCACGAAATCGGGTGCGGTGCTCGACACGGGCCGTGAGGCACGCGCCAGGTTGACGGCGTATCGTGCCACAGGCTCGGCGACTGGAACCCGCCTGACGAGTTTCTGGTAGGCGACAATGTCCGCTCCCGAGACCGCGTGCTGGAACTTGTAGTTCAGGATCGAGGTCGTGGTGCGAACGACGTCCAGCTCCTCGTCCTCGGACAGGTAGTCCATGTTCACCTGGAACATGAACCGGTCGAGCTGCGCCTCGGGGAGCGGATAGGTCCCTTCGAGTTCGATCGGGTTCTGCGTCGCGAACACGAAGAACGGCTCATCCAGCGTGTACGTACGCCCCTGCACCGTGACGCGATGTTCCTGCATCGCCTCGAGCAGTGCCGACTGTGTCTTGGGCGGCGTGCGGTTGATCTCGTCCGCCAGCACGATATTGGCGAAGATCGGCCCGGGGACAAAGGTCATCGACCGGCGACCCGTGTTCGCGTCTTCCTGAATGATGTCCGTGCCGGTGATGTCCGATGGCATCAGGTCCGGCGTGAACTGGATGCGTGAGAACTTGAGGTCCAGGACCTGGGCGATGGTGTGAATGAGCAGCGTCTTCGCCAGACCCGGCACGCCGACGATGAGGCAATTGCCGCCGGCGTAGAGCGCCGTCAGCGCCTGCTCGATCACCGCGTCCTGCCCGATGATGAGCTTTCGCAGCTCGCTCATGATCTGGTCACGCCCTCGGCGCAGCTTGTCGGCGAGCGCGACGTCGTCAGGCGCTTCCAGCGCCACCCGGTCCTGTACTGTTGTAGCCACGTGCCTCCCTCAGGTCAGTGTGTCATGGCGTAGATCACGTAGTTCACCATGATCTTGTACGCCTCGTTGGAAAGGTCGATCGATACATACGCCTCATCGGAAAACTCCATCAGCTCACCGAGATCGGCGTTGTAGTTGGCGACGGCAACCAACCGCTTGGTGGGGTCGTTGTTCTCGTACGCGCCGTACCATTCGCCCTGCCCGTTGGTGAGGGGCAATTCCGTAGCACGGATGTCGTAGAAGGCGTCGAACAACGGATTCGTCTTGGGAATCGGCTGCAGCTGCAGATCGGGGAAAGCCTCGCGCCACCGCTCCTCGAAGTTGTACCAGTGCGACCCCTGGAAGTCGTCGAAGATGATGAAGCCGCCCTTGGCGACGTAATCGCGGATCCCCTTGAGCTCCGTTTCGTCCATGGTCCAGAAGCCGGGCTCGGACACGTACGCAACCGGGTACTTGAAGCTCTCAGGCTCACCGAACGCGTAGATCACGTGACAGTCCATCTTCGGCCGCAACATCGTGATTTCTTCGAGGATCTTCATGAAGTGACGTTCGGCCCGCGGCGTGTCGTGATCCCACTTCTTGTCGTTGCCACGGCCACGACCGAAGCGACCCCCACCGCCACCGCCACCACTCGGCTCGAACCGCACCCGGAAGAACGTGAACCGACCATCGTAGGGCGCATTGTCGATGACGGAATTGTCATCCCACTGCTGATAGCAGTAGCGGTCCGCGGACGGATCGAGCATCGCCAACGGCGCGAGTGCACCGGCGGTTCCGATGGCAAGAAAGAGCAGTGGACGATGCATCACTCGTTTTCCGGGGGTCGGGTAGACCGGATACGCAGCAGAAGGTCCTGCGCCTTGCTGTAATTTGGCGCCTGCTCCAGCGCCCGCAGTACCTCGCGCCGAGCCGAAGCGAGATCGCCGGCGTCAGTATACGCCAGCGCCAACTGGTACAGCGCTTCGACACGATCCGACGGATCGAGCGCCAGTAATGCCCGTCGCTCCCGAATGGCGACCCTTCGTTCGGACATCTGTGCCGCCAGGTCGGCGAGCCTCGTATGGGCGTCCCGATCGAACGGATTGATCCATACGGCACGATCGAGTGCCGCAAACGCGCCCGACTTGTCCCCAAGTTCGAGCAGGGCGGTCGCCGCTGCCAGATTCTCTGCGAATGCTTGCTCATTGATCGCCGTCATGGCCTGCAACTCCGACGCCGCGGCGCGCTTGTCGTTCTTCATCTGATAGGCCTGCGCGAGCAGCGCATATGGCCCGTCGGATTGCGCGTATTCCGGGAACATCTCCTTCGCCTTCTTCAGTTCCTCGATCGCCTCATCGACCTTCCCTTCGCTGAGCAGCACGCGTCCGCGATCGAGCGACTCGAGGAACGGTCCCGTGATCGGGATGGCGTCTCCGCCCGGCTGGCGGCGTCCGCCCAACGTCACCGGCATCGCGGGGCGAACGACCTCGAAATGCCTGGAAAACCTTTTCCGCAACCACTTGTCGAAGGACTCGTCGAAGGCCGCAGGCTCCACCTTCAGCACGTCGCGGAAGACACGCTCGGTCGTCAGGCCGCGCCGATAGCCGTCGAGCATGTCGCGAATGGCGCCGATCCCGCGCTCCTGCTCGATCATCTCGCCCACCATCGACGCCAGGTAATACGAGAGGGGAACCTGCATCGGAAATGCCGGCCGCATGAACCCGTCGTTGAGGCGGCTCACCTTGGGGAGCTGGCCGGCCGCATACGTCGCGAAGAACAGCGGCGAGGGGTCTTCACCCCACGAGGGCCGCGCCCGTCGCTCTTCATAGACCGACAGCCCCTCGGACAGCCAGCGCGGCACGCGGCCGGCCGTCGCGCCTAACGTGAAGACGTGACCCAGCTCGTGCCACAGGGTGCTGCCCCAATTAAACTCACCGACCCGCCTGGCCGCCGGCGAATCCATCGCCACGACGCGCCCGAAGCTCACGCCGAGCGCCCCCAAGCCGCTGAGGCCAACCGTGCGCACCGAGAAGTCCTCGTGCGACCGGTAGATCTCGATCCGGATCGGCGGCTCTGGCCGGTGACCATAACGGGCCGCCAGCGAGTCGTACGCCTGTTCGGCCAGCGCCTCGACGTACGGCTCGAGGAGATCGGCGTCCTTGCGCTCGATCATGACGATGAACCGCGCCGTTCGAACCTCGACGTAGTCCTTGAAAGTGTCGAGCAGGTCGAGCGTGTTCTTCGACCACGGATCGAAAGGATCGAGCTTGAACGACTGGTCGAGCGCCGTGCGTCCGCGCGCGATTTCCCCGGTGCGCAGCGCGTTGATGCCGAGGTAGGACAATGCGCGCGCCGACTTGGGGTCGCGATCGGCGGCGAGCTGCGCGAACCGGACCGCTTCGCCATAGAGCCGGCTGCGCGCGGCGATATTCGCCAGCGCCGCCTCGGCGTCGGCCGCCCTGGGTTGCCTGGCGTGAATCGTCGCCATCGTCGCGCGGAACCCCGCGCTGTCGTGCTGGAGATACTGCGCCGCCGCCACAGCGATGAGCGCTGCCGGCGCAGTGGAATCCGCGCTGAGTCCTTTGCGCGCCT
Organism: uncultured Gemmatimonadaceae bacterium; assembly: GCA_964608035.1. Taxonomy (GTDB): domain Bacteria; phylum Gemmatimonadota; class Gemmatimonadetes; order Gemmatimonadales; family Gemmatimonadaceae; genus JABWBJ01. The sequence continues at coordinate 6,460 of CAZSNV010000041.1, read as the reverse complement.
CAGCGGCCGCTTCGGCGTAGCGTTCGAGGTCGATCAATAGAATGGCGGTCAGGGCGCGGGCTTCCGGCAGCGCTGGATTGACCTCGAGGCTCTTCTGCACGAACGGCGACGGGTCTCCCAGTTCATCGAACAACCGGACTTGCGCCATGGCCAGGTTCGCGCGGGCATGCCTCGGGTTGACGGCCAGCACTTCGGTCAGCGTCGTCAGCGCCTCGGTGGCGTTGTACTTCTCGAGGAAGAGCTCCGCCAACCTGACGCGGCGGTCAAGGTCCGAGGAATCGGCGGCGATGGCCTCGTCGAAGGCACGCATCGCATCCTTGTACAACTGCGGATTGTCGCGACCCAGGTACCGGCAGGCGATGCCGATCGCCTCGAGCTCGGTGGCCGTGAGCCGTCCACGCCGGTTGTTGTATACGTCGATGAAGCGGTCGAACGCCTTCATCGCCACGTCGATGTCGCCGCGTTCGAATTGCAGGACGGCGAGATTGACCTGCGCCATCAGCGAGTCAGGCGCCGACGATGCGATGGCGCGCGTAAACGAAGCTTCCGCGTCCGCGAGCTTGCCGCGTTCACGCTGTACTTCGCCCAGTCGGTTCGAGAGCGACGCATCGTTCGGATGGCCGCGAGTAAACGCCAGCAGCGCGTCTTCGGCCTCGGCGTACCGCCCGGTGGCGCGGAACGCGTCCGCCTGGACGCGAATCGGTTGCGAATTCGCCGGCTCGCGCGTGGCATCGGCGCGCGCCATGCGAATCGCATCGTCGTACTGACCGTACCGTAGCGCTTCAATCGCCGTGGTGACGCTCCGCGCGCCTGGCTCCTGCGCGCACGCCACCGGCGCGGCAAGGACGGCCGCGACGGAAAGACTGAGTGCAGTCAGCACGCGACGGTTCACGGTTTGCGAACTCCCAGCGCGCGAAGGGCGCTCGCGTTCTCGGAGATCTTCGTCAGCAGATCTTCGAGTCTCTTATCGTAATCGGCCTCGGGCATGACACCCTTCGCCAATCGCAGCGTATCGAGCTGCGCCGTCAGCCGCGATTGCGTCGCCAGCATCTCGGCAACGCGAGGATCCGATGCCGCTGCGGCACTGAGTCCGACGGTTGGCTGCAGGAAGAAGCGATTGGCCACCGTGCCATCAGGTCCGCGCGCCCCGGGATCGCCGCGGCCGGCACCATCCCCATCGTCGTCGAGCATGGCGTGCTCGGTCTGCAGCCGGTTGGTGCCTTCGTACTCGCGCTGCACCTCGCGCTTGGCGTACGCGAACGCCTCGAGGAGCGAGACGCGGCCGTCCTTGTCCGCGTCAGCGCCATCCCTGACATACGCGCTGACAAAGTGCCCCGCGAACAAAGTCTCATTGCGCTCGAACCCGGACTTGGTCGCGGAGACGATCACGCGATTCTTGCCGGAGAGGCTCTTAACGAAATCTCCGCTGGCACTGGCCGCATTGACGAACGCGACGACCTGGCCCGAAAGCTTATTGAGCTGTGTCTTGAAGTCGGTGTCGGCCATGTCCACGCCCGGCACGTTGAACCGGGACTGCTCGCCATCGGACGAACCGTGTCCAATGAGCAGAATGAAGACCGCGTCGCCGGCAGACGCGCGTGCCGCGATGCGGTCGATTGCCTGCGAAATGCCTTCACGCGTGGAGCGCCCGTTGATGGCGCGCGGGTCCGGCGCGGTCTGCTCGGCGAGATACGTGACCAGAGAGTCGGCGATGCCGAACTTGCTGGTCGCGACCGCTCGCATGCTCATGGCGAGGGCGTGAAACTGCGTCGCAAACCGCGGCTCACCGCTGGCGCCGGTTACGATAAGAAGGTGCGTGCGCGGAATGTTGCGAGGCTCGCCTCCCTGGTCGTCCCCCGAACCAGGAGTCCTGCGCTGTTCGGGCCCTGCGCTGTTTGGGCCCTGCGCTGTTTGGGCCCTGCGCTGTTCGGGCCCCGCGCTCTTCGGGCCCTGCGCTGTTTGGCCCTGCGACGTTCGCCCCCCCCCCAACAACAACGTTAGGCCCACCACCCCGAAAACCCGGCATCCCCGCAACGCAGCCCCGTGCATTTTCACGCCAACCCCCGGCGCCGGCGGTACAACCACTCCGCACCCAGCAGCCCCAGAAGCAGCAAGAAGAGGACCGGCATGTCCCACAAATCGAGCCGCTGCACTTCGGTGGCGCCGCTCGTGGTGTACACGATGTCCTCGGCCAGTCGTGCCGCCTCGGGCGGACGGTAGAACTTGCCCCCGGTCTCGTCTGCGAACTGCCGCAACACCGCCGGCCGCATCTCGGCGCCGAAGAATTCGGCGGTGGGATCGGCAACACGCACATACCCCGCCGTCGAGCGGATTGTGTCCTTGCCCACGACCGCGGTGACGTTGACCGTGTGTACGCCGTTCGCTCCGGGCACCATCATCGCCGTGTATTCCCCGTCGCGATCCGTGGCCCACTCGAACGGGAGCTGGGTCCGCTCTCCGCCCGGCGCCACAATCTCCGCACCCACTGAGGCGCCGTTGGATCGCGCATAGGCGCTGTCCGACACCAGGACCCGCAGCGGGATCCCTTCATTAACGGCGCCTTCCCCTGTGGCTACCACGTCCACCCGACTGGGGACGTCACTCACCTGCCAGCGCAGGAGCTGGCGCCAGAACGTCTCGTGGCGCTGATCCTCCACCGGAACCAGCTGATGCATCTGCCAGAGCCAGGAATCCTGGACGGCAAACACGATGGCCTTGCCCCGACCATATCGCTGGAACGTCAGCGTGGGCCGGGCGCGCCGCTCACCTTCCGCGTTGCCTTCAAGCAGGACCGTCGCTCCCGGCTTGGGGCGGCCCACTTCGTTGACCGTGGTCAGTGGCGGCATCTGCCGCCAAAGCGTGGCAGTCGCCGAATCGTTAGGCGCGAGCTGGGTGGCCGGGTGCAGCACGCCCGCGGCCGTTGGGCTCACCTTGATTTCCGTCGCGCCTGAATCGGAGCCCGCCGGCGGCCCGAGTTCGACCGGGAGCGCGTCGGCGAGCGCCGTGCCCGCGTATCCTCCCTCGGCGAGCGCCCGGCGGCCGCCGAGCACCAGCAAGCCCCCGCCCCGCACGCCGACGAAGTCGGCAAGCATGCGCAACTGGTCCACCGTGAAGAAGCTGGCCTCGACGCTGCCCAGGAGAACGCCGCGATAGGCGAACAATTCCTCGCGCGTCTTCGGGAATCCCGTTGAGAGTTCGACGCTGTCGTCGACGCTCAAGCGCAGGAACTTGTCCTTCGCCGATCGCAACAGCGTCACGACCTGGAGGTTCTGATCCTCTTCGACGGCGCGCCGGATGTACTTCAGCTCGAAGCGAGGCTCTCCTTCCAGGTAGAGGATCTTCTCACGACGATCGCTCACCACGACCACCGCCGCACGCTCGTTGTTCTCCTTCACCATCTCATCGCCCTGGATGGGCACGTGCACGCGAAGCAGGCGCGCGCCACGCTCACTGGCGGGCACGCGGATGCGAACGATTGACGCGTCGCCATCCCTCGGGAGTGTGACCTCCCGCGATCCGATGATCCGCCCCGAATCCTCTACGACCACGGGCACCTTCTTGCCGGCGTAGCCGCGTTGCGCAATCACCACTTCAACGAGGATCGATGCCTCGCGCAGCACTGAGCCGGGCACCTCGACGCGCGAAACTTCGATGTCACGCGCGAATCGCTCCGATCCAACTCCAATGGTGTAGACGGGAATCTGCCGCGCACGCAGAGCGAGCAGTTGCTCCAGCATGGGCGTGGCGCCAGGCGCCGTGGCGCTATTGTCCGCTCCGTCGGAGATGACCACCATGCCCGCGACCGGCGCTCCGGCCAGCTCCTCCTCCGCGCGCAGGAGGGCCGTGGCGAGGTGGGTGCGCGATCCGTTGAGCGGTGTGTCTCCGAGCACTTCAGATCGTCCACCGGCTCCCGAGGTCCTGAAGAACCTGAGCTGGAACTTCTCGGCGAGTGCCTTGAAGAGCGCGCTGTCGGGGCCTCCGAACACCTGGTGGGCATAGTCACCGCGTGCCGCGCTTCCATGATCCGCTATGCGCATGCTGCGCGAATCATCAACCATGACGCCCACGACGTTTCGTTGCTCGATCGCGCGGGAGACAGCCAGCACCGGACGCGCCAGGCAGGTCGCAACCAGGGCGATGGCGGCCACACGAAAGGCGCCAAGAACCCACCGGTCGCGCGGAGTCAGTCCCGCCTGTGATTGCCGGTAGAACCAGGCGCCCGCGATCGCCGCAAGGAACGCCAGCGGAACCAATGCCGTCCATGGAACCGGCCAGTCGAAACCGAGCGATCCGCGCTCGAAAACAACGGGTCGATATTTGAACAGAAGCTCGAACAAGGCTTCCAACCGCCGCTCCCCGATTCTTCGGATTTCAGGCCGCGCGCCAGTCGGCGCCCCCTGCGATAATCCCCACTGGTACGTACGGAACGCAACGCCTTACCGCTGGCAATTCAGTACCAAAGGCACCGGTAAAGGCCCGAGCCGTCAAATACTGATGCGAATCGACGCCAGTCTGAGGAACTCGTTAAGTCATCGAGCTCTTGAAAACGAACCGCGGCACCTTTCAGTGCCGCGGTTTCTTCAATCAGCCTTGCGCGAAACGATCAGGCAACGAAGGTCTGGGGACGGCTTTCCAGTTCGCAATCGGGGCAGATCTGGCGGAAGCTGCCCAGGGCGAGCTTGAGCGCGAGAAGCGCTGATGCCTCGAGGTCGTATTCCATCGCCAGTTTCTGCAGTGTGCCGCCTTTCCCCTGCGACCCCGGTCCGGCGCTATTCGATGCGGGGCGGCGACGGTATTCGCGTGAGGCATGCCACAGGCCATTCGCCTGCCGGCGCCATTCGTCGTCACCGGTCGACGCCTCACGTGCGTGTTTTTCGTAAGCCGACACTGCCTCGTCGAGGATCTCGTCGCACACCACGGCGACGCGAAGGGCCGCCAATTGCTCGAGATCATGCGCGCCCGAGCCAACCAATCTTGCATACCGCTCACGTTGTCGCATGCACTCCATCGCTGCCCGGAACATTCTGTCCGCCGCGCCGCGTGGGGTCTCGGCGAATCCCGGCGTTGACCTCTTGCTGACTGCAGGTGCCGGCCGAGCTGCCACCGTCTGCTTCCGTGTCATGCGCAATGCCCTGGGTTCCTGGTTACCGGACTGCGATCCTGGGACCGGTCTCATCAAGCCACGGGTGATTTTTACTCAGGCATCGTTCGCTGGGGAAGTGCCGCCTCAGAAACCGGCTGCGGCCGCATCTGCGTTAGGGGCGGCGATCTTCTGGAGGGTAACCCGGCCCCCGGCCGGAGCAATTGGAATCGCCGGTCGACCGGAGCTAACCCTTGTAGTGATTTAGCAGGGCGCATATGCCGACGCCACATCACCTTCCGTCTACACGATTCAGTCGTGGCAGGAACCGTCGCCGGAATCGTCGAGGGGCAGCCCTGGCACAGCAACAAAGCGCCACGAGTAGTTCTCAGGTCGCAGCGTGAGCGTCAACACGCCAATGGACGAGTTGTCGCGGATCTCGCTGTTCGGACGGCCCCGAAGAAACCGTCCGAGTCCTTTCCCGCCCGTCCCCACGACGAAGGCGCGGATTCCACGCCGGTCATCGGATCGTCCGATGGCGTCTTGAGGGGAAAACCGCTCATACGTGTGGTCATGGGCTGAGAGCACGACGTCGACGCCCGCTTCGTGCATCACCTGCCACAGGTCGCGCAACAGGTCGTCGTTTCCGTGTTCTCCCGAACTGAAGCGCGCCGAATGCATGAACGCCAGCGTGCACTTTGCCCGATGCGCGGCGAGATCGGCGCGCAACCACGTCGCCTGAGGAGAGCGCGCCCCGCATCCGCCGATCTCCGGGCAGTTGCTGTTCAGCGCGACGATGTGCCAGGCGCCGAGCTCGAAGCTGTAATAACCACGTCGCCGCGATCCGGCGCGGCCGCTATCCGCACCGGCCCCGTTGAAGTAATCGAAATACCCTGCGGCCCCCGGCGTGAAGTACTCATGGTTACCGGGAGTGGGATATGAGATCGACTTGAACTCGGCAAACACCGGATCGAAAAACGCCTGGAAGTCTTCGATTGAGCCGGATTCGTACTGCACGTCGCCCAGGAGCAGCAGCGCCTTCGGCTGAAGCTCCTTCAGCACGGCAGCAGTGCGTGCGTGCCAGCAGGGAATTAGTGGCGGGGTCTGGGTCCCGCACACAATGTCACCTGCCGCGGCAACAAGGACACTGTCCGCGCTCCCTTGCGTTGATTGATCTACCGCCGGCACTCGCGCCTGCGCCGCCCGGCACCCTGATGCGCCGATCAGTAGCAGTCCTATCCTCAGCCATCGTTCCAAAGGCCGCCTCCCCCCGCACAGCGGGTGCCAGAAAGCCGGGAGCCGCCGGTCCCTCCGGCGGCCGCAAAATAGCAGGGGCGGGACTCGAACCCGCGACCCCGGCATTATGAGTGCCGTGCTCTA
>CAZSNV010000040.1:0-24783 GCA_964608035.1 uncultured Gemmatimonadaceae bacterium | reverse complement strand
AGCTGGCCACCTGGCTGGGAATCGAGGCAACAAAATCGCGGAAACAGCGGCGCACTTTGAGGCAGATTCACACAGTCCAGTGTCTTTGGTGATGCAAAAATGACGACGGCTCTTCTGGATCGACTCACCCACAGATGCCATATCCTTGAAGCAGGAAACGACAGTTATCGGTTCAAAAACAGCTCTGCAAAGACTCAACCCAAAAAGGAGAAAACCAAGAACTTATCCACACCGTGAGCACCTTCTGCTCACAAAGAGTATGGGTCAAAATTCGATGGAAAACTCGGGTCAGACTTCAGCGGAATTCAACACCGAGTAGTAAAGAACCAGAATGCGGGCCATGGAATGCTCCTGTTGATGAAGTTTCCATGTTCGGGCCAAGGCTCTAATCGCAGCATCTCCCGGAAGGGTGAGCCGGGGCTCGCCCAGAGGGATCGCTCTGCCGAGGCGCCGACTTTATCGACCCATCGGGTCCGCCGCAATCCACACCATCGGACGCAACGCCAGCAAGACAAAGCGTGCAGGGTTCCTGGTCGTGCTGGTGAAGAACACCTTCTTCCTTGTGCCGTTTGGTGCGTATCAGGAAACACTGTGCGCCCGCTTGCAGACCTACCGCTCATGCCCTTCCTCTCTGAAGATGGAGGCCATACGGCTTTCTGCCGTGATCCGTGCCCGACACCCCCGGGTGTCGGACGGAGACTTGCTGCCAGCCGCCCGACTGGTTTGGCCCGGGCAATCGGGCCGTCTATAGGAGATTTCACTATGTTTTCCGCATTTAACACCTTGCGCCCCGGTAGCCAGGGATCCGACGAGCTGGTTCCGTCCCGTTACGCGCTGCGGGTCGGCGAGATTGACGTGCTGATGATCAGCGATGGGGTGTTTCCGCTGCCAGCCGCGACGCTGGCCACCAATGCCGACCCGGCCGACTTGGCCGCCTGGCTGGACGACAGGCTCCAGCCGCCGGACGTGTACAAGTGGCCGCTGAACGTGGTCGTGGTGCGCAGCGGCGGCCGGACCGTACTCATCGACGCCGGGATGGGGGAGGAGTACCCGGACCTCCCGCGGGCCGGGGGGCTTCTCGTCCCGCGACTGGAGGCCGCTGGCATCGATCTCGCATCCGTGACCGATGTGGTGCTTACGCACTTGCACGTGGACCACGTCGGTGGGCTGCTCGCCGACGCGCTGAAAGGCCGGCTGCGTCCTGACGTGCCGATCCACGTGGCGGCAGCCGATGTCGAGTTCTGGGCATCGCCCGATTTCTCCCGCAACACATTTGGCGGGATGCCGGACGTGCTTCGGTCGGCCGCCAAGCGGTTCCTGGAAGAGTACCGCAGTCGGCTGCGGCCGTTCGAGACCGAGTACGAGGTGGCGCCGGGAGTGGTCGCCATTCGCACGGGCGGCCACACCCCCGGACACAGCGTGGTCCGCTTCGAGTCCGGCGGCGATCGGCTGACGTTCCTTGGCGATGCCGTGTTTCCGGACCATTTCGACCACCCCGAATGGCACAACGCTTTCGACCACGACCCCGAGGAGGCGATCCGCGTCCGGGTGCGTCTCTTGCGGGAGCTGGCGGCGAAGCGCGAGCTGCTGGTGGCCACCCACCTGCCGTTCCCATCCGTCGGCCGGGTGGCGGTCGCCGGCGACGCCTTTCGTTGGGTGCCGGCCGACTGGGCGTACTGACCGCTTGTCTGGGAAGCAGGCCGAAAGAGGCCTGCTTCAGGGAGCTTCCGAGGCGCGTCGCGATGTCACACCGGGATTGGCGAGACCGTTCGCAGATACTCGGCGGCCTCTTCCCGGTCGTAGAAGCAGCCGTCCAGCAGGAATCCGGACTGCACCGATTCCCGCACCGCGATGACCTTGCCCGTCGCGGACCTGGTGACGACCAGTTCATCGGGCAGGTCGTCGATCATGTGGATCAGGGCCGGCCGGCCATCGGCGAAGCGGGAGGATACCCAAACAAACGGCCCCGATCTTCGCGGCCATTTTTTTTGAGCTGTCTGAGAACCCCCTGCCGGGCACGAGGTCGCCGAGACGGCACGCCAGCACCCATCGGCCAAGGTCGTCTGCACTGTCGAATGCCGCGAAGGCGAAGGCATGGCGCCGGGCGACAAGGCACCCAACGTCACTCTGCCGGACCTGGCGGACGTGCCACGCAGCCTGGGTGATCGAACATGCGTGCAGCGTGCGCATTCGGCATCGCGATTCCGCTGGAGCAGGCAGGGCGCCGATCTCCACGCGTCCACGGGGCGCGGCATGCCCGTCCTCGATGGGCGGCGTCAGTGGGTGATCTCCACGCCGGCGGCTTACCTCATCGACCAGGATCGGCGCATTGATGTTTTTCCACACTGGGTTGAGGCGAAGCAGGAGCTGAGCCCTCGAGGAGCTGTCCCCTGTGCAAGTCCCTTGTCGGTGTCGCACTTGCCACGGGGATGCTGTTGATTGTCCCGTTCGAAGCGTCGATCAGAGCAGGCGAGCCGCTCAGCGAACCAGCAGCACCGGCCCGCTGCAGCGCGCCAGCACACCATTGCCCGCCGATCCGAGAATCACGTTGCCGAGCGCCGAGTGCCCATGCGTGCCCATCACGATCAGATCGGGTTTCTCGACGTCCGCGAACGCCGCGATCGCTTCGGCCGGATGGCCTGCCGCATGCGACACGCGAAAGTCCCAGTGATGCTGGTCGGCGTACCGCTTCACCGGCCGAAACACTTCTTCTGCCTGCTCGCGGTAGTAGAGCTCGAGCGTCTGCCGGTTCAGGAAGTGCGCGGCATGCGGCGGAACCGGCGTGATAGCAGTGAAGAACACGTACTCATGGCTGGGCCCCAGCAACTCGTCGTGCGCCGCGATGTAGCTCAGCATGCGTTTGGTGTAGTCGCTTCCGTCAACAGGCAAAAGGATCTTCATATTCATCTCCAAGTTCTGGCGATGGTAGAAGTGCCGACGCCGGTCCGCTAGATGGAAACCGCTCACCGGCATGTTGATCGGACGGAACCAATCGAGCGCGCATCTACAATGAGTCAAACACAATAGGTCAAACGTTCTCCCGGAGAAAGCGATCGATACTTCGCCCGCACACGGCGCCAGCACCTCATTCGGCCCGTTTCGTCTGTTCCCAGCCGAGCGCAAGGTCGAGAGGGATGGCATCGCGCTTCCATTGAGCAACCGGGCACTCGACCTTCTGATCGTGCTCGTCGAGCGTGCCGGCGAGATCGTCGGGCATGAGGAGCTGACCTCGCGCGTATGGCGCGGCCTGGTCGTGGACTCGGGCAGCCTCAGGATGTACATCACCAGTTTGCGCAAAGCGCTGGGCGATGGCGAAGGGACTACCCTTTACATTGAAACCGTCCGGGGCCGCGGCTACTGCTTCGTGGCGCCGGTCAGCCACGACAACGCAGCCCCTGCGGATTCGACGAGGTCATCGCCGAAGAGCGACATCTCGAGAACGCTGCCGTTGCCGCCGGCGCCCGGGCGGATGATCGGACGCGACGACGCGGCGCGTGCGATTGCAGCGGACCTGATGGCGCATCGCTTCGTGACGATCGTCGGGCCCGGGGGCGTGGGCAAGACGACGCTGGCCGTGGCCGTTGCGCACGCCATGCTTCAAGAGTTTCCTAACGCGGTGTGCTTCGTCAACCTGGGCGCCCTCTCGGACCCGGCGCACGTCGCTTCCACCGTCGCGTCGACCCTCGGCATCACCATCCAGACCGAGGACGCGCTGCCGGGGTTGAGGGAGTTCCTCCGGGACGCGAGGATACTTCTCGTCCTCGACAATTGCGAGCATGTCATCGCGGCTTCGGCAGCCCTCGCCGAGCAAGTGTTCCACGACGCACCCCAGGTGCGCATCCTGGCGACCAGTCGCGAGGCCTTGCGGGCAGATGGTGAGTTCGCCTACCTGTTGCCCCCCCTCGAGTGTCCGCCGTCCGGCTTCGGCCTGCGTGCCAGCGACGCGCAAGGGTTTCCGGCCATCCAGCTCTTCATGGCGTGCGCGGCCGCCGGCGGAAGCGGCTTCGAGCTGAGCGACGAGAACGCGCCGGTGGTGGCCACCATCTGCAACAGGCTTGATGGCATCGCGCTCGCCATCGAGTTCGCAGCAGGCCGGCTCGGCGCTTACGGCATCGATGGCATTGCGAACCTGCTGGACAACCGTTTCGGCCTGGATTGGGGCGGAAGGCGCACCGCATTGCCTCGACAACAGACACTCCACGCCACCCTCGACTGGAGCCATGCGCTCCTCTCCGGAGGCGAGCAGGCCGTGCTGCGTAGGCTGGCTGTGTTCGTCGGCACGTTTGCCCTCGAGGCCGCCCGGGCGGTCGCGCATGGCACGGGCGTCGACGACGACCAGGTCGTCATCCATGTCGGTGACCTTGTCGCGAAGTCGCTCGTTTCCGCGGCGACGGCGGCCGATGGCGCCGTGCGCTACCGGTTGCTCGAAACGACGCGGGCCTATGCATTCGGAAAACTGGAAGCAAGCGGCGAGTTGAGCGCCATCGGCGAGGTCCGCGCCAAGTACTTTTCGCGGCTCTTGGGCTCCGCTTCCGGCGGGGGCATCGATCCTCACCGGGACCCGCGCGCGCTCGCTCTCGGCGAACACCTGGGCAACGTTCGGGCGGCGCTCGACTGGTGCTTCGCCGATGGTCGAGCGGATTCCCGCCACACGACCATGGGGGTCGACCTGGCAGCAGCTGCCGCTCCCCTGCTGCTGCAGCTCCTCTTGTTCACCGAGTGCCACAAGTGGAGCGCAAAGGCGCTGTCGTCGTTGGGCGATTCCGACCGCGGGACGAGAAAGGAGATGCTTCTGCGGGAGACGCTCGCGATGTCGGCGATGTGGACCGGAGGAGCCGGCGCCGACATACGCGCCGCCGTCACGCGTGCACTGGAGCTAGCGCAGCAGCTCGGCGAGTCCTCGCATCGGCTGCGGCTGATGGTCGGGATGCACATTCTTCTCATTCGTGCGGGAGACTTCCGTGGCTCGCTCGCCGTGGCCGAGGGGTTGACCGTTGCGGCACGGGCCTCGGCGGACATGGCCTACGTGGTCGTCGCCGACTGGGCACGCGGGTCGTCCCAGCATTTCCTTGGAAATCAAGGGGCCGCCGAGCAAGAGTTCCAGAAAGGATTCGGGCGTCCCGGGCCCCGCAACGCGCACCTGTTCGGTCTCGACTACCGCGTACGAGCGCTGGTGCCGCATGCCCGTGTCCTGTGGCTCACCGGCCACGCGGATCGCGCCGCCGCGGTCGCAAGGGAAGCCATCAGCGAAGCGGCCGCTTCCGGTACGTCGGTCGACGTCTGCTTCTCCCTGCTCTACACCACGCCGGTGTTCCTCTGGTGCGGCCATTGGAGCGAGGCGGAGGCCGCCCTGACGAAGGCGATGCAGCATGCGAACTGGAAGGCGCTGCTGACGTTCCACGCAACAGGGCTGGCCATGCAGGGCGAACTGCTAGTCCATCGCGGCGAGATCGACCGGGGCACGGCGATGTTGCTGGACGCCTTGAAGGCCATGAAGGCGGAACGGAACTGGATTCTCCTCAAGCGAGTGGCCTGCGCGCTCGCCGATGGATTCATCGCGAACGGGCTGCCAGGCGAGGCGCTCGCGGTGATCGCCGATGCGATTGCGGATACGCCGGTTGGGGAGGAGGCGCTCGAGTTGCCGGAGTTGCTACGGCTTCAGGCGGCCGCTCTTCTCCTGATGCCTAGCCATGGCGAGCCGCAGGCAGCCGAGGATTGCCTGATGCGTTCCCTGGAGTGCGCCCGCCGCCAGCACGCATCGGCCTGGGAGTTGCGAACGGCCACATCGCTCGCGCGGCTTCGCATCGACCAGGGGCGCCCCGAGGAAGCCCATGAGGTCCTCGCGGGCGTCTATCGGTGTTTCACCGAAGGCCTTGACACGGCCGATCTCAAAGCGGCCGCGCGATTGCTGAACTCGCTAAAAGCTCCCTCGCGGTGACGAGATCGCTCGTGTCAAGGCCTTCGCTGAACCTGCCATAGATCGGTGCGAGCAGACGCCTTGCCGAATCGACGCCGCCCTGCTTCAACCAGTGGCGCGCGAGGCCGTTCGCCGCCCGAAGTTCCCACGACAACGCCGACTGGCGCTGTGACCATTGAATCGCGTCGTGAAAGCAGCGCTCGGCCGGTTGCACATCGCCGCCCGGCATGCTGGCCAGGATCTCTCCCTTCACGCGCAGCATCTCAGGCATGTGGAGATAGCCGCCCTGCTGTTCGGCCAGCGCGATCCCTTCTTCGATGGTCGCCAGGGCCTGGGCATGTTGCTGAAGGTGGTTCAGCCCTTCGGCCAACGCATGCATGAACGATCCTGTGCGCATTTCATAGTGGGTGGCGTGCACGGCCGGCAGGCTGTCCTGCAGCAGTTTCACGCCCAAGTCGGGCCGCCCGCGCTTGACCTGCACCTCGCCCTTCATTCCGATGGCAACCGCCACATAAGGTGCCAGAGAGTGCTTCGTGGCGAGGGCGTGCAGTCGATCGAGGAGTTCTTCCACCCGTGGCCAGTCGCCGCGCCACAGGAACACGGAGCCTCCCCAGATCATGGCAATGCACAGCGAAACCGGCAGCTTCAGCGTTTCGGCCTGCTCGATGGCGTACCCGGCCACTGCCGCCGCGTGGTCGCATTCGCCTCGTAGCCAGTGGTAGCGCGCCTTCCCGCAGAGGGCATATATGCGGTGACTGAAGCCGGGGCGCGTTTCGCGCATGCGCTGCGCCGCGGCGATCTCCCGAAGGGCCGTCTCGCAACGCTTCTCGGCCTCGGCGATGTCGCCGTTCAGGTCCAGCGCCACGCCCAACATGGCGTCTGCCATTGCCTGCGCCACCGGGTCCCCCATCTGCTGGGCGACCGATTCGGCTTGGCGGGCCAGCGCCAGCGAGCCCCTAAAGTCCCCCATGCGGCCCTGCAAGGCGCCGAGCCCCCCGAGCAGCCTGAACCGGAACGGAAGATCGTCCAGGGCCTCGGCGATCTCCAGGCTGCGTGAGAACGCGCGCGTGGCCGCCTCGCCATTGCTGCCGGTGAACATGAGCGATTGGCCGAGCGACGCCTGCAGCTCCATCTCTCGCCGGGTTCCGCGCATGTCGTCGACCAAGCCCGCAAGCGCTTTCTCCATCCAGGCGCGGCATTCGCTCAGCAGCGAGATCTCCAGCAGCAGCGGTGCGGCGGCCGCTGCCAGCGCCGTGCCGGCCTGCACGTCGCCGCCGTCGGCGAGGCTCCAGTCCAGAGCGGCCCGAATGTTGCCGAGGATCTCCGCCTGTTGGGCCAACCTGTCGGCACCGGAGGCGGGCAGGGGCGTGCGCTCGAGCACGCCGCAGTAGTGTGAAGCGTGGCGTGAAGCGACGGCCAGTGACTCGCCGCACTCGACCAGCTTCCTCAGCGTGTAGACCCGCGTGCTGTCCAGCATCCTGTAGCGCATCGCCTTGCCGCCGGATTCGCCCGCCAGCAACGACTTGGCAACCAGGCTCGCGACCGCTTCGACGACCTGCGCGTCACTCGTCTCGCCCAGGCCGGCCACGAACCGGGCAGCCTCGAGGGGGAAGGGGCCGACGAACACGGAAAGCCGGCGCAGCACGGCACGCTCGACGTCCGGCAAGAGGTTGTAGCTCCAGTCCAGCGCAGCGCTCATCGTCTGGTGCCGCGGTACCGCGGTGCGGCGGCCATGCCACAGCACGGTGATGCGCTTGTTCAGCAAGGCTGCGATGCCCTCGACGCCGTACGCATCGAGCCGCCCCGCAGCCAGCTCGACGGCGAGCGCAATGCCGTCGAGCTCGCGGCAGATCCTGGCTACCGTCGGCGCGTCGGCGTCACTGAGCTCGAACCGGTTGGCACCCGCCGCGGCACGATCGACGAACAGTTGCACCGCGCCGGAGGCCATGGCCTCCTCGGCCGTGAGCGCATCGTGATCGGGCGGGCAATCGAGAGGCAGCAGTTGATGAACCTGCTCGCCTACCACGCGCAAAGCCTCGCGGCTGGTGGCGAGAATGTGGACCTCGGGCGCCTCCCTGAAGATGCGCTCCGCCAGTTCGGCCACTGCGCCGATGACGTGCTCGCAGCTGTCCAGGACGATCAGCATGCGCTTGTCGCGCAGGAAGTTGACGATGCCCGAGGTGGCATCGGAGTGGGCCAGGCCCAGCGTCGCCGCGAGCATGCCGGCCACATAAGTGTCGTCGCTCACCGCTGCGAGGTCGACGAAGCGGACGGCACCCTCGAAGCCGGGAAGCATGGCGTGAGCCACTGCGGCGGCGACCGTCGTCTTGCCCATCCCGCCGGTCGCGACGACGGTCACGAACCGCTTGCGCAGCAGCTCAGCATGGATCAGCGGCACGGTGGTCTCGCGGCCCACCATGCGCAACGGCGGCGCCGGAAGGCCGGTGGCCGAATCGGAAAGGGTGGCCGCCACCTCCTCGGGGATGGCGGGCTGCAAGCGCGTGACCGGGGCCACGAAACAATACCCTTGGCTGGTGATGTTCGTCACGTACCTTACGCCCGCTTGGCCGTCGCCCAGAGCCTTGCGTATCGCGACCATATGGACCCGGAGACTGCCTTCGTCGACGACGACGTCGGGCCAGACTCGAGCCATGAGATCCTTCTTGCTGACGATCTGGCCCGCCGAGTCGACCAGGGCGATCAACAGGCTGAGCGCCCGGCCCCCAAGGTGCACGGGGACACCGTCCTTGTCGAGGAGCTTCGCTGCGGCGGACAGGTGGAATGGGCCGAACGAGGCGACCCATGCGCCTTGGCCGGCGCGCTCGGCGCCGGCGCTCGTCGGTGTTGTCATCTACGGGGTCTCGCGGACGGGACTTGGCCTCATTCTCGGATACTACCACGTCGCAGCAAATCCACATCGCAGGTCCGCGGTCCCCGCCGCGGCATTCACTCGTCGGGTGCCGCATCCGGCGGCCGGTGATGGGCGAGAGCGGCTCGCAGGCTTCGAACTTCCGGAAGAGACTCGCGAGGCCGATTGTTGAGTATCATCAATCGAACGATCTTGTCCTCGCGTATCGTGAAGTGGAACGCGAGGACCAATGGCCCCGGCAGGCCTGTTTTGTCGTAGTCGCCATCTACGTGCGCCGTGACGATCACATCGCCGAAATGCTCGACCACCTTGACGACGTTCATCGTCACCCGATCGCCGACGATCTCCCGCTCGGCCCATGCCTTGATGGCGTCCAGGCCCCAGTAGTCGTGCAACTGGTCGTTGACCAACGCCTCTTCCGCGAAGCAGCTGGCCAATGCGCGCGCGTCGAAGGCGTTGGTGGCCGCGATGTAGTCCGCAACCAACGTGGGCAAGCCAGCAGCAGCCGCGACGGAGGGCGGTTCGCTCGAAAGTGTCATGAGGATTCTCCGGTACTTCGGTTCCCATCATCGGCGAGCATGTCGCCCGGGGCACGTTAGGCTTTGTCAAGCCTCGTTAAGACAAGGCTGCCGGCAGACCCTTCGCAGGTATTCCGCGGCCTCGTCCCGATCGTAGAAGCAGCCATCCAGCAGGAATCCGGACTGCACCGAACCCCTGACTTCATTGGGCAGGCCGTCAGTCAGGTGGATCGGGGCCGGACGGCCATCCGCGAAGCGGGAAGGGTAAACACGGCCCGTTTCCAGGTTGCGGAAGGCAGGCCGGAACCCGAGTGAACGATTCCCGGCACTGACGCCGCCGCTTCCTTCATACGCGCTGTTTTCCCGCTGGAGCATCATCGAATTCATAGATTCACCTCTGTTCAAGGGCTGGTGCGCTGAGCCAGAAGGCGACGTTGCGCACGTATTGCTTCGTCGAGCGCAGCGCCTCCGGGAGCCGGTTCATTGCGTCGCCGGCAGCCTCCGTCACGAACGACGGGCTGCCCGCGGCGGAGTCCCAGTTGTAGTCCGCGAAATGATGAAAGGTCGACTGCGCGATGGCCGGCCCGCCCTGGTCGGAACGCTCGAAGGCAACGGCTGTGTTGAAGCGCCGGCCCGTGGCCGAGCTTTGTCCTTCCATGACCACGCGGCTGCTCGAATCCTTCGGCGGGGCGCTGACGGCACCCTCATGGGGATGCGAGGGCAGGAACTGAATGGCGCCGGTTGATGAGCTTCGGTCCCGCATCACCGGGTGGATGTCGCCGACGACCCGCACCCGCTGGAAATCGCCGTTGGCGCCGGAATGGTAGTTGGGCCAGGAGATGCCCGGCGAATACGGGTTGTCCACGCAGTGACGTGACGCGTCGGGCTCGCACTGGCGGCTGTGGAAGTGATGGGCAGCGCCTATGCTGCCCAGGTTGCAGATCGAGCTTCCGAGGTTCATGTGATCGCGGGTGACCAGGAGGCCACCACCCTGCCGGCGGAACTGGCTGATGCTCGCGCAATCCTCGGTGGTCAGGCCGTCCCCGATGTCGACAGCGAAGAGCCAGAGCTGGTCGAAATCCGATTCGTGCAGTCTCGACAGGACCGGATCGGGCTCGCCGCGCTTCGCGCGGTCGCGGGCTGTCACCTTGAAGGCCGGCCGGCCCTGTGCGTCCTCGAGTTCCGACAGGAAGGACCTCAAGAGGCTGAAACGCCCGATGTTCCAGTCGTCCGGGTCGCCTTCGATGGTGGTCTGCAGCAAGAGGTGAAACATGTTGGAATCCTTGGGTTCAGGCCGCGATCGCGAGGTCGGCCACGCACTGGAGATCCGCGGCACGGATCTTCGCGGTCATGAAGTCGATGAAGACACGCATGCGCGAGGGCAGGTGCTGCCGGGTCAGGTAGCAGATGTAGTGGGCCCTGTCGTCGGGGACGTGTTGCGCCAGACACGGGACCAAGGCGCCACTCTTGAGTGCGTCGCAGATCAGGTAGCCAGACATCTGGGCAATCCCCTGGCCGGCCAGTACGGCCTGGAGTACCAGGTCGGCGTCGTTGTAGGTGAGAGCCGCGCGCGGCAGGAACTTGCGCAGTTGGCCGTGGACCTTGAATTCCCACTCGAAGATGCGGCCGGAGGACAGGCGGAAGTTGATGCATGGGTGCTGCGCCAGGTCTTCCACAGTGTCGGGCAGCCCGTGCGCCTGCACGTATCCCGGGGATGCGCAGACCAGCATCTGCATGGGAATGATCTGCTTCGCGATGATCTCGGCATCCTCCATGCGTCCGTTACGAAACGCGATGTCCACCCGGTCCGAGATGAAGTCCGTGGGCTTGTCGCTCAGGACCAGGTCGATCGATACTTCCGGATAGGCGGTGAGAAACTCGCCCAGCAGGGGGGCGACCACCCTGCGGCCAAAGCCGACCGCCGAGCTGATGCGCAGCTGGCCGCGCGGGGAACCCTCCCGCAGGTCCCGCATCTCCTCGACCGCTTCCACGATCCGGTCGACGCCGGTGTGGCACTTGGTATAGAACAGGTCACCCTCGTGTGTCAGGGTCGTGCTCCGCGTGGTGCGGCAGAAGAGGCGAACGTTCAGCTGGTCTTCGAGCCTCTGGACACTGCGGCTGACGGCCGAGCGGCCGACGCCCAGCCGGTCGGCGGCGCGCGCGAAGCTCCCTTCCGCCGCGACGGCGATGAAGGCGACGACCCCTGCATAGGTCGTGGCGAAGCTCGAGGCCAACGGGTCGGGGCGCGGCTTGGCGGACGTGCTCGAGGGGAGGGGCAGAACGGAGATAGTCATGGGGCGCTTTCGTTGTTCGGGACCAACCAACTCTGCTCGCGGATGCCCCTGATTGCCAGTTAATGCATGTCAATCCTCGTTATGAGCGCAATGCAAAGGCGTTGCAATTGGTGAACAGCGGGCAACACCCGGATGCCTCAGGCGCACCTACCCGATGGTCGATCGCATCCTTACGCTCGACCCATGAATACCCCACAAAACCAAGCGCCCGCCACCGCGCGCGAGCGAATCGACTACGACATCGTCATCGTGGGGGCGGGCCCGGCAGGGCTGGCCGCGGCGATCCGCATGAAGCAGCTGGATCCCGCGGTTTCCGTTGTCGTGCTCGAGAAGGGCAGCGAGCCCGGCGGCCACATCCTGTCGGGCGCGGTCATGGACCCTCGTGCCATCGGCGAGCTGCTGCCGGACTGGCAGGAACGCGGCGCGCCGCTGAACCAGCCGGTGACCGCCGACGAGTTCCTCTTCCTGGGCCGGCAGCGCTGGCTGCGCACGCCGGGATTCCTGGTGCCGCAGTGTTTTCGCAATCACGGCAACTACGTGATCAGCCTGGGCCAGGTGGTGAAGTGGCTGGCTCGGCACGCCGAGAGCCTCGGTGTCGACATCTACTCGGGCTTCGCAGCCACCGAGGTGCTCTACGACCCGCAGGGCCGCGTCATGGGCGTCGCGACCGGCAACATGGGCGTAGCGCGCGATGGCCATCCCACCGCGGCGTTCCAGCCAGGCGTCGAGCTCTGTGGAAAATACTGCATCTTCGCCGAAGGCGCCCGGGGCCAGCTCGGCCGCGAGTTGATCGAGCACTTCGACCTCGCCGAAGGCCGCGAACCGGTCAGCTTCGCGATCGGGCTCAAGGAAGTCTGGGAAGTGGAGCCGGCTCGTGCAAAGCCTGGCCTGGTCGTGCACACGGCAGGCTGGCCGATGCGCGGCGACACTTTCGGCGGAGGATTCATCTATCACCAGCAAGACCGCAAGCTATCGCTCGGTTTCGTTCTCGGCCTCGACTACCGCAATCCATGGCTGAGCCCGTTCGAGGAATTCCAGCGCTGGAAGACGCATTCGGCGATCCGCGCCCACATCGAAGGGGGGCGGCGCATCGCCTACGGCGCGAGGGCTATCAACAACGGTTTTCCGCAAAGCCTGCCGAAGACCGTGTTTCCGGGCGGAGCGCTGGTCGGCTGTGATGCCGGCTATCTCAATGCGGCGCGGATCAAGGGCAGTCATTCCGCCATCAAGACCGGCATGCTCGCGGCCGAGGCCGCGTGTGCCGCCTTGCACGAAGGGCGCTCCCACGACGTGCTCACTGCCTACCCGGAGTCGTTCGCGCGCAGCTGGCTGCATTCGGAGTTGCACGCCGCGCGAAACTTCAAGCTCTGGTTCAAGCACGGGACGGTGATCGGCACGACGATGACGGGCATCGAGCAGTGGCTCCTGCCGAAGCTCGGGATTCGGACGCCGCCGTGGACGCTGCACAACCAGCTGCCCGACCATGCGAGCCTGCGTCCGGCCGACGCTTGTGAGCCTATTGCCTATCCGAAGCCCGATGGGCGGCTGTCGTTCGATCGGCTGAGTTCCGTGTACCTCACCAATGTGCATCACGCGGAAGACCAGCCGGTGCACCTGACCCTGCGCGATGCCAAAGTGCCGGTCGCTGTCAACCTGGGAACCTATGCCGGCCCGGAGAGCCGCTATTGTCCCGCCGGTGTGTACGAGTTCCTGAAGAACGAGCAGGGGGAGGAACGGCTGCAGATCAACGCGCAGAACTGCATCCATTGCAAGACCTGCGACATCAAGGACCCGACGCAGAACATCGTGTGGACCGCGCCGCAAGGCGGCGACGGCCCGAACTACGACGCGATGTAGCTGTCGTCCGGGACCATGACGAGCCCGGGCGTCGAGCGCGCGGGCTCACCGACTGCGATCACGCCGGCCGCCGCGAGGGCGAGCAGGGCAACCGCCAGGAAACTTCGCAGTGCCCCGCGCGACTTCATTGCTGTGCGCCGTCGGTGTGACCCGTCGCCAGATACACGGGTGCGCGTTCCGCGTGGCGCAGCCCGGCGAGGTAGTTGGAGCCGCTGTCTTCGCCATTCATGGAGGCCACGGCGTCGCGCTCGCTGATGTACTCCGCGGTCACCTGCGCGCGGGTCTTGCTGCTCTTGAAGTTCCGCAGCAGGTCGTAGTGAGTCGCCCAGGGGTTGATGCCGGACTTCTTGAATGCGTCGAGTTCGGCGCGCACTTCCGTGCGGGAAGTGGAAGAGACGAAGGGCGACGGATCGATCGTGATGTCGTCCGCGTGGGCGCCGCCGGAGTAACCCAGGGCGCTGGCGAGGAAGGCGATCGTGACGAGGCGTTGGTTGCGGTTCATGGTGCGTGCTTTCATGTGAGTTGAGTGGATGCCGGGAGAAGCCTGCATTGCGGGTCCGCTCTCGACAGATGAAAGATAAGAGGACCGCCGGTTGCACGGAAGCACTCTGGGAACGGACATGCTTTTTCCTCAAACGCAACGCCGCACGCTTAGAAAGTTTCGTGCATGGGCGCACCGGCCGATTCCACCGGCGTGATCGGCGTTGTATCGAAGGGCGCCTGCGGTTCGGGCCATGTCACGTCTGCGGTAGCCGAGGAGAACGCAGCTTCGGGCGCCTGCGCCGCAGCTTCGGCGCCGTGAGGCTGGACGGCCTGGACCAGCAATACGCCGGCGAGGATGGTGAGAACCGCTGTTGACAGAGTCTTGGTCATGATGGATACCTCTTGAGTGGTGAACGAGTGGTGAACGCCTAGCAGCACCTTGCGAACCGGCGTCGAACCATCCTAGGCAGCGTGTCCGCATGCCGGTAGGTCCCTCGCGTGGACCACCGTGTTGCCCGCCGCGCAACGGCGCGATCGATTGGTGCCTCCCGAACAACACCGTGTGTCGTTTCACATGCCTTCCGCATGCGGGCAAGTCTTCCTACGATTCGTCGCATCCGCCACTTCAAAGGAACTCCATCGTGAAGCTCTACCACATGCCCGGCGCCTGCTCGCTCGCCGATCTCATCGTCCTTCAATGGGCCGGCGCCTTCCACGAACCCGTTCGGATGAGCCTCGAGAGCATCAAGTCGCCGGACTACCTGGCGATCAATCCGGGGGGTACCGTGCCCCTGCTCGAGCATGGCGACTTCTCGCTGACGGAGAACGTGGCCATCCTGGGCTACGTCGCCGACCTGCATCCCGAGGCGCGGTTGCTGGGTGACGGCACACCGGTTGCCCGGGCCGAGGTGATGCGCTGGCTCGGCTTCCTGAATTCGGACGTGCACAACGCCTTCAAGCCCATCTTCGTGCCCGCGCGGTTCTTGCCGGACGCCGCCCAGGCGCCGGCCCTCGCGAATGCCGCGCGGATTCGCATCCGCGGGTACCTCGAGCGCCTGGACGCCACGCTGGAGGGCCGCGCCTGGCTGACCGGGGAGAGGTCGATCGCCGACCCGTACCTGTTCGTGCTGTGCCGATGGTCCGTCAAGAAGGGCGTCGAGATGCAAGGCCTGGAGAACCTGGCCCGTTTCTCGGACCGGATGCACCAGGACGCGGGCGTTCGGGCCGCCCTGGCGGCCGAGGCCGGTGTTCCGGCGAAGGCCTGACTTCTCATCTCATCAACTGGAGACTCACATGTTCAAGACCGCAAAGAAAATCGGAGCGAGCCTGCTGCTCGCCGTCGTGGCGTTGTTCGCGCAGCAAGCGCAGGCGCAGAGCGGCCCCCGCGACCCGATCGTGCATCCGCTGCTGTCCAAGGTACTCGCCGACATTCCGGGCAAGGAAGTCCTGGTGCTCAACGTCGAGTTCCCTCCCGGCGGCGCCGATCCCGTGCACCGTCACGACGCGCACGGTTTCGTCTACGTGCTCGAGGGCGAGATCGTGATGGGTGTGAAGGGCGGCAAGCCGGTGACGCTGCGGCCCGGCGACACCTTCTATGAAGGACCGGACGACATTCACACCATTGGACGCAACGCCAGCAAGACCAAGCGCGCGCGGTTCCTGGTCGTCCTTGTGAAGAACACCGGCGTCGACGCCGTTCTTCCGCCGAAATAGCGAGTCCCCAAGGATGAATCCCATGAAGCTCTACTACATGCCGGGTGCTTGTTCGCTCGCCACTCACATCGTTCTCGAGTGGTCGCAAACCGCCTACGAAGCCGTGCGGCTGGACCGCCACGCTATCAAGAAGCCGGAGTACCTCGCCCTGAACCCGCGCGGCACTGTTCCATTCCTGATGCATGGCGATGTCGCGCTCACCGAGAGTGTGGCCATCCTCGGCTACCTCGCCGATCTCAGCCCGCAGCTGCGGCTGGCCGGGGACGGTACGGCCCCATCACGTGCCGAGGTGATGCGCTGGCTGGGCTTCCTGAATTCGGACGTGCACGGCGCGTTCGTGCCGATCTTCCATCCTGGCCGCTACCTCCAGGATGACGCGCTCGCGCTACCGATCACCGAGACGGCGCGAGGGCGCGTGCGGGAATACCTGCGGCATCTGGATCTTCAACTCGAGGGCCGGCTGTGGCTCACCGGTTCGCGCTCTGTCGCCGATGCGTACCTCTTCGTGATGTTGCGGTGGGCCATCATCACCAAAGTGGGACTGAAGGCGTTCCTCAACCTCTCGGAGTTCGCCCGTCGGCT
The DNA here is from genome assembly GCA_964608035.1 of uncultured Gemmatimonadaceae bacterium. Lineage (GTDB taxonomy): Bacteria > Gemmatimonadota > Gemmatimonadetes > Gemmatimonadales > Gemmatimonadaceae > JABWBJ01. The sequence goes on along the minus strand of CAZSNV010000040.1, from coordinate 8,550 downwards.
GCATGGTGACAAGGGCGTGCATGCGGCGCTTGTCATGGAAGAAGGACTTGCCCCGCGTGGCGCTGACCCGAACTCGCCGGTCAATGTGCTTCGGCGGCTGGACGAACGGCTGGCCGGCGGCTCGTCCTCCACCTTCCTGGCCGAAGTCGTCGGCACCGTCGAATACCGCGAGGGCGAGGGCATGCCGCTCGAAGTGCGCCGCGGCGTGGTCCAGGTCGAGACCACGCGCGTGGACACCGTTCTCAGCTGGGCGGACGAGAAGTACCGCGGCGAGGCGGCGATGCCGTTCAGAAACTTCTCTCATTACGTCAATGACGGCTCGATCCGTCTGGCGCTCTAGGTGCCGCGCCAGCCAATCGCGCATTGGTGCGTGGCGAGCAACACCGCGACGCCCCGTGCGGGCCTACCGCCACACCAGCGCACCACCTAGGATTCCTCCAGCCACTTCCCTCAACCCACGGCCCCTGCGGGCCAGCAAGGAAACATCATGAAAATCGTAGTTATCGGCGGCTCCGGCCTCATCGGGAGCAAACTCGTCGCCAACCTCCGTGCTCGCGGGCACGATGTCGTCGCCGCATCGCCGAATTCCGGCGTGAACACGCTGACCGGTGAAGGGTTGGACGACGCCTTGCGCGGTGCCCAAGCCGTGGTGGATGTCGCCAACTCGCCCTCGTTCGAGGACAAGGCCGTGCTCGAATTCTTCCAGACCTCGGGACGCAACCTGCTCGCGGCCGAAGCCGCCGCCGGCGTGAAGCACCACGTCGCCCTGTCCGTGGTGGGCACGGACCGCCTGGCCGAGAGCGGCTACTTCCGCGGAAAAATCGCGCAGGAGAAGCTCATCCGCGAGTCGGGCATCCCATACACCATCGTGCACTCGACGCAGTTCCTCGAATTCCTGGGCGGGATCGCGCAGTCGGCCACGGAAGGCCAGAAGGTGCGGCTGTCCACGGCATTCGTGCAACCCATCGCCTCTGACGACGTGGCCATCGCGATGGCCGACTACACGCTGGGAAAGCCCGTTAACGGCGTTGTCGAAATCGCCGGACCGGAGCGCGTTCGGCTGGCGGACCTGGTCCAGCGCTTCCTCACCCGGATGAAGGACCCCCGCACCGTGGTGGGGGACCCGCAGGCGCGCTACTTCGGCGCACTCCTCCAGGACAACACGCTGGTGCCGGGAGACAACCCGCGCATCGGCGCGCTGGACTTCGACGCCTGGTTCGCCATTCCCAAAGCGCCGCGTTGAAAGCTGCGTTCCGCACGACACCTTTCACACAACCCCAGGAGCCACCAACATGACCCAACGCATCAATTACATGCAGCAGTCCCCGGAACTCTTCAAAAAGTTCATCGACTTCAACACCCTGGTGGAGGAGGGTGCGATCGAGCAACCGATCCGTAACCTGGTCGCCATACGCGCGTCCCAGGTCAACGGCTGCGCCTTCTGCCTCGACATGCATGTCAAGCGCGCGAAGATCCACGGCGAGCGCGAGCTGCGCATTCACCATCTGACCGTCTGGCGCGAATCGACCCTGTTCATCCCGCGCGAGCGCGCTGCGCTGGCATGGACCGACGTGTTGACGAAGCTGCCCGAGCAGGGCGTGCCGGACGAAATCTACGAGCGCGTCCGCACCCAGCTGTCCGAGAAGGAAATCTCCGACCTCACGTTCGTCGTCATGGCGGTCAACGCCTGGAACCGGATCAACGTCGGGTTCAAGACCGTGCCTGGCGTGCACGACAAGGCCTGGGGCCTCGACAAGGCCAAGCTGGACTGAAGCGCGATGAAAAAGTTGACTGCCCCGCCCGTGAGCCTGCTGGACAGGTTCCGCGGATCGACCTTCGAGCCGGTCTATGCCACCAAGGTCACTGTCACTGGGGGAGAGGCGCGGCACGGCCGTGCCTCAGGCAAGGTCCGGTCCGATGACGGTGAGCTCGACCTCGAGCTGCGCCTGCCGGTAGCGATGGGTGGCGAGGGCGGCGGCACGAATCCGGAGCAGTTGTTTGCCGCAGGCTACGGCGCGTGCTTTCATGGCGCGCTGAACCTGCTGGCGACCAAGCACGAGCTCACGATCCCCGACCTGTCGGTGGAGGTGGAAGTCACTTGGGGCCGGGACCCTGTGGATGGCCAGTACACGCTGACCGCGCAAGTCACGGCCCGACTGCCCGGCTTGAGCCCGAAGCTTGCCCAGGAACTGATCAGTGCCACCGAACGCATCTGCCCCTACACCAAACTGGTCCGCCAGGGCATCGAGAGTTCCGTCCGGGTGGTCGTCTAGTCACTCCCAAATAGGAGATCAAATCATGTCCGAGTCCCGCGCGAAGGCACTGCTCGATTGGGTGGACCGCCGCTTCCCCTTGACCGAGCTGTATGACCAGCATCTCAAGCAGTACTACACGCCGAAGAACCTCAACTTCTGGTACATCTTCGGATCGCTGGCGCTCACGGTGCTCGCCATCCAGTTGGCCATCGCCGGCAACGACTACGCTAACTTATGGCCACGCGCAGTGAAGTCAGCGCAGGATACCCAGAGCTCTTTGCTCCCCATGAAGAGCCACTGCCTCAAGCGCTAGACGACGAACTGCTTTACAGCTGGAGTGCTCGTTTTCACCGACTCAGCGGAAACTCAAGGGCTGGAATTACGAGTCGAATGCTGTTCGGTCACTCGACCATAGGCCTGCGGCACGATTTCCCGGGCCAACTTGACCATTTTCAGCAGGCCACCGGCGGTCGCCTGGGGACGACGGTAGAAGTGATCCAGAAACGGACTCAATTTGCGCTGTATGCGCCGTTCCTAGAGGTGCCGGCACGGCAAATGATCGCAGAAGCCATGCGTGGACAGGATAGAGGTCTAGTGAGTCGGTACCTGGGCCTAACCCGCAGCGGACGAGCTTCGGAGACACCCTTGAAAGCCTGTCCAGTATGCGTCGAAGAGGATCGGCGACTCATTTCGACGGGATGGTGGCGGATGGACCATCAATGGCCGACTACGTACATCTGCTTGAAGCATCGTTGCCAATTGCGGGTCATGGCAACGCACCCGCAGGCGAATCGGCTCAATGATTGGTACCTGCCGTCAGACTTGAGCGGAGAGCAGTGGGAGATTACGCCCGTGCTGGGTCAAATGCAGGTAGATCGCCTGGCACAAATTTCGCAATGGGCGGTAGCGCTTCTCCAGCGGCAAGAAAGTTACCTCGACGCGGCGCTATTGCGTCACACCTACTTGTTCCAGGCAAAAAATCGCGGCTGGTTGGCGATGGACGGATCATTACGCTTTGCTGCGCTGCGCGCTGAGTTTGCGAATGCTCACAGAGGACTGGAGACTCTGCCGAGATGGGAATTCTTGAATGACGTTGGTGCAGTGAATGGAGGGTTCCTGGGTTTCTTGCTAAGAAGCTACAGGGGGAGGAGGCATCCGCTCAAGCACGTGCTGCTGATGGCGTTCCTATTCGAGGATCCAACAGAGTTTTATGCACAGTACGAAAACTCGCGAACAATTGCGGAAACCGAGAGTGAAGAAGGCCTAAACCGGCGGCTGACTGACAAACGTCTACGACTGATCCAGATGGTTGAGAGGGAAGGAAAGTCAGTGAACGCAGCATGTCGTGAACTTGGCATTCAGACGGCTCAGGGCATTCGGCAGTTGAAAAAGGAACGCGTTGCTTATCGCCGGCGACCGCGGATTCTGACCGATGAGGTAAGCAAAGCACTCGAGGACTTACTGCGGGCTGGTGCTGATCGGGGTGAGATCGCACTGCAACTGGGAGTCCGGAAGAGCTTCATCAGAGATTACTTGGTTGGAAAGCGGGAGCTGCACGCCGCGTGGAAACAAGCCGCTGCAGCCGAACGGGCTATTCGCTATAGATCGCATTTTCTGCGGGTTCTCGAAGACAATCCAGGCGTGCCGATTAAGCGAATACGAAACATCCGTGGCAACGGCTTTGAATGGCTATACAGGAATGACCGAGCGTGGTTGGCTGAGAACTTGCCAGGAATCTGGCGCAGGCCCCTGTCAATCTAGAACTCTCCAGCCTAACAGGCGCTTTAAGCTGAACAGCCGATCCAACTGTTGAAGACTCGTTACTCCGAAATCTTATCGCCGCATTTGTAAGAGATGTTGCTATTATGTGTGAGGGGGCAACATGACAACATCAACGGGCAGAGGCACCTCTCCACGAAAACGCAAGACTGAAGTCCCGGGCCAAGCGCTGGGCATTGGGCTTCAGTACACCCGGCTATTGCAAATGTTGTTGCGGGCTCCTCCTGGCATTGCCTGCAGCATGGAGTACCTTGACGACGTCGCAGAGGAAGGAGCCCAGGGCGTCAAGCTAGGTCAAAGCAAAAGCGCGCTCACGGCAAATCCAGTTGCAGATCGGGCCAAGTCACTGTGGAAAACCTTGTCGAACTGGGTCACTCTGGCAATGGAGAGCGGATGCGATCCGGATCGCACGGTCTTCGAGATGTACGTGTCGCGCCCCGTTTCGGGGCCGCTGGTCGATGCCTTTTCCGCCGCCACCACACTGGACTCTGCAGAGGTCGCTCTCCGGTTGGCGCGCAGCACGTTGTGGGGCAAGGCGCCTAAGTATCCCGAGCGTAGCGAGGTAGCCGCGGAGATCGCACCCTATGTCGACAGAGTTTTCACTGCCGACCCAGCTCTGGTGGTGCGGGTCATCAAAAACTTCACGCTCACGTGCGCCTCGGGTAGCCCCCAGGCAGACGTCGAAGCCATCCTTAAGACGCACCCGATCATGCAAAGCAAGATTCGCGACATCGCGGACCACATGAGCGGTGTCGTCAAGCGTCGCGTCGACGAATTCTGGGAGGCTGGCAAGCCGGCCATTATCACAAGCGACGAGTTCCATACTTGGTACACCGCTTACGTGCAAAAGGTCGACCGAGACATGGTGCTTCGAAGTCATGCCAAGCGACCTAGCGACAAGGAGGCCGAAGGCCATCTGCCGAGAGTATTTGTGCAGCAACTTGACCTGATAGGTTTGCCGTTCGAAGACAAGCTCGAGGCAGTGGGCGACTACCTGATGGCCGCCGCGGACCGCACGGAGTGGGCCGCCAGCGGTGACGTCGATGTGACCTCGTTCGTTGAGCTCGACACCAGCCTCAAACGCACTTGGAGGAACAAACGGCTTACTTGCAAAGTGGCGCATAGCGGCAAAGCCTTTGACGAACAGGGTCTAGCGCTGTATGCCGACTGCATGGCCGTGAACTTGGCCGTGCAGCAAAAGGGGACGCCTGACCACTTCATCCCGGGCTGCTTACACCGGTTGGCTGACGACCTGTCCATTGGCTGGCATCCCGAATTTGCGGGGAAGCTAAAGTCTAAAAAAGCGGCCTGAAGATGCTGGCTAGGGAGGCTCAGAACGTACAGAACCCTGCGCTGGGCGCGGCCATCCTTTGGCGCTTCTGCTGCTCCTATACGACAACCCATCCGACGAGCGATGCGCCTGCGCTGCCCACATTGTTCGTGGTCCTGCCAATCGTGCTGCACCAGGCCACCGCCGAGTTATTACGGCGCACCCGGCCTAGTTCGGGGCTGCGGGCCTTCGCGGCCAAGTTTGGCGAAAGCGCGGTCGCCAAGCAGGACCTGCTGCTTCAGATACATGACCGGTCGCTGCGCTGGCGTGCGCTGACGATGGAGTCGATCGAGTTAGCTGCGGCCGGAAGTCTGATTCATCTTTCCGAGTCCGGTGTGGTCATGCCCCTGTCCAAGACTAAGGCGCGGGGCCTACCCGATGAAGTCAAGCAGTTGATGAGCGATGCGGAAAAACTCGGTGCCTGGTGTGGCCAGTTGACCTTGCACGAGATAACGACAACTCTGAAGGTGAGGCTCTGATGTTCTTCCAGATCCGCGCGATCCTGCTCTGGCCCCGCAATCCAGCTTTCAAGCCTCGTCGATTGCGTTTCGACCTGGGCAAGGTTAACGTAATCAGCGGCGCATCGCGGACCGGCAAGTCAGCGGTTATCCCCATAATCGACTACTGCTTGGGCGCCAGCAGCTGCTCAATCCCCGTCAACACTATCCGCAAGCACTGCGAGTGGTTCGGTGTGATCGTCGCGACTGATCAAGGGGACAAGCTGCTAGCGCGGCGCGAGCCCGGCGCACAGCGCAACACCGACGACATGTTCCTGATGGAGGCTGACACCATCGTCGACATCCCCCAGCGCATCGTCAAGAACACCAACGCCGACGCGGTGAGGCGGCTGCTCGACGACCTCGCCGCACTGTCCAAGCTGGATTTCACAGGGGGCGAGGAGTCGACAGGCTTCGATGGTCGACCCAGTTTTCGAGATTTGGCGGCCTTCACATTCCAGCCGCAGAACATCGTTGCCAACCCCGACGTGTTGTTCTTTAAGACCAATACCTATGAGCACCGAGAGAAGCTGCGCAAAATCTTCCCCTATGTGCTGGGTGCCGTGACGCCTGGTCTCATGGCCAAGCAGTTCGATCTGCAGCGCACAAAATCGGAACTGCGACGTAAGGAGCGAGAACTCAAGGAAGCCCAGGAAGTATCGTCACGCTGGCTGGCGGACCTTACCGCCAAGTTCAGCGAGGCGCAGGAGTTGGGCTTGACCCCCAAGCCCGAGCAGCCACCCGACCGGGGACAGATGATTGAGTTGCTGGAAGAGGTTGTCGCACGGACGGACCTAACAATCACGGTCAGCACGGCGACGATCTCCGAAGCGTTGAGCGAACTCACTGACCTGGAAGGCGAGGAGCGCGAGGTGTCGCGCGAGCTGACCACGTTGCGGCACCGGCTAGAGGAAATGAACCGCATGCGCGTGGGCGGTAATCAGTACGACGCGGCCATTGGTCTGCAGCGCGGCCGCCTCCAGTTGTCCAGCTGGCTGGTCGGCCACACCAATGGTGACGCCGATTGCCCCATGTGCGGCAGCCATACGGCATCGGCCCGCAGCAAACTTGAAGTGCTGTCAGCTCGGTTGCAGGAGGTCGAAGCCGAGGCTGGGGTAGATAAGGAGGTACCGGCAGCTTTTGATCGTGAACTTCAGCGTGTGATGACCGAGGTCGGCGTGACAACGGAGCGCCTTCGTTCGGTCCAGATCCGCAAGCGGGCGCTATCGGGTCGCTCGAAGGAAGCCAGTGCGAGACAGTTTGGGGCCAAGAAAGCGGAGCGCTTCGTCGGGAACCTCGAAGCTGCACTGGATCTGCACCGGCGCCTGGGCAGCGACAGCGGATTGGTTGATGAGGTGAGTAAACTGCGCGAGACGGTCCAAGGGCTGGAGGCTGAATTGCGGGCACAGGATGTGGAGTCCCGCAAACGCCGCGCATTGAATGCCGTCAACAGCTTCGCCGGAAGGCTCTTGCCTTTGCTGGATGTCGAGAACCCAGACGATCCCATCTCACTGGAGATCAGCGACCTTACGATCAAAGTCCGTGGCAGGGACCGTGAGGACTACCTATCAGAGATCGGCAGCGGGTCCAACTGGCTTTCTTACCACCTAGCCATGCTGTTGGCGTTGCATCAGTTTTATCTATCCCAGCCGAACAGCCCAGTGCCAGGCTTTTTAGTACTCGATCAGCCCAGCCAAGTCTATTTCCCCAAGAACGTGGTGCGACGTCCGGACGAGGAAGAGCAGGAATTACGCTTGCGCGACGAGGACATCGATGCTGTGCAAAAGGCCTACGAGGTCTTGGGCAAGGTGGTGCTACAGGCCAAGGGTAAGCTTCAGGTGATCGTACTGGATCACGCGTCGCGCGACCTTTGGGGCAATATACCCGGAGTCGTCGGCCTGAAAGAATGGCGCGACGGCATCAAGCTTGTACCAATGAAGTGGTTGCAAGGCGAGGGTGACGAAATAACTGGATAGCGGAACCGGGCTTTACCGCTCGGCCGAACCGTAATGGGCTTAAAAAGCAAAGCCCGGTATTTACCGGGCTTTCTCAACGCCATCATCCGACGGACTGTATTCTCGTCCGACAGACTTTATTGTTTCCTACCAAGTCTTACCAGTTGACTTCGCGGTCCGGTGTGGATCCGATGCGGTGAATCGACAGGTCGGCGCCTTCGTATTCTTCTTCCTGGCTCATGCGCAGGCCCATGGTCGCCTTGATCACGCCGTAGACCACAAAACCGGCCAGCAGCGCCCAGGCGATACCCATCGCGGTGCCGATCAACTGCCCGCCAAGGCTCACGCCACCCAGGCCGCCCAGTGCCTTGCTGCCGAAAATACCAGCGGCAATGCCGCCCCAGGCACCGCACAGGCCGTGCAGCGGCCAGACACCCAGCACATCGTCGATCTTCCAGCGGTTCTGCGTCAGCGTGAACATCAATACAAAAACCGCGCCGGCGACACCGCCGGTGACCAGCGCGCCCAGCGGATGCATCAGGTCCGAGCCTGCACACACGGCCACCAGGCCGGCCAGCGGGCCGTTGTGCACAAAGCCCGGGTCGTTTTTTCCGAGGACCAGCGCAACCAGCGTACCGCCCACCATAGCCATCAATGAATTGACGGCAACGAGACCGGAAATTTTGTCGATGGTCTGCGCACTCATGACGTTGAAGCCGAACCAGCCCACGGTC
>CAZSNV010000039.1:0-24999 GCA_964608035.1 uncultured Gemmatimonadaceae bacterium | reverse complement strand
GCACGTGACTGAAAATCACGGTGTCGGCGGTTCAATTCCGTCCCTCGGCACCACCCTCTAAGTTCCATTCTCACAACCGAATAGACACTCACACGCGCCCGCAAGGTGCGTCGCGTCAGCGCAGCCATTTTGCAACGGAATTGCAACGTGAGCGGACGCGCGTGGTTGGCGGCGATGAGGAGCTGTCGTACGGCGCGATTCGCCCTGACGACGCCGCGCATGGTGCCAGCGAGCGGCTCTCGCTGCTCGTGGTGGTTCGTCCAGCGGCGCCACTTCGACGTTTTTGGTGGGCGATGCCGACAGCGGCGTAGAGACGCGAAAACCCGCCACACCGGATCAGGGAGATGGCGGGCTTCGCAGGAGCGACCTATGGGGACAGGACGACAAGATTCTACACGGCATTTGGATTCCCTGAAAGCCCGCGTACGCCTCGATGGCGACGCGGACAGGGCCCGCGGATGCAGAGATGAGCATCTCGCGCGGGATGGCGAGCTGTTTCCGTCGGTACCGCCGCCGGCTGCGGCCTTCGATCATGATCCGCGTGGGAGCGACAGCCCGACATCGACGTTCTGTGACCGCCTCGCCGCGTTTCTGACGTCGCAGCCGAACCAGTGGGTCGACGGTAGGGCGATCGCCAGTGTCGCGGGCTACTACGCCTGGCGATCACGCATTTCTGACCTGCGGCGACCGCCGTACAACCTCAACATCGAAAATCGCCAATACAGGCAGGGCCGCCACACCATCTCGGAATACCGGCTCGTCGTACCACGTCGCCATGGTGAAGATCTCGGGAGGGCGGCATGACCCACACCGCGAGTCGAGCCGTCACCGTCCGGATCGGCGCCGAGCTCACGATCTCCGGGTTGCCGCGCGAGTTGGAGCAGATGATCGTCGCCAGCTGCACGCTGGAGAACCCCGCGTACATCCGGAAACAGCGGATGGGCCTGTCCACCTGGGACACCGATCAGTATCTCGGGCTGTACCGACGCACGGCTGCCGGGCTCGTCGTCGGCCGTGGCACGTACCCGATGGTGGTGCGCGCGTGTCGCGATCGGGGCGTGCCGTTCTCGGTTGTGGACGAGACGATCGCGCCGCCTTTGGGGCTCGAGGTCGCGGTGGCGGGCGTGTTGTTCGAGTACCAACAGCGGGGACTGGATGCGCTCCTGCGGTGGCCGACCGGGCTCCTCGAATCACCGACCGGAAGCGGAAAGACCAACATCCTGCTCAGCGCGATCCCTCGGCTTGGGACGCGGACGCTGATCCTCGTCCACACCCAAGAGCTGTTGCAGCAGATGCAGGCGCGGTGTCGGTCCTGGCTCGGAGTGGAGCCCGGCATCCTTGGTGGTGGGAAATGGGACGTCCAGCCGATCACCATCGGGATGATCCAAACGTTAGCGAAGCGGGATCTGCGGGAGATCGCCGACTGCTTCGGCGCGGTCCTCACGGACGAGTGCCACCACGTTGCGGCACACACCTGGGCCGAGGGGCTCAGCCAATTCCCGGCGCGCTACAAGTACGGTTGCACGGCGACAGCCTGGCGCAAAGACCGTCTCCAGTCAGTCATCTTCAAGACGCTCAGCCCGATCACGGCCTCGATTAGTCAGGCGGAGGTTACGGCGGCCGGAAACGTCATCGCGCCTGACGTCGCGGTGGTAAACAGCGCGTTCTCGTTCGAGATGGCGAGCGCGACGGAATGGGGCCGGATGCTCTCGGCGCTCGTGCGGGACACCAACCGCAATCAGCTCGTCGCGAACACCGTACGCCACCGGCTGATGCCTGACACCCACGCGGTCGTGCTCACGGATCGAATCGAACACGTCGGCCTGCTCGCGGCTCTCCTGCGTGACCTGGATCCGGTTGTCCTGACCGGGAACATGCCGCAGGCCACACGCGATGCGGGCATGGCGGCCATCCGTGCGGGTGCAAGGGTCACGATTGCGACGGCGGCCCTTCTTGGCGAAGGGGTCGATGTGCCGGGATGGGATCTCCTTGTCATGGCTTCACCGATGGCCGGCGGTCCGCGGACGCTACAGGCGGTTGGCCGGGTCTGTCGAGCGGCACCGGGTAAGCAGCAGGCGCTGGTGGTCGATGTCCACGACCCGCATGTCCCGGCGCTCGTGGCCGCGGCGGCACAACGGGAGCGGCTGTATGTGGGGGTGCGCCGTGTCGCGTGAGGCCGCCTTGCGCTATCTCGCGATGGGGTTGTCGGTGATCCCAGTCCCACGTCCGCGCCACGGAGTGGTACCTGGGCAACCGGGTGACGGGAAGGTGCCGGCGCTCGCATGGCGCGCCTACCAAACGCGACTCCCCACGGAGGCCGAGTTGGGCCTGTGGTTCGGCGACGAGCCGATGAATCTCGCCGTCGTCACCGGGGCCGTCTCTGGCGTCGTCGTCATCGACGCGGATTCACCGGAGGGGTTGCGCTGGTGCGTGAAGCGGTTTCCCTACACGCCGTGGCAGACCCAGACGGGCCGCGGGTTCCACTTGTGGTATCGGCATCCGGCCGTCGAGGTTCGTAACCGCGCCCGAATCGAAACACGCGATGGGCGGCTCGAGGTCGATGTGCGGGGCGACGGCGGGTATGTGATTGTCGCGCCGTCCGTCCATGCGTCTGGCGTCGTCTACCGGGAGGCCGGAGATTGGACCGCGCCGCGCGATCAGGTGCCCGTGTTCTGGCCCGGCTGGTTGGTGAAGCCTGAGCGGTGTGCGCCCGCCCGATCCTCGAACTGGCGCCCTACCGGCGATCTCGTCACCCGTGCGCGTGCCTACCTCTCGGCCGTGCCTCGTCCGGAAATCGGGCAGGGTAGCGATCAGGCGACGCTCTACGCCGCCTGTCGGCTCGTCCGCGGCTTCGGGCTGTCGGCGGCGGAGGCGGAGGCGTTGCTGTGGGAATGGGCCGGCGGCCGCGCCGGCTGGACGCGTGAGTGGGTCGCCCGCAAGGTGGCACACGCCGAACGGTACGGCACTGAACCCATTGGAGCACTGCGATGAGCGGATCTGACGGGCGATCGACGATCAACGCGCTCTTGGATGCGCGGAAGGTGCCGCGCGCAATCGGCTCCGACGTGCGCGTGTTGCCTGTGGCGATGACGCGGCCGATCACGGAACACCTCGACACGCCGACGACGGCGCCGGCGCGACCGGTGAGCGCGGCCGACGCGTGGGCGGTGGCGGACCCGACGACGTGCGCAGTGTGCGGGCGGGATGCCTGTGAGGACCATGTGCCGGCGAAACATGTCTCCTCAGCAGCATTGACGACCGCCCGCGTCGGGTTCCAGCCTGCGGCCGATGTGGCACGCACCCCGCCGCCGCTGGAGATCGTCGAGAACGCCGCATGGGCCGACAACCTCACCGTGCTCGTCTCAGAGAGCGGGACTGGCAAAACATTCCTCCTCCTCAGCATGGCCGCAGCGATCAGCGATGGCGTGTCGTGGCTGCGCCGCGAGGTGCTGCCGGGGAGCGTGGCCTATGCGTCGTATGAGGGTGATGCCCTTGGCGTTCGCCTGCGTGCCCTGCGTGAGGTGGGCGGCTGTCAGCTGGAGCATGTCTATGTGCTGCGCGCCCGCGATCCGATTTCCCCGCGGTCAGGGCGTGATGGTGAGGAACAGCGCTCCGTGGGCGAGCTCCAGGTCACTGCCGATCTGGAGGCGCTGGGCGAGACGTTGCGCGCCGCCAGGAAACCGCCGATCCGACTCCTGGTGATTGACACCGTGCGGGCGTCGATGACCGGGAGCGAGGACGGCTCGGATCACGTCTCGGCCTACCTACGCGCCGTGCGCCGGATCATGGCGTGCGTTCCTGGGGCGGCAGCAATTCTGGCCCACCATGCCGGCTGGCAGGACGGGGAGACGCAGCGGAAACGGGAACGCGGCAGTTCCGCGTGGCGCGGGAATGTCGATGGCACGCTCTACCTTGAGGCCGGCACGTACGACGCGACGTCCGGCGAGGCCGAACTGACCCTGATCACCAAAAAGGGGCGCGACATCGAAATACCCCCACCCTTGCACTGCATCCGTCGACGGGTCGCCCTCAATGAAATGGGCCGCCGAGGGCAACCGGTCACGTCCTGCGTCATCGAACCTGACAGGCGCACCAGAGAGGACCGGGCAGCCGAAGCCGCAGCGGCAGCTGAGCAAGAGAACCTCGCCGTGGATGTGCGCGTGCTGACAGCGATTGCTGAGCATCCGGAGGCGACGTCACAGGACCGGCTGCGCCTACTCCTGACGCTGCGGAAAGATACGGTTAACGCATCACTAGCCCGGCTGCTCAGGCTGAAGTGGGTGCGCATGCCGGAGAAACAGCGGCAGCCCTACACCGTGACGGCTGAGGGCCGGAAGGCTCTGGACGTGCCGACAGCCGAGGTGTCCTCGTGAAGTGGTTCCTAGTGGTTCCGAGTGGTTCCGGAAGGCAACATGGAACCGGTGATCGAGTAGTTCCCCCGGTCCCCCCTTATAGGGGGCCGGGAACTACTCACCGATCCGACTGCTGGACGACTCAAAGATGGGAACCGCTCAGGGAACTACTCGCAATGGTGTTTGGCTACAGACCGAGACCCCGAAATCCCGACGTTGCCCGGATGTGTGTATTTTTTACACGGTTGGGAATCCTGGTGCCGTCAATGGGTATCGGCCTCGTCTTCAGTTCGGGAGCCTTGAAATGCCGTCTGGGAAGTCTCGAAAACGGGTCTGGCGACGCTCGAAATAGAGAAAGCGCGGCCCGGAAATGGGCCGAGTAGGGAACGGGGCGGTGAATGGGAAGCGTGAATCGGGTGATTACCGGCGGCGGTGGCGAGGTTCAGGGTGGCCACGGCCGCGCGGATCGTCGCGTTCCGACGATCAGGGGCACGCTTTACGGGCCTGACGGCGGCGTTGTGGTGCGGCTGGAGTTGCCGCGGCCAGCGCCGGAGGTCGTCACGCATGCCGGCGTCGTGTATCGGTTCGTCCATCGTCTGCCATCCGGCGCGGCGTACGAGCCAGATACGGTGGTTGCGTGATGGCGGATCGTGGATGGAAAGCCTACGAACGAAGATCCTGCCGGGACATGGGTGTCGAGCGGCAGGCGGTCACGGGTGAGCGACACGGGGCAGACAACCAGCCGCATGAGCGGTTTTGTTTTCAGTTCAAGTTGCGGCGGGCCCTGCCGCGGTGGGCGTGGGACTGGCTCGCCGGCATCGTGGCCACGGCACAGCGCGACGGAAAGATCGGCGTTCTCGTGGTGAAGCGGCCACGGCAGCAGGACACCGACGCCCTGGTCATTCTCCGCTGGGACGATTGGGTGGCGCTCCATGGGCCCGCGCGTCCGACGATGAAGACGGAGGACTGGAACGCGTGATTGAAGTCCGCATCGCAACGGCGACTGACCCCCTGGCGGATCGTTGCTGGGCCTGTGGCGACAGGTGGGGGGAGCCTGACCCTGTTCAACTGCTCGTGTTTGAGGATGGCGAGTTCACGGGTTTCCATATGTGCGGGACGTGCCGTTTTCTGCCAGAGGACGAGCTGCGGGCGGTCATGCGCGCCCACGCTGAGCAACTGATCGAAGCTGTCGTGTCGATCAGGCTTGCGGCGGATGGTGAAATTAGGCGCCCCACAGCCGATTCGCTGGTCCTTGAACACTGGTTCCGCCAAAGCCAAGAGGGCGAGTGAGCGCCAGCACCACTACCCGACGCGTCCACGATGGCCGGCGCTGGCGGCGGTCGCATACGACGGTCAGCGGCGCGGCCTACCAAGGCGTTCGGTCTGTGGCAGTGCCGCCGCTACAGCGACGGGGCGATCCTGCCGAGAAAAGTACGAAAAGTGCGTCGGCCCTTCACGTGTCCCGCTGAGCGCGCGCTACGTTGATCGCCATCACGGGAGGTGCTGTGCAGGACCCACAGGAACCGGGACCGGATGTTCGAAAGTCACGACGGCAACATCCCCGCGTTCGGGGACCTCTTGACGGCAAGCGTGTGGGGGCCTTTCCCGTCGACATCTACATTCATGACTTGAACCTTGGCGGCTGCCTTGTTGAGAGCTTCCACGAAGAACCTGCCGGCCGGCGAATCACGATTGAGATCTACCTGCCCCACGAAGGGTGGATTACCCTCCAGACCGAAGCGCTGTATTCCCTTCCAGGCCACGGCTTCGCGGTGAAATTTGTTGATACGCCCGACGAGACGCGTGCCGCTCTTGAACGGGGGATCACCCAACTCCTGGCGAAATCCCCAACGAACGGATAGGCCCTACGCGGACTGGCTAGCCTTCATGCCCTAAAAGAAAACGCCCACGCCGCGTGAGCCGAGACCGCATGCCCGTTTCAGAATCAACTCATTCCGAAACGTCTATTCCCGTGGCCGCGCTGATTCGGTTCGCTCAGTCTTTTGGTCGGCCGCTACCTGGGGTTTATGAAACAGGCGGGCGCGGGCCCGGTGAACGCGGGTCGCCGGCACCTTCAGCGCGTCGGCGGCCTCGCGGACGCTCAGGTGCGCGACGCGTCTGAGATCGCGGACCCCGATGTGCTTCTGTCGCCGTCCAAGTTTCTGCCCGTTAGCCTTCGCTCTAGCCAGGCCGGCGTTGATCCGCTCGCGGATGATGTCGCGCTCGAATTCCGCGAAGGCGCCCAGGACGTGAAGCATTAACCGTCCCGTCGTGCTGGACGTGTCGATGCTCTGGTCTGGACAGACAAAGGCGACACCGGCCTGATGTAGTTCTCCGATCGCGTCGATCAGGTGCTTCAGGCTGCGGCCGAAGCGGTCGAGGCGCCAGACCACCACGGCATCAATTCGGCGCTGGTGAACAGCCGTCATAAGCCGGTCGAGGGCGGGCCGGCGGTCCTTGGCCCCGGAGATCCCGGTATCGACGTACTCGGTCGTCGTCCAGCCGCGGGCCTCGCAGTAGCGACGTAGCTCGATCAACTGGTTCTCGCAGGTCTGGTCCGTCGTGCTGACCCTGGCATAGATCCCGGCGCGCGTCGTCTTGGCTGTCATTGTGGCAATCCCTTCTCAAGGTAGTGCTCGATCAGTTTCCGCAGGACGGCGCGCGGGTCTGAACCTTCGGCGCGGGTCTTGTCGGCGAATTGTTGCCACGTCGTTTCCGGCAGCGTGCGCGGGACGGAAATCGTAAAGACGACTCGATCCGGTGTCGGCATGCGTGGCATTGTCTCAGGGTCGCGAGCGGAAATCGACCGGGGCCGCGTGGTGCGGCCTCCGGCCTTGCGGGGCGTTCTGCGCGGCATCATGGCGCGACGTCAATCACCACGATCGCGGCGCGTACGCTCGTGCCGGCGAACGTGTCGGGCGGGAGGTCGATCCACGTCTCGGCCTGTGGCTTCAAGCGTTCCTGTTGCCTGGGCCCGTTGGCGCAGACGGCCACGAGTCGGCCGCCTGGCGCCAGCATACGGCGCGCGTGTTCGATGTGGCGGATGTCGTCAGCCTTCCCGAAAGGCGGATTCATCACGATCCTGTCGAACGTCCCGAGGTCGCCATTGCACTGCAGGAAATCGGCGTTCCGCACGTCAACCCGTTCCGGCCGGAACTTCGCGCGCAATACTCGCGCGAGGCTGGCGTTTATCTCGACGGCCACGATCCGCTCAAGGGCCGGCAGCGCGTCGAGTAGGGCGCCAGTGCCGGCGCTCGGCTCGAGGACGCGATGACCGGGCCGGATGTCGGCAAGCTCGATGACCTGTCTGGCGACGTCGGCCGGGGTGGGAAACAGCTGCGGGGCGGTGACGACCTGCACGCCTGCGCGCAGCGTGTCGCGCATGGCCTCGAATGTCTCCGCCTCTGGGCTGGGGTCATGGCTCGGCACCGGTGGCGGGGGAGTCGGGCTCTCGTCCAGCAGGCAGAATCCCCGCGGCGTTTCGCTGGCGATGCGTCCGGCCTGCCGTCCGGCGTCGACGTCGGCGCGCGTCATGACGGCGCGCAGCTTGTCGAACGGGATCGTTCGGGTGAAGTCGGCGCCGCCGTTCCCCCAATTATCGAGGACGGTGACGGACACCTTGTTCACCTTTACGATCCACGACCACATACTGCGGCCACGGTCGGTGGCCCAGCACTGGCAGGCGCCGCCCTTCTCGGGCCCGGTGCGCTGCGCCACGGTGCCGCCGGCCTCGGCCAGCATGGCGCGTTCGTATTCCAGGCGCAGATCGCAATGGGCGGTCCAGCGTTCGGCGTGCTCAATGGCGGCCTCGTGATTCTTGATGGCCTGGGCGCGGACATCATCAGGTGACGCGATGGCGACGGCTTCCGGGTCGTCGTGGCGGCTGTTGCCGCCGACAGCTTCCCAGAGCGACAGCGGGCCTATATAGCCGCTCGGGAATTCGTGGCGGGCCCGGTAGTATCCGCCGTCCATGTTGGCGATCGCGATGGCGCGTTTCCGTCGCAGCTCCGGCGTGCAGGGGCTGCCATCCTTCGCGGGGTCGTCCATCTTGCCCCAGAGGCGCACGAAGTCGCGCGCCTGATCGATGGTGCGCTGTTCCTTGCGCCGGTCGGCCTCGATCGTCTTGATGCGGCGGGCGCGGACGGCGGGCAGTTCCTTGTATTTGGCGTGACGAATGGCGCCAGCGGCGCGGCTTCGCCAGTACTCGGCCGTCTCCCACATTCTGACGGCGCGGCGCATGCCCTGCTCGATGCGCTCGGCGTCGCGCCTGGCGTGACGTTCGGAATGGTGGCCGATCAAAATCGGTTGGCCCAGCGGGATGTTGTCGGCGATGCTGGCCACGGCGTGCCGAGCGCTCTCGGCGTCGGCGGCGCGGTGCTCGCGGTAGCCGTCAAAACGGTCGGCCCGTTCTTCGGCGCGGTCTGTCAGGCTCGTATCCTCGTCGCCAATCTCGCCGCAGAGCTCCATCAGTAGATCGGCGCGGTGTGGCGTCCACATCGGCGCCACAAAGAGATCCTGTCGAGGGGCCCACTTGAAACCGGCGCCTTTCACGCGGGCGTACGTGTCGGCGTCCAGGCGCGTGCTGGCGTAGAGCCTGAACTTGTTGTCATCGGGGCTATAGGTGGCGGTAAGCGGCTGCATGATTCTGCTTCTCCTGTCTGGTCGATGGGGTGAACGGGACCGAGCCGGGCGGCCTGCTGATAACAGGCCGTCCGGTTGCATGCCTCGTGGCTCACTTCTTCGCTCGTGTGCGTCCCGTGCGCGTGCCTCGGTTCTTCAGAAAGCCCGGCACGATGCCGCGTTCCTTGCGGGTGTTCACGGCGGCGCGGGCGCCCTTGCGCCGATTGATGGCGGTCAACTGGTCGCGCTGTCTGGCGATCGCGTCGGCGACGTCGGCCGGCATCACGAGCCGATAGGCGCGGCCGTGGGTGACGTGCTCGAGGAAAATCGTGTCTTTCGATTTCTCCTTCTCGCCTCCACGCTGGCGGACGGTCTGCAGGATGAACGTTTCAGATCCGCCGATACCGAATGGCGGCAGTACGCGGACGATGATTTGTTTCGTTCGGGCGACGTCGGGCAGTCCGTCCAACTGCGCTAACAGGCGGTCGTAGTTGTCCGGCATCAGGCCGGAGGGGTTCGGGTCGGTGTCCATCGTTGGTGCTCCTTTCGGGGGCGCGTAGGCGGTCGGGCCTCATCAGGCAGCGCGTCACGCTGCGACCGTGGCCGGTGAATGTCCCGGCCTCGGTTTCGGCCTCTAGGTAAAAAGCCCCTCTCTGGTTGTGGTTGACGCGCGCACGGCGGCCGGCGTGGGCTCGGTCTCTGGTTCGGCGGCGCGTGTCTCAGCCTCGGCGTACGCCTGCAGGATGAGATCGCGGATGCGGTCTTGCGCGGTGGCGTCCACGATGGGGCGCAGGAGGGAGAAGCTGCGGCGCTCGCCGTTCACGGAGTACTGACGCGCCGGGAAGGTGACATTTCGGCCGCCTCCCGTGCGGCGTTCCCAGATTCCGAACCCGATCAACTTCAGGCCGTCGAGCGGGCCATCCGTAAAATGCAGTTCGGCGTCTGCGAGTTTGCCGGGAGGGTTGTTGCGGTCGTTCGGAATGATCGTCACGGTGACGGCGGCGGTGTTCGTGGTCATGGTCTGTGCTCCTGTTAGAAAAGAAGTTGCTGTTGTTCGGTTCGGGTGCTGGTGGTTGATCTGAGGCTGAACGGCACGTCCGCGAGCGGTGGCGCGGTCGCGATCGCGATGTGTGTCTCGATGGCGACGGCGGCGACTGGATCGGCCGCCGGTGCTGGAAGGTTGCCCACTACGGCGCGCAGGGCCTTGACGCGTGCGGCGTGCGTCCTGGCCTCGTAGGCTTTCCGCAGGGCGGCCTGTAACCGGCGCATGCGATCGAATTCGCCGGCAGGTAAGTAACCGCGGCTCTTGCTCGCGAGCAGTGGATCTAGCAGCGTGCGGGCGGCCTCGCGAAGCGCGACGTATTCGGCGGCGTTCAGGCGGGCCTGTTCACGGCCGGTGCTTGGGGTGACGGTCGGGACCGGGCCGGCATCGCGCACGACGCGCACGACGCGGTGCGATCCGTGGTGCTGGCCGCCACACTTGCAGTTACAGATCGGGCCTCGGGCGGATGTGCAGCGGGCGTCACAGATGGCGGCCGTGTGTTCGTGGATCAGGCGGTCGCGTTCCACGCGGCCCATGTTCTCGAAGCTCCCGCCACAGATACCGCAACGCCAGTCCCCAAGGTTCGGGTGTTCGTCTACGGCGCTCACGGCGAGGCAGGTCGAGCAGCGCACAAACCAGCGATTGATCGCGGCGCTCACTGGCGGCCCCCTTCCTCGGCTTCGTTCGTGGTCGGTCTGCCGGCGCGGAGGATTTGATCGGCCGCCTTGAAGATGTGGCGCGCGCTGGCCTCGGGGATGGGCTGACCGGTTCCGTACCAGTGCTGAATGTAGGCGCGGGATTCCTCGATGCCGGGGAGCTGCAGCGCGGCGCAGCAGAGCATCGCGGTTGCCTCGGCCTCTACTTCGCGAATATCGCGCGGCGTGCGCTCGTCGTCGCGCATCTCGGCCTCGGTGGTGTGACCGATGAGGACGTGCGCGAGTTCGTGAAAGGTCGTCTTCAGCGGGGCGGCGGCAACGGGGTTGATGGCGATACTGCGGCTGCGAGCGAAGCCCTGGCAGTTGCCGTCGATGTGGTCAAAGGGGATTTCGGTAACGTCGAGGGCGGCAAGGGCGCGGCCGCGGTCCCATGCGGCCGGCGCTTCGGGCGTGTAGGGCTCTCCGTCGGTCTGCGCGAGCGTGAACCAATTGCGACGGTAGATAAACCGGGTGAACGTCTGGCCGTCCTGCTCGGGCGCGTCGGGTGCGGCGTCGGTCGGCCGGCGCTTGCAGGTGACCGGCTGGCACAACTCGATCGCCTTCTCGCCTTTGCGGACGTGGCGCCCTAACTCCTTCCAGCGGGGGTACGTGGCGAGCGGGCCGAGCGGGATGCCGCGCGCCCAGCACTGGCCGGCGGCAAGCAGCATGTTTCCAAATGAGTAGTTGTGAAAGGCGTGATAGGCGGAGCTGAGCTTGCCGGGCTCGGTCGTAGCCTGCTCAAGCAGCGCGGCGAAGTCTGGGGCCGAAGGGTTAGCGGCCATTGGTGCGGCCTCCCTTCGTGACGATGGCGGCGAGTGTGGCGAGGGTCCGCGGGCTCAGAACATCGGTGAGCGGGCGCAACGTCGCGGCGAGTTTGCACGCCTCGATATAGGCGGCGTTGGGGCGATAGGTTGGGGGCTGAGGTTCTGGAAGTTCAGCCGCTGACGTGCGGGTGCGCGGCGTGCGCGCGACGAGCTGCGCGGCTGTCGTCGTTCGATAGTGCTGGGTCCTAGTGCTTCGGGTGGGGTCGATTTGTTTCGGCATCTGCTACTCCTGTCGGAGGCTGAAAAGCCGTGACGTGGTGACGTGCTACTTACAACTGAACCAACGATAATCGAAGTGTTTCAGTAAAACAAGCGGAGGGATTACGAAACACATGTTAAATCTGTGTTTCGGATCTGCCGGTGCGATCGCGGATCGTGTGCGGTAGCGTCGGAGTCGATGGCGTCGGCGCTTGCTGGCCGGCTTGGTGTCGGGCTGTGTGATTCGTTTGGGCCCGGTCGCGCGTCCAGCGCCTGGTCCTCGGGCGTTGCTCGTCGCTGGCGAGCTCTGGCCCGCGCGCCTTGGCCGACGTTGCGCCCCCTGCTCGTCGGCCGGTTTCGGCTCAAGCGACGTGCGGATCGGTTCTGCGCCTGACGGGTCGTCGTGGGGGGGGCCAGGACTGAGGTCCGCTGGCGCGGATTCGTGGAGCCTGGCCGTTATCGACGTTCGCGGCGTTCAGGGAGTTGCGACGGGCGGCGAGTATTGGCCCTAAAAAGCTCTGACCTGGTGGCCGCTGGGTGTCGTCGGTTCGCGGTGGGCCCAGAGGGGGCCGCCGGCTGGCCACGTTGGCGCTGTTTGAATCCAGGCGCGGCCGATGGGTCCGAGGCTGCCGGGATCGCGCCCCCCGCCTGGTGGCCTCTAGGATGAGGCGAACGGCGGTCGCGTTCGCGGCTACGATCTGAATGGATGGGGCCTGGGGCCTGGATTGTCGTCGTCGCGGTCGCGGTGGGCCTGGCGGTTGTCGGCTTGTGGCGTCGTCTGCCCGGCGGCGGTCAGTCGGCTGATCTCGATCATCTGGGCTCTGTCAGTGAAGGCTGGTTATCGGACGAGCGCGGCCGGAAAGACTCGTAATCAGCCGGCTTCAGGGTCGGGTCTATCGCCTCGGGCGTCTGCCCTGTGTAGGCGTCAGCGGGATCCAGATGTTGGCGGGGGAGTAGTGGGGTCCTTGAACCACCGCAACCATGCACGCACGATGCGGCGGCCGGACCCGCGCGGCAACCACGTGATAGGGACGCGGCGCGGTCCTTGGAGCAATGCCGCCTGTTCGCGTGTTGGCTTGAACATGCGCCGATCCTAGCATGACCTGGCTCGCGCGCTCCCGCTCGTCTGCGTCGTCTTCGCGTTCTACTTCGTGCTCTGGGCGAACCTCGAACAGGGCCAAAACACGACGGCTTCCGCGGCCTTGCGTACGTTCGCTGGGGCGGTGCGGGCTGTTCTCGCGGACCGGGCATCCATTCCGGCAGTTCGATGTCCTGGCGACCGCGATCGCGCGGGCGGTGGGGAAGGGGCGTGCCGCGGTGCTCGATCGCGAGGTGTTCGGCCCCGCCTTTGTGCTGGCGTGAATTACTTCGCGGTAAATCCGATTCCCCGTCTGACTTCACGGCGGACGATTGTTCGTCCTGACGTTACGGCGGCGGCGTCCTGACCTCGAAACAGCGACCCGATAGCGGCCGGACTCAGCATCGGCGGCGGCTCATACATCATCGGTGATGAACGGAACCTCTCGCGCATCAGCGGTTCCATGCGCGCGGACGTCGCCTCCTGCTCTGCGAGCCATTCGCGGACTCTCGCGACAAGCGGGCGGAGTTGCAGGGCATCCATCTCGGCCTGCGCCGTGGCCACGTCTGCCACAAACCGATTGTAGTCGTCGAGGGGTGTGCTCATTGCTGAGGGCGATCTTACGCCCAATGACGTCGGCTGACGCAGGGAAATCGGTCTACGTCTTTGGTGCGGATGTCGCCGTCGTGGGGACGCGTCTAAGCGCCGGCTTGTCGGACGCGGCGTAGTGGATGCCTATCCAGAGTTGTCCGCTCGTCACATGTTTGACAAACGGCGGATCCTGCCTGACTCCTGCCATCCACTGTTGTCCCGGTTGCAGTTCGTGCGGTAACGCCCCGCCAACCGCGAACTCGCCGCCTGTTACCCAGCTCTGACTTGGCCGGAACCTGATGCGGCTCCAGCGTGTTGGGAAGGTGTGCAGCGTGAAACTAGTGAGTGTCGCCAACGATGTCCCCGTGTTCGTGACCCACACCATGAGGATCGGCCGGGGGTCAGTGTCCGGGATGAGGCGCATCGTTGCTGAGGCATGCAGCCGGAGTCGCGGCCCTTCCCGCCGCCAGCGGATTACCTCCCACGCCAGCGCCAGCAGGCCAGCCACGGCGCCGGTCCATGCGGCCCAATCGCTGGCGCTCATTGGTGCGCGGGCTGAGCTCGTCGCGTCTCATGTCGGCTTGAAAGGCCAACCTGCCCGGCGTAGAAGTCGCGGCCGCGGCATTGCCAGTACAGCATCCTGCGTGTGTACTCAGTGCCTTGGGCGTGCCGCTGGATGACGGGATGCCAGGCGCGGCAGTGCGGGCAGTGGAGCTCGTCGTCGGCTGAAAGAGGTTCGGCCATCAGGCGACTACTCCCGAATGGCGGGTGTGCTCGTAGTGGCAACGGCCGCACAGTACCGCGCCACAGCATGGGCAGCGATCGTCCGGAGGTTCGCCGCACGTCGAGCATGCGCTTGCTCCAGCGATCCGCGCGAGGCGTTCGGCGATTGTCCTGTCGCGGTTCGTTCGTTCCGTCACTGCCTCAGCGTGTGCCTTTCGGCCTTCATTGAAGCCGAACGCCGCTGGGATCGTGAGCAGTGCGAATATCGTTACCCCCTGCTCTTGGCGTTCCGCGGTCGTGACGGGTGGGCGGTCTGGATCGTCGTAGACCTCAGTGGCAGGGCGGAGTGGATCTCCATCAGTGTCGGTGATTGTACCGAGACGGCCGGCAGCCACAACGGCCACGATCGCCGCGCCGGAAATGAAACCGGCGATGTGCGTTGCGCGAAGTCCGCGATCGGCTGCCATTTCTCGGGCGAGAAAGTACCCGAGATAAGCGATCACGAAGCCGCCGCCAATCACGACAAGGCGCCCTGCGACGGCCTCGAGCACGTCCACTGATGGCATCCGGCGGATGATAGCGCGTTGCGCTGGGTGTGTCTCTCGCATACGATCCGCCCGTGGAGTGTAGGGGATATGGCGCTTTCTGATATTGCTGGAAATCCAAAGTTCGTACGGTTTGCGGTCGCAGAACATCCGGAGCGACACGGCCAGTTCGGAATCATCATGATCGATGATCGGAACGGGGTGTCTCCGGTCGGCCGCGATGACTTTCCGAGTGAGAGTGCGGCACTGAACCGCTTTCGCATGGCCTTGGCTGAAGCCATCGGGTCGAAGTAGATGGGATAGGTGCCGAAGCTGCTCACTCCAGCCGCAATGACGTTCCGCATTGTGCAGCCGTGGGGACCGGACAAGGCGCGGCAGGCGACGCTGATCAGCGAGCACGCGACGGCGGCGGAGGCGTTTCGCGAGATTGATCGGCTGGCGTCAGAGATGGTGCGGACCGGGTCGCCGTCCGATGCGGTGGCGTTCGTCGTGGTCGATGCGGACGTCGGATCGTGAGGCGGTCCGGCGCTCAGTGAACAGGACGGGTCTTGTCGAGCGGGTTCTGCGCGTCGGCCTTCGATGGCATCAAGAAGTAACGCAGCAGCCTGGCGCGTCGTTCCCGTCCTTCCCCAAACCACCCGCGACGGCAGGTCTATACTTCCGAAGACCTTAGTTCGACATAGGAGACGCACCGGCCTTCGAGTCTCCGTTGGGAGCAGCCCGGTCGATGTCGCTGTCGCGTGTCGTCTCGTCTACCAGCAGTTCGTGTAGGTGTAGGTGCCCAGCACGTTCGAGGTGCAATTCACCGGCAGCCGGCGCACTGGTGGTGGCTGGAGCTGCAGCCATGGCTGCAGCGGCCGGTCCCATGGCTTGGGCCGGAAGGCGTTCGCGAGGCTCTGCCACGCCTGTTGTCGTCGCGCGCGCGCAGCCTCGTCCGCTATGCGCGTCATGGCCTCGGCCATCTGTTGTTGTGCGCGTGCCGCAGCCTCGTTCACGTCCTGGGCACGATGGGCCGCCGCCTCCTCCTTCGCCCTGTTCATTCTCTGGGTCAGTGCGTCAGGCTCCTGGGCGCGCGTGGCCGCCGCGTTCCGTGCCCACCTGGCCTCGGTCTCGGCCGGCGTCTCTTTCCGTGGCTCGGGCAGCGCGCTCGGCTGGCTGACTTCCGCACCGATCGGTGGAAGTGTGGTCGTTTGTGTGTTGAGCACGGACGGCGAGACATCAGCCGGCAGACACACCCAGCGATACCGATGCGTGTTCAAGCGAAATCCATTTGTCGCAGTCCACGGCACGATCTGACTAACGATATCAGCAGCAGGCCCCAACGACAGTACCCGGAAGTCAGTGAGCAACGTAAGGGCATCATTGCGGTGCGCGGCGAGACGAACCGCGCAGCCATCGCGCGTGAGATCAACGTCTTTGAACTCCGCTACGCCTGGTGTCCCTTCATTTTCGTACAGCTCCCACAGGATCCACGACTGGTCCGCGCTGACCACGCGCGGCACGGAGAGTAGGGCGACGACGAGCAGGACGTAGTACATCGGATCCTCCACGTCAAGGCTACTTCACAAGTGGCCGCGACTGTCTAGCGAACGCCAGAGCTGGCGAGCTCCTCGACGGTCATCACTGAACCGCAGTCGTCACCGGGAGCTGTTCCGACACCCATGCGGCGATTGTGGCTTGCTTGTTCTCGTGCATGTCGCGGTAGATCATCAGCGTGCCGAGGCTCCGATGCCGGCTGAATTGGCGTACGAGGTCGATGCTCAGGCCCTTGCGTGCGGCGATGTCGATCGCCTGCGTGATGGCGGTATGGCGGATGCCGTGGGGCCGGACGTGGACGCCGGCCGCGGCGCCGAGATCCCGGATGATGCGGTAGACGCCGCGCGTCACCAATCGTCCGTGCCAGTTCGCGTGTGACAGCGAGAGCAACAACGGTCCCGGCTTCGTGCCTCTGGCGGTGAGCCACGCCCGTACCGCGTCCCGTGAGGTCTGCGGCATCGTGACGAGTTCTTTGGCCCGCCGTCCTTTGCCGAAGATCCAGAGCGTGCCGGTCTTCAGGTCCGCGTCCGCCACGTCCAGCCGGGCGAGTTCCCCGATGCGAAGGGCGAGATCGTAGGCGAGTCGCAGCAGCGCCACGTTGCGCGGCCCGGCCGGAGCTGGGAGCGCCGCGGCAATGGTCAACATGGCCTGGAGTGTCTCGAGGCTCGGCCCGCGCGTGTCGCGGCTGCGTTCGATCCGCGGGACCGGGATGTCGATGGACCAGGTGACGAGCCCGATCATGCGGGCGTACTTCACGATCGACTTGATGACGCTGATGTTCCGCGCGATCGTGGCCGTGGACTTGTGCGTGGTCATCAGATCGTTGCGGTAGTTCAGGCTGAGTTCGTTCGCGCGGCCCGATGTCTGCTCCAGAAACCAGCGGAGTGCCGCCCGGTACTGCGCGGACTGGCCGATGGGATTCGGATCGGCCGTGAGGGCGTGCCGGTGCAGGAAGGCCGCGAAGGTGTCGAGGTCGCGCTGATAGGCGTCGACGGTGTGCGGGCTGCGGCCGGCCAGGAACGTTGTCAGCAGCCGAGTCAGCGCATCGGCGCGGGCGGCAGCGGGTGAGGGGGCGGCGTGGCTCATGGCTCTCGGCAGGATGACTGCCGCCGGTGTGTGAGGCTGCACGCCTCACAGTGGGTCTTGCCGCAGGTGTGACAGGGGCGACGTTGCAGATCGCCGCTGGCGCAGACGACGCACGGCCCGAGAGTCGCCACGTAGGCGAGCATCCGGGCCTCGCGCGCCTGGTCCTCCTGTTGGGTCTTCTCCCGCGCGATCATGCCGCGGTGTGCGCCGAGTACGACGGCGAGCACGAACAGCGCGAGGGCGACGAGGGCGGGACGTCCTGTCATCAGCATGAGCGGCCCCCAGACGAGCAGGCCGCCTATCAACGCGATGGCGGCCACTGCGGCCCATTCGAGCGGCACAAGGGTGGCGGCCCATCGGCCGATGCCAAAGGCGCCGTAGCAACAGAAGGCGACGACCGCGACGGCGGCGGCTCCCTCTTCGGTCACGGCCGTCACGCCCCACCACTGTCGGCGTCTGCGTCGTCGTCGAGGGCAAGTAGTTTGTCAATGAGTCGCTCGACCGCGGCTGCGAGAAACGGATGCCCCGCCTCTAACCGCGCGAACTTGTGCGCGATCCGTTGGCAGCGTGTGTCGCGCTTCTGCCGCTTCGGTGTCGGTGTTCCACGGAACGCGAGCACGAGACCGCTCACCGCGCACCGTCCTTTCCGTGCAGCAGCAGCCAGCATGTCGCGAAGCCGAGCAGATATCCGGCATCACCAAGGTCCACCACTGCGGCGATGCGCGTATCCTCATCGGCGGTCGCGAGGCCGTCAGGTGTCGCGTGCGTCATAAACCGTGTCCGTGCGATCTCGCGCGCCGCGGTGTCGTCCATGTGGAGCTGGGTCTGCGCGGTATCGAGCGCGTGCTGAAGATGGCCGAGTGGCGGCTGATCCATCGCGTACGTGACTGCGGCGACGAGCAGCGGGGGCAGACCGTGCATGGTGGTGGCGGTCATCGCGCACCGCCTTTCAGTAGCCGGTACATCAGGCACGCGCCACGTACCATCCCGTGCCCGGTGTAGTCCCACAACAGCGCCTGTACGCCACCCACGGCGGCCGTGATCGGGTCGGCGTCGTGCTGCTCCCCGTCGAAGATTTCCGCCAGCAGCCGGCGACGCTGGTCGGCATCCGTGCCGGTGGATGCCTCGGTCGCTGCGCGCACCTGGTTGTTCAGGCAGGGCCGTGTGAGGATGTCGTCAAAGGCGCTTGTCAGTGGGAGACTACTGAGCAGCGCATCAGCATCGGCCAGCGCGGCGGAGAATGCGCGGTCCACGCAGCCATCCTCGCTAGGACTCTTATTTGCCAGGAACATCAACAGCGCGGTCAGGTGCGGGTCGGTGAGGGGCGGAATGCTTGCGGGGGTCTGTCTCTTGTGGGCAGGCGTTGCCGGCCGCGGACGACGGGGATTCTTCTTGGACATTGGGCTCTCCTGTTCGGAAAGCCCGGCTGCGGCGTTTACACTTCGTATAGCCGCGTTAGCCGGGGTCACTCCGGTTCTCGTGGTGAGGTCCCTCGGGGTGTTCGAAGCACTCCGGGGGGCCGCTTCTTCAATTACTGTTTCTTCGCTGCTTTCTTCATCTCCTTGATCCCGCGCTCGCGGTGACGAAGGAAGTCACTGGTCGTCATTTGCGCGGCCACCGCGTCGGCGTGCGTGATGCCGGCTGTCCCTTTCAGATACGCCGTGGTGATTTCCATCGCGGTTATTGCATCTGCTTCAGTGACGGGCGTTGACTGTGTTCGTTTGGCCATTGTGACGCCTCTCCTTGGTGATGAGTCGTGATGTTGTAGCGGTCGAAGACCGACCTTCGTCTTGTGCCCGCACGCGTCACTTTTTCGCTGGCTTCTTCTTCAGCACGCCTTTTCGCTCCAACCATTCGCGGAGGGCCTTGTTGGCTTGCGTGTTGAACGGGGTTCCGTCCAGTTCCTTCAACGCTTCCATTGCCTCTCTGATGTCGTCGTCGAGCCGGAACATCGTGGGTGGCTTCACCATGCTTGCTGATGCTTGCACATGCAAAGATGCCTGTCAAGTCGGCAGGTGTGAATCGTCACTGAAGAGTCGGCTAATGCCGAATAACGTTTACGGACAGCGTGGGTAGGCATAACATCCACAAGGTGGAGGGTGTGATGCGGAGAGCCGTTGTGCTGTGCGTCGTTCTGATGGCGGTCGTCGTGCTGCCGGCACGTGCGCAGCAGGCCGACGTTGAAGCTGAAATCCGAGCCGCAGTGCCCTATGCCACGATGCTGCGTGACAACCCAGGTCTCACGCTCGACCAGTACAACGCCGCGGTGTTGGCCGTCGTCGCGAGACGCATCGGAACAACGGTCCTGCCACTCGCGACGATTCCGCAGGCACGACTATTCACGCGTCCCTCGGTGCGGCCGGTCCCTGCATCGCCGCCGTCACTGGTCGGCGCCGATGGCACGTACCTCGGGACACTCTCCAGTAATCGGTACGATCCCAACAGCGTCAGTAATCCTTACGGGCGGTACGGCAGTAAGTACAGCCCGGACAGCGTGAACAATCCGTATGGAACGTACGGGAGCCCGTATAGTCCGTACTCGGCGACCAATCCCTATGCCACTCAGGCGCCGGCGATCGTGAATCCCTATCTCGGTCGTCTGTCGGCCAACCCGTACGCGCCGGACAGCACAAGCAATCGGTACGGACAGTACGGTAGCCCCTACAGCCCGTCGAGCATCACCAATCCGTACAGCCCGTATGGCAGTCCGTTCAGTCCGTCGTCGGTGACGAATCCCTACGCGATCGCCCCGTTGCCGCCACTCGCGCCGCTCGCGCCGTTGCCGTCGCTCTGGCTACCCTAATATCCGACGCTGTGGGCTGTGAGGGCGAGTGGCCGTCGTCCGATGCTGCGATGATTCGAGTCTCACCGGCGACAGCCATGCAGGATGCGCTCAATTAGGACTGATCGCCTCAGGGCATCCTAGCGAGCATCCCCCGTGCAACCTCGGTTGAAGTTCTCTTCCTAATCGCTCGCAAGCCGATCGGGCTTGACGGTCTACTGCACCGTGGCGGTGCCATCGGCCAACGCCGCATCCAGTTCACGCTGTTTCTGACGGACGAGTCGTTCGTGTGTGTCGAGCTGCGCGATCAGTTCCTGCTCGATCGGCGCCATGACCTGACGAGAGATGTCGTGTATCCGCGCCTCGGCCGGCTGTCCTAGATCATCGATTGGTGATGGTGTTGCCGCCACGCGCACGCGGCGGCGGGTGGGCGTGGCGGCCGTGAGTCCTTCCTGCACGCCCAACACATACGCGTCGCGCTCGACGGCCTCGTACTCACGCCTGAGCGCATCCAGCAGACGTAAGGTCTCGGGGGTGTTGAGCGCCGAGCCTGTGTGTTCGACCAACCGGGTCCAGAGGTTGGTGAGCGCGCGAAAGCGGTGGTCCTGCATGGCCTACATCTCGGTTGACAAAAACTTCACGAGCGATATGGTATCATGGCAGGCACTAGGAAAGTCATGGACGGACTGACGATTGCGGAGGTCGTGCGGGTACTGCAGCGGGTGGAGCCGCGCGCGGCTTTGACCGAGGCGCAGATTCGCTATCTCGTCGTCGGGCTACGCGTGTTTGAGCCCGCCCATCCGTCGCGCGGCCGCGGCGATGCGCTGCTGTTCGATGTCTACGACGTGGCGCTGCTCCGGCTGCTGATTCAGATTCGCAAGGAGTACTCGCTCCAACGTGCGTGGGCGGCGCTCGCGTACCTGCACACCGACTTACGGCGCGGGTTTTACGACCATGTTGCTGCTGCACGCGTGTTGATGTTCGACGGGCCACGCGGGTATGTCGTGCATCCCAACGACGTGAAGCGATTACCCCCTCCGCCGCCTGGTGTCGTGCGAAAGCGGTTCAATCTCCAGGATGCGCTGGACGGCGTCGTCGAGGGATGTACGGCTGCACTCACGCAGCGCGAGAAGGGTGAACGGTGCGTGCCTCGGTGGAAGACACCATCGGCGCGCACGGAGGCACGCGCGGTGTAAACTTGAGTGAGGTTGCCTTGCTTGGCGCGGCCACTAGAACCGCGCGACGAACGCTGACCCAGCGTGCAAGGTTGACAAGGGCAGGGAAAGAGTGGGGTCGCTTTCTCCGTCACGGCCGGTGCCGTGCGGTGAGGCGGCCCTTTTTCTTTTCCTGCCTGATTTCTTGTGAGGACGCGAAAGTGATTGCAGTATGAGTCAGCCTCTTGGCATTTCTTTCAGCCCGACGTACGAAAATGCGCAGCAGTCGCGCGGCATGCCAGGGGCGACGCCGCAAGGCTCGATCAAGACGCTGAACTTCCGCCTGCCGCGGGTGACTGGCGCGGCGAGCGCGAATGCCATCTCGCCGCTCGTCGGCCAAGATCGCCGCGGGTCCAGTTTTGGTGGAGCGGTCCTGCAATCCGTGTTTCGGACCGTGCTGGGCGCGGACGCGGCCAGTACGCTGTTCAGCGGGTCGCCGGCCGCGTCGGCGGTGGGCCAGCCAGGACGCGACAGCGGGAGCGCGGTACTGCGCGCCCTCTCCGGCGGCGGGAGCGAGTCTGGCCGCGGTGACGACTACGGTGGGTCGCACACCGCGGATGGCTACGATGCGTGGCTCCGCCGTGAGCGCGAGCTGAACCGCGGGAGCGAGCCCATCCGTGAGCCAGGCGGGATCGCCGGTCCGGACTTTGGCGCGTCTCCAGCGCCTGACCGCGGCATCACGGTTCACCCTGGATCGACAGCGCCAGGCGGGCAGGGGGCTAATGAACCGTTCAGCGAGGTGACGCCGTTCTTCGATGGCGGCGGACCCGCGTCCCCGTGGGAACAGGAGCACGGCGGCTACTACGTCGGCTCCACCGATCCGCGCATCGACCGCGACGGGAATTACCACTGATGCGAAGGAGCCTCAGCCCGACGACAACAACCGCGAGTTTTCACATGTTCTGCGAATGAGAAAGCACTATGGCCTACAAGCTCAATAACAACGTCACGGTGTACTCCTCCTGGCAGGAAGGTCGTATTGTCTTGGCGCTCGTTCTGCTGCTCGCGCTCGCCTCCCCGGCGCAGGCGGCGATCGCGTTCGTGCAGCGAGCCGTGTGCTCGGGGAACGACTGCACCGGCACGTTTCCGACTGGCTGGACCTCCGGCAATGTGGTCCTCGTGGCGTCGGCCGTGTTCGGTCAGGCCGATACATTCGATGTGCAAGGGATCAGTGCCACCGAGACGGTGATCGGCGACATCGTGAACATCGGCACAGTACACGGGTTGCACTTTCGGTGCTTCGTGGTCGCCGGCGCTGACATCGGTGATACGAACTTTATCGCGACGACCAGTGGCACCGCCTCGCAGCAGTTGGCCGCGATCGAGGTCTCAGGGGCGACCTGCACCGAAGACGGCGCGGACACCGCGAACACGGACACCGCGTCACCGTATCCGCTGACGACCGACATTACCACGACCGCCACGGGATCGATCCTGTTCGGGATCATTGCGTCAGGCACTGCCTCGAACTTCACGGCGGACACTGGCACGACCGGCGTGGGAGTTTCGGGTGAGACGGCAGACATCCCAGTCGGCGACAATACGGGGTTTGCGCTCGGCGGATTCCAAATTGCCGGGGTGGCCGGGGCGTACGAAATCTCGTTTACCTCCGCCGCGTCAGAGAACACCACGATGGGCGCGTTTGCGGTCTTAGCGGCGGCGGAGGCGGGCGGCGGCAGTCGGAACCTGATGCTGTTAGGGGTGGGGGACTAATGCGCCGCATCCTCGCCCTCGCGCTGCTGTGCGTACCATTTACGTCCGGGCGCTACGACGCGCCCCATGAGCCAGAACCGTTTGCGTCCCAGTGGGACGCCCCCTGGCCGGAATCAGACAATGGCCGCCAAGTATCGCGGTGACGACTACGACCCAGGGTACTGATGCGTACGAGCCTCAGCCCGATGCTCACGACGCTGGTTGCGAAGGCGATTCACGACCGCCAGTTGTTCATCTGCGGAGTAGATCATGGCAACAATCCCGACCAGGGACACACTTCAGAATCGGATGCTTCCCCCGATCTTCGACGGTCCGAACTGGCACGAGCCTTGGCGACCGCCTGCACGCATTCCAGGTGTGGAGTACGACGCGCTCGGGCGGCCGATCACGCCGACCCTCCAACAGCCAATGGACTACGTCGCGTATGTGGAGCGCTTGGGTCAGCACGCGCCTGCGGGCGCCAGGCAGCAGGCCGACGACATCCGGCGCCGTCCGCAAGCGTGGACGGTGGCCGGTGGGAAACCACGACGCAAGAAGAACGACTGGTTTGCGCGGAATCTGCCGCCGCCGCCGTTTCGCTGAAGGCAATGTGGACGTGGAGTAACAGAGGATGGCCTTACAACTCGCAGGGGTAGCAGCAGATGATGGCGGAACTGTTCAGGGCGGCCGGCTACGCCTTCGGAGGGTAAATGCCGACGCCATTTGATCTGCCGAATCCGTTTGGTGGGCCATTGCCCGGCCAACCGATGCCTCCGCCCGGAATGCCGCCGGCGCCGATGTCGGCCGCCGCGCCTACTGGCGTCGGCCCGCCGCCGTTCGGCACGCCGCCGATGACGCCGCCGTTCGTGCCGCAGCGTCCGCAGATGCCGTCCTTTGGTGGGCCGCCCTCCCCGCAGGGCGGCGGTGGCATGGCGAACATTGTCCCAATCCTCGCGGCGATCTTGGCTGGGCGGAAAGACCCGCGCGTGATTGGGACGGCACTGGCCGGCTGGCAAGAGGGCCGCGAGAAGAAGCTCGCGGAGCGCGAATCAGCGCAGGAGAACGAGGCGCGCAAGGCGTCCGAGCAGTCCGAGACGTACGCGCGAGCCGTGGCCCAGTCACAACAGCAGACCGATGCCGTCGAACATCAGGAGTGGCTGGACTCGGTGACGCCGTTTCTCACGCTGAAGGGCCTGTCGCCGATGATGTTCCCGTTCAACGCGACGAAAGCGCAGAAGAAAGAACGCACGGATCTGGTCGCCAGCTTGGAGTCGATGGAGAAGCGCAACCCCGATCTCCTCCAGCGTGAGGATTTCTATGTCGTCACGGATGAACGTCCGAAGGGTGTCCCGGTATCGACCGTACGTGCGTGGCGTGGGGAAGCGCGCGACAGCACAACCGGGCAGGCGATTCTACCGTCCGTCAAGCCAGCCGCCACGAACCTTCAGGGCCTCCAGATGATGAAGGCTGAAGCGGACCTGATGCCGAAGCCGCCAGGCGTCACGTTCGGGCCGCCGCAGATCCGCGTCATGGATGGCCGGCGTACGGACGTGCAGCGTGGGTCTGACGGGTTCTGGTATGCGATGGACGGCCGGAAGATCGAGGATCCAGCGAGCGTTCACCCTGAGCCACAAGCGTCCACCGCTGCAGGCGATCGACAGCGCCGTGATCGCCAAGCGCAGTTGCGTGGTCGTGTGCGGCTCGCCATGCGGAAGCCCGCCACTGCGAGTCTGGGCCAGCTTGACCGCGAGATGCGTGCGGCTGGGATGGACGTCGAGGTCGAACTGGATACCGCGGCACGCGCCATCGAGCAGGAGGGGATTGAGCGGGCTCGGGTGCTGACGAATGTCGATCCCGTCATCGGTGATGAGGTGACTGGCGCCGACGAGATCCTTCGGACGTTCGATGCGGAATTGCAGCGCCAACAGCCGGCGCCTGGTGGGCCTGCGCCCACTGGAGGCCAGCCGGCGCGTCAGCCAGCACCGGCCCGTGACGCCGCGCGTGGTCGCGGTGTGGGGCCT
>CAZSNV010000038.1:0-25124 GCA_964608035.1 uncultured Gemmatimonadaceae bacterium | reverse complement strand
TTGGCAGCAGGGAGCTGCGCCCGAACGGGCTCGGCCGAAATCATGAATCCGATCAGAAGGAACACCGTGAGGCTGGTCCGGCGGCGCATTGCGTACTCCTGTCACGGAACGTGATTCTCGAGAGTGCGGGGGCGAGCAGAACGTACCACTGAGCGCCGCTCATCGCAAGAAGCGCTGTGGTGTGCTGCCTAACGCCGAGCATAACCTGCGGGCGAACCGATAAAATGCGGCGCCGCAGGCGCCGCTACCATAGATCGACAGTCAGGTTCATGCAACGTTAGGCGGCGTGCGCGCGGTCCGCGTCGTCTCGTCAGCCGACCGGCTCGTCGACCCCAGTTCGTCCAGCGTGCATGGTGGTGTGCGCGTGTGAACCATCATCCTGAGGATGTGTGTCGGATCATGGGATTGGCCGGAACCACCATACTCCAGTGCCTTGGGTGGCCAATAGCTCACCAGTGTCGAGGGCTGCTACCCCGTGACCATCCGTGACGTCAGTGTAGCCCAGCAGTTTGCCGGTTGCGCGATCCAACTTCAGGAGCCAGCCAGGAGACGAGTTGGCCAGCTCGAGGGGCTGCGTCACAATCCACATCGCCTCATCCTTGATCTCCAACGAGTAGATCCGTCCCAGGTTCGACCATTCGCCGAGGTACTTGCCCGCTAAATCGAACCGCTGAATTCTCCCGTTTTCGCGGTCGGACACATAGATCGTTCCGCCGTCATCGATCCGAATCGAGTGCGGCAACCGGAACTGCGCCGCACCGGTCCCGGTGGTGCCCCATTCGTTCAACTTCTTCCCGTCGGGGCTGTATTCCAGAATCCGGTTGTTCGCGTAGCCGTCGGCAATGAACACATGGCCATTCGGCGCAAACGCGACGTCGGTGGCGCCGCAGAAGTTGTTTGCTCCTGTTGGGCGTTCCGATTCAGGAACGGTCTGCTGATCCATGCACACCGGGGGCCGTCCGCCGACGTCGATTTGCATCAGCAGTCGACCTTCGGGCGTGTACTTTCGCACCAGCGAGGTCGCTGCGTCCACGGTCCAGATACTGCCCTGCGGGTCGAGGCGGACCGCGTGCGCCTTGATGTACATCCCTTGGCCCCAGGAACGCACGACATGCCCGTCGCGGTCGACGACCACAATCGGATCCACCTCGTCGCCGCGCTGAAACAGGTAGATCAGGCCACTCCGGTCAGCCGCAATCCATGAAATGCTTCCCGTGTGCCAGCCGTTGCTCGGTGGGTGTACTGACAACTCGACGGCCTTGAGCGACAGTTTCGGAGCGCTGTGAACCAGTCCGCGCAGGTCCGATCGGGTACCACCGCCGGCGACGGCACCGGAGTCGTTGGCGGCCGCGTGACGCTCCTGAGTTTGCCCGCAGGCCCAGACGAAGGCCACGACGCCGAGTGCGCTGATGTTCTGACGACTCATGATCGTGGCCTTGGCAAAGAGGAACAACATTGGCTGTGCGACAGAGTCATGTCGTGCGCCTAACGGAAATTGGACTGCGAGTTATGAAGAGGCGTTATGCTGCAAACGGAATGTTAGGCTGCGAACAACTTGCAGTCTATCGCAGCAAAATGCCCAGCCGACGAAGCTTCCAGAGCCGTGTACCTCATAGCGTTACGGGGCTGGCACGACACAGGCCGCAAGATTTGGGCAGTAGAGTCGGAGTCTGCATAATCTGTGTAGCGACCGCGCCAAACGCCGAGCTGCGGCGGTGTGAGCCGCTCACGAGCGGATCCAGCGGACAATTGCGGAGCGCGTTACGCGCTAACGACGACCTGCTTCAGCGCCCTCAGGCCTGGTTCTGCCGCAGCCGGTCACGACGTACTTTTTCGGCGCCCGGCAGCCCCGCCGTCTCCCATGACTTCACCGAGGCCGACTCCGATGGTCGTTCGTCACTTTCGCGCAATCCTCGCAGCGCTCACGGTCACTTCATCGGCCGTTCCAACCGCGTCTGTCGCTCAGGGCGGGCGCACCGGTGGCGAGGCCTCCCCGGGCGGCGGCCGCGGGTCATGGGACGTCACCCTCGCACGCGGTAAGACGCGCGACATCGACTTCACCACGAACGTCGGCACGTGGACCTCCGTGGACCTGTCGCCCGACGGCACCTGGATCGCCTTCGACCTGCTCGGTCACGTCTACCGGTTGCCCGCGGCCGGCGGCGAGGCAACTGCACTCACCAAGAGCGCCGGCGTGTCGCTCAATTTCCAGCCGCGCATTTCGCCGGATGGACGCTCGATCGCTTTCATCACCGACCGCCGCGGCCAGTACAACCTCTGGATCATGAACGCCGACGGCACGAATCCACGGCCGGTGTTCAGTGACGTCAACGCAACGGCCGTCGAGCCGGCGTGGACGCCCGATGGGAACTACATCGTCGTCCGTCGCGGCGGGCGCGGAGGAGGCGGAGGAGGCGAAGGAGCCCCGCCGGCCGGCGGACTCTGGATGTACCACAAGGACGGTGGACAGGGAGCTCCACTCGTCTCGACCGCAGCAGGTGGCCGCGGCGCGGCCGGCAACGGCCCGCCGTCCTGGCCGAGCGTGTCATCGGACGGGAAGTACCTGTACTACCAGGTGACCATGACCGTGGAATCGGACCAGCTCCTCGCCGGTTCGATCCAGCTGCGCCGTTTCGACCTCAAGACCGGCGAGACGGTCGACATCACCGCCGGAGAGAGCAGCGGCGCGGCGGCAGGACGGTTCTCGTCAGGCGGAGCCGCAGCGCCGGAGATCTCACCCGACGGCCGGTGGCTCGCGTTTGCACGCCAGATTCCCGACGGCTTGCTGGAGTACAAGGGACACCAGTACGGTCCGCGCACCGCACTCTGGCTGCGCGACCTGCGCACGGGCGCCGAACGCATGGTGATGGATCCGATCGAGCCCCTCGTCACGTCAGGCGGTGGCAAGACGCTCGGGGTGCTGCCTCGGTATCGGTGGGCGCGGGATGGCCGGAGCATCGTCCTCATGCAGGGCGGCAAGATCAGGCGGCTCGACATCACCACACGTGAGGTCAGCACGATCGAATACACCGCGACCGTGCATCGCACGATCTCGGAGATGGCACGTCGCGAGTTCCGTATTGCCGACGGGCCGGTCGCTGCCAGGTTCTTCCGCTGGCCCGGCTCCTCGCCTGACGGGAAGACGATCGCGTTCCAGGCCGTCGGGCGGATCTACACGCAGCAGGGCGCGACCGGAAAACCAAAGCGACTCACCGACGGCGCATTCACTCCACTCGAGTACGCGCCCACGTGGAGCCCCGACGGACGCTCCCTGGCCTTCGTGACCTGGGACGACACCGGACGCGGCAACGTATGGAAGGTGAGCACATCGGGTGGAATGCCGCAGCGCATGACACACGAGCCGGGGGATTACGTGGACCCCGTGTGGAGCCCCGACAGCCGGACGATAGTCGTCGCGCGCGGCGAGGGCGCCACGGCACGCGGGCGCACGCTCACGCATAACGCGTGGTACGATCTCGTGGCGCTCAACGCCTCGGCAGCCACCGGCGACACCGGGATCGTCCTGGCGACAATCCTGCGACCGTCGGGTGCGGCGATCGGAGGGGAATCGCGACGCCAGCTCGTACGCCCGTCATACGGTCCGGACGGTCGCGTCTTCTGGATCGATGAGAAGGCGGCGGCCGGTGGCGGCCGCGGTGGAACAGCGCTCATGTCGGTCAGGCCCGACGGCAGCGACAAGCAGGAGCACCTCTCATTCCCGTCGGCCGACGAAATCGTCCCTTCGCCCACCGGTGAATGGGTCGCGTTTCAGGAGGGTGACAACGTCTATGTCGCGCCCATGGCCTGGGGTGGACTCGGCGGTGAAGTGCAACGCATCGAAAAGCGGCGCGGCCAGTTCCCGGTCACGCAGCTTTCGCGGGATGGCGGCCTCTTCCCGCGCTGGCGCGACCGCACCACGCTCGAATACGGCAGCGGCGAGCGTTTCTTCGTGCATCACGTCGAAACCGGGCGCACCGACACCGTGAAGCTCGCGGTCTCGGTCCCGCGCGCCATGCCAGGCGGAACCATCGCGTTCACGAATGCGCGGATTGTCACGATGAACAAGCGACAGGTGATCGAACGTGGGACCGTTGTGGCACGGGCAGGACGCATCACGTGCGTCGGGTCGTGCTCGACGTCGGGCGTGGATCGCGTCGTGAACGTCGCCGGGAAGACGATCATCCCGGGGCTCGTCGACATGCATGCGCACCACTACCGCGAGTGGCGTGGCATGCGCCCGAGGCACGACTACGAGCAGGCCATCTACCTCGCGTACGGCGTCACCACGACGACCGACGTGTCGATGTACAGCCAGAACATGTTCCCGACCGCGGAGCTGATTGAAGCAGGAGAGATGATCGGTCCTCGCGGCTTCTCCAGTGGCGACAACATCACTGCCGGCGACGCGTCGCGCGCCAACGAGATCGCGAACCCGGCCGACGCACTGGCGATGGTGCGCAAGATGGCCGACTGGGGCGCCGTCTCGATCAAGCAGTACGCCCAGCCGCGCCGCGACCAGCGGCAATGGATGGCCGAGGCATCGCGCACCGTGGGTATCAACGAAACGTCCGAGGGTGGCCACTTCATGGAGAACCTCGGCTTCATCATGGACGGCCAAACGGGCTGGGAGCACGCGTTCAGCGAACTGCCGATGTACGCCGATGGCGCGAAGTTCTTCGGCAAGGCTGGCGCCACATATTCACCCACGCTCGTTGTCGCGGGGCCCAGCGCCTGGAGCATCGAGTACTTCTTTCAGTCGAGCGACATCTGGAAGGATCCCAAGCAGCGCCGCTGGTTCCCGTGGCGCATGCTCGTGCCGCAGACGCGCGTGCGCTGGCTCCGTCCCGAGACTGACTACAGCTATCCGCTCATCGCGCAGGCGATGGCCGACATCATTGCCGAAGGCGGGTGGGGCGCCATCGGGTCGCACGGCGAACACCACGGCCTGGCCCCGCACTGGGAAGTGTGGATGGGAGCGAGCGCCCTGGGGAACCACGGGGCACTGGAGGTGGCTACGCTGCACGGCGCGCGCTTCCTTGGCGCGGACAAGGACCTCGGTTCCATCGAGGTCGGCAAGCTCGCGGACCTGGTCGTACTCAACGGCAACCCGATCCAGAACATCCGCGCCACGGCCGATATCCAGTACGTCGTGAAGGGTGGCACCCTCTACGACGGCATGTCACTCGACCAGCTCTGGCCGAAGGCCGTGCCGTTCGGTCCGAACTACTGGGTCAACGAAGACATGCTGCAGATGAACACGAAGAAATCCGACGCGCACGACAAGCGACGGCAACCCTGAGGGCCAGCAACTCCAACCGCGCTGGGACCCAGGCCGCCGGGATTCGTGCCCGACTAGCTCAGGACATCCGTGAGGGCGCAGGCAAATCCAGGGAGCACGTCCTCGCCGTCGAGCATTCCATCGGCTCCGATAATCGTTAGGCTGCCGTCGGGGCGGTACACGCGGGCTTCGTTACTTCGCGGATCGATCACCCAGACCAACTTCGTTCCGGCCTCGAGCCACTGGGCGATCTTGGCGAGGAGTTCTCCGGGCCGGTCATCCGGGGACACGATCTCGGCCAGGAGATCGGGGGTGAGGGCGGCATAGCCGCGATCGGGAACCTGGTCCACGCGCTCTTGCGCGAGAAACGCGACATCGGGAGCGCGCACGGTGTCAGGATTCGACTCGATCTTGAACCCGGTATCCTGCGCGAAGACGACGCCCAGGCGGTTCCGACGTACGAAGTCCGTGACGAAGTAGGCAAGGGTCGCGGCTACCCTCCCGTGCCTGGTGCCGGGAGGCTCACGCACCAGGAGCCGTCCTCGAACGAGCTCGGTGGACTTTCCGGGTAAGTGAACGTGCTCGAGCTCTTCCGCGGTCATGAGTTCTGGAATCGATTGTGCGCGCATGGCCATACGATGATCCCCTCGACCACAGGTATCAACCCAGCGGCACAATAGCGGGCCAGGTCCTCACCGCCGTCATCCTGCCGCTGCTTTCGCAACCATTAGAATGCAATCGGCGTTGTGGCCCAGTCGCCCTCAAGCCGAAGCCGTGGAACAGCGAGGAGCGGGTCGTGACTGCATTGACGGCGAGGCTCGCCTCACCGTTTCGCAGCGGCCAACGTCGCCGGCGCGCGACCGGCGCGGTCCGCCAGAACGCTGCGCAACTCAACCAGGCGACGGCGCGCCGTCTCCACCTGCGGCTGCAACTCAGAGTCGGCATCCTGCCAGAGCTCCACGAACTCCGAAAGCCGCTTCACGGCCTGCACGGTGTCGCCGCGCTTCGCATGCAGCTCACCAAGACGCCGCAGGATGACCGCGCGCCAGGCTGCGTCCGACATCACCCGGAAGGGATCGCCAGTCGATAGGTAGCGCTCATACACGACTGTCGCCGAGTCGGGTTGGTTTCCGGCTTCATACGCGCGCCCCAGCCACGGCAGCGCACAGATCCGACAGGTATCGTGCGAGTTGAAGACTGTTCCCACACGCCTGAACGCCTCGATGGCTTCGCGTGGACGACGCTCCGCGAGCGCCACGGCGCCGCGCGCCAGCTCCAGGGAGGGTTCCCGGTTCTTGCGTATGTCTTCATTCAACGCGCGCTCGATCGCCGAGAGTTCGCGGCGCGCGTCGGTGGCTCGCCCGACCAGCGCCAACGCGAGAACGGGGCGGATGTGTCGGTTAGCGGGATCCCGATTGCGATAGCTCGTGTCCGCGAGCACGGCATCGAGTCGGCGGCTGGCCGACGCGCGATCGGAGTTCATGAGCATCGTTGCCAACGCCGTGAAGGACTCCGCGGTGGTAAAGAAACCCGATAGCGGCAGCTCGTCCCCCCGGGACGCGCGCACACGCTGCGTGGCGATCGCCTTGGTGAGCTGGCCTCGCGCGAACTGGCTTGCGGCGAGGATGATCGGTACGCCCTTGTCGGCTTGGTCACGAGAGCTCGCGTACACAACGGCGGAGTCGTATGCGAAACGTACCGCGTGAAAGGTTGCGAGTTGCCGCCGGGCGGAACGCAGCGAGACGGAGTCGGTGGAGTGCTCGTATCGTCGATAGAACGCGCGCGCCGAGTCCAGCGCCTCGGCGCCGCGACCCTGGTACTCCCGCAGGTTGGACCAGAAA
Source organism: uncultured Gemmatimonadaceae bacterium (assembly GCA_964608035.1). Classification (GTDB taxonomy): domain Bacteria; phylum Gemmatimonadota; class Gemmatimonadetes; order Gemmatimonadales; family Gemmatimonadaceae; genus JABWBJ01. Next base: position 18,005 of record CAZSNV010000038.1, on the reverse strand, counting down.
CCCCCATCGCCAAGCGAACGGGCAGACCGCATCGCCGGGATCTGCTTTTCCGCGAGGTCGTATTGACCGGTATCGAAGTAATTGAACGCGAGCCAGGTCCCTGCGAAGGGGCTGTCCGGGCTCAGGCGATGAATCTCGATCGCCTCGGCGATTGAGCGGGCGTGCTCTTGCAGATTCAGATGCAGCGACACGAGCACGGTCAGCCGTTCCACGTCGGCGAGTTTGTCGCTGAAACGCTCGGCAGCTCGAAACTCCGCCATCGACTCACGCGTGAAACCCAGATTGTACAGGGCCGCAGCCAGGCGCCGGTGCGCCATCGCAAAGGTCGAGTCAATCGCAAGCGCGTCACGCAGCAAAGCCATCATGTCCGCCGGTTGTTGACCGCGTCCAAGCGACCATTGCGAAACGTCCTGCGCCTGGGTGTACAGCTGGAGCGCTCGCATCGAACCAGTTGTGACTTGCAGCAGCGGACGGATGGCGACGAGCGAGTCCCGCGACTCGCCGAGACTCGAGCGCAACGCCTTCGACAGCCGTCCCAGGGCCGCCACGAGCGAGTCGACACCAGGCGCAGTCTCGCTCGCCATCGCCAGTTCCACTCCTCGCACCGACGTGAGATGCGCGCTCAGTACATAGCTGCTGCCGACCGGCGTGAGCTCGGAAGTCACCGTTGCCACGTAGCCGTTGCGGAGGGCGAGCTCGCGCGCGACGGCCGCGTCGACCGGCGTTGTCTCGGGCAACCGCATGCGACCAAGCGCCTCACGCATGCTCTCACTCGAGACGACGTTGATGGCTCTGGAGTCGGCCAGTGACCTGCGCAGCCAAACCGTGAGAGCCCAGGCATTGAGGCTGTCCGCCGGCTGCGCCGCAATGTCTCCAACCAGAATCCGGTCCGTGGTCTTGAAGCTGCCTAACGATCCTGGCGAATCCCCCCCCGCCCGGACACGCCAGAGGCTCCAACCCGACGCGAGGAGTACGACGGCGAGTGCGCCAGCGACCACACGCCGCCTGTGCGAGCCAATGACGCGTGCCAATACGGCGCGGTGACGCCGCACCGCGGGCGGCGGCGGGGCGGCGCTCGCTATCGCGCCGCGCGTGTCGGCTGGTGGAATCTCCGTTGATCTCGCGACGTGGTGCTCGGCGGACAGTTCGGGGTCGTGTGAGAGGCGGAGCGCCTCACCCATCGCCTTGGTCTCGGTCGCGGGTTCCGCTGTGTATTCGCGGTCGAGTCGCTCCCGGAACTCGTGATACAGGTGAAGTGCTCCGGCGCGATCGCCAATGCGAGTGAGCTGCTCGAGCGCCTGCCGCACCGCGAGCTCGTCATCCGGTGCGAATGCGAGCGCGCGCCGGATCCAGACTGCCGCCGCCGAGGGCTCACTGGCAACCGCCGCCTCGGCCTGGGCCCGCATCGTCCGGCTCGCGAGTCCGCGAAGCCGGCTCCGCTCTCCGGCTACCCACTCGTCGAATTCGGCGCCTGCACCGGATACGAAGAACCCCTCGAGAAAATCGCCGCGATAGAGATCGGCCGCTGCTCGATACTCGCCGGCTGCGAGCGCTGCTTCGAACGCAGCGACATCGACCCAGAGCGCGGCAGGATCGACTCCCAATTCCTCCTCGCCGTGCAGGCGGACCACGCCGTCGCCAAGGTCGCGACGCAGCACGTAGGTCGCCTGCCGCAGCGCATTGCGGGCGCGATCCTGATCCAGCTCGGGCCAGAACAGCGGCAGGATGGAATCGCGCCGCCGGTACCCGTGCGAATTCGCTGCCGCCAGGTACACCAGAAGCCCGAGACGCTTCGGCTGCGACAGGAGTGGATGTACCTGGTCGCCGCCGGCGCTCAGGTCCAATCCGCCGAGGGTGCAAAGTCGAAGCACGGAGCGTTTCAGCCGGCAGCTGGTGCGCGTGACGCTCGCGTAACGGCGGCGTGATCACCGACGGCTATCTCCTTGGGACGTGAACGTACCTCTCCGCCAGAGAAACGCGAGAAGGGGTGCCGAATTGCGTTCGGCAACCTGACTCCGCCGTGGGTGATGTACCGGGCTGGGGGGAAGGTCTTCGCTGTTCCCCCAAATGGAGAGCACCATGTCTCATCGTATTCGCGCTCTGCGAAGCGTACTGACCGCTGCGTTCGCAGTGGGCGCCTGCAGTGACTCCACGACGTCACCGGCACGGGCACCAATCAGCCCACAGCTGTCTGCAGCCAAAGTCCACGGAGCCGGGACGTCGAGCGTCGCCTGGAATCAAACGGCGCGTGATCTCATCGTGGCGCGCGCCGTCGGCAATCCGATCCTTCAGGTCCGCATCATGACCTACCTGTCGGTCGCGCAGTACAACGCGATCATCGCCGCCGAAGATGCGAAGCATGGAAACGATCGCCCCTCCCCGGCAGCAGCCGCCGCCGGTGCTTCCCTGGTGGTCCTGAAGAGCTTCTTCCCACTCGATCACGCATTGCTCGACGGAAGGCTTCTGACCCAGGAAGCTGGCGCGCCGTGGCCGGGAGAACATAAGACAGACTTCGACGACGGTGAAACGATCGGACGGGCGATCGGAGCACTGGTCAACGCATACGCGGCAACCGACAACTTCAACCAGACGGTTCCCCCACCGAACCCCGGTGGTCCCGGCAATTGGACGGGCGTGAACTCCATCCGTGGCCTCTACGGAACGCGGACGTTCGCGCTCACCTCGGGTGACCAGTTCCGTCCGGGTCCGCCCCCGGCGTTCGGTTCACCAGAGTTCCTCGCGGCGCTCGCGGAGGTGCGGGCCATCACTGATGGACTCACTCCCGCACAGTTGGCGATAGCAGTCTTTTGGGCTGCCAGAGGTCCGGCCTTCATGAACAGCGTGGCCGCCGAGATGATCGTGGACCACAACCGCTCGGAGCGCGAGGCGGCACGCCTCCTGGCGCTGGCCAACATGGCCGGTTTCGACGTATCGAACGCGTGCTTCGATGCCAAATTCGCCTACTACTACATCAGGCCGTCGCAGGCCGATCCCCTGATCACGCTTGGGGTGCCACTGCCTAACCATCCCTCGTATACGAGCGGGCACTCCTGCATCACCGCGGCCTACGCCACCGTCCTTGCCGACGAGTTCCCACAGGAGAGCAGTCGCCTGGAGGCGATGATCGAGGAGGCCGGCCTGGCTCGGATCTATGGCGGGCTCCACTACACTTTCGATTTGCTGGCCGGCCGTGAACTGGGACGGCAGGTCGCCAATTATGTGCTGAGTGTGGCGGGGAAAAAGAAAGCGGCCATCCCGCTGGATTGAGGACGTCGCCGCTCGATGCCGACAGCCGGCTTGCTTGCGGCTGTCGGTGAGCGCCGCCCGCTGAAGTGGGACCCTAACGCCTCTGCCTCTTCAACAACTCGTCATAATCTGACGGCGTGTCGATATCCATCGGCGGCGGCTCGGAAACGTCGACCATCGTCACCTGTTGCGGATCAGTGGCGATGAGGTCGCGCGCGCCGTGCTCGCCTTCCAGCGCGCCGAGCACGGCGAACATCGTCGAATCGAACAGTACCGGATTCCCTCGCAGCCCGCGGTAACGTGGCGCCACGATGGGCCCGGCGCCTGCGCGCCACGCCGTCACCACCTGCGTGACGACCCGCACCGATACGGTCGGCTGGTCGCCGAGCACCATCAGGGCCGCCCCAACGTTAGGCGGCAAGACCGCCACGCCGGTCGCCACGGACGACGACAGCCCGCGGTCCGGCTCCGGGTTTTCGGCCCACACGACCGACGGTCCTCCAACAGCAGCCCGCACCGCCTCGCCACCGGGCCCGCCGACCACCACCAGGTACTCCACGCCGGCCGCGCGCAGGGTGTCGACCACCGAGCGCACCACGGTCGACGCTCCAAACGGAGCCAGCAGTTTTTGCGCGCCGAATCTTCGTGCCTTGCCTGCCGCAAGGATAATTGCCGCCACCGGTCGCGCCCGGTCCACCGGAGGGAGGCTGTTAGCGCGCCGGTGGAGCATGACGCCCGCGTGCAGCACGGTCAGCGGCAGCCGGACACAGTTGCGCCTCGCCTCCGGCACGCTCGCGCCTAACGCCCGAAGCAGATCATCGACCGTCAGGGTGTCCACCTCGTCCAGCGGCGCACCCGTCGCCAGCTCGGTGAGCACCGACGCCGCCGCCACGCACAGTGCGCAGGCATTGGCCGTGAAACGCGCCTCGGCCACCTCCCCTTCTTCGAGACGCAGCTCGATGCGCACCCGGTCGCCGCAGAGCCGGTTGAATCCCTCTTCGGAGACCGTCGCATCCGGCAGCGGCCCGCGGTTCCGCGGATGACGGAAGTGATCGACGAGGATCTTGCCGTACGGATTCGTCATGTCAGTCGACCGCGCCGCGTTCCTGGCGCGGCCGGTAAGGCGGGAATCTCGCGGCGACATCGCGCGTCAGCAGGCCGCCGTGCCCCAGCGTCGCCAGCCACTGCGAATCCACGGGCAGTCCCGCCAACAGCCGCGGCAAAACGAGATCGAACACGGTGGCGCGCGAGAACAATCCGCACGAAGGCATGCCGATCACCGGCACGCCCTCCCCGATGCGCGCCAGCCAGAGAAGACTCCCCGGATGCGCCGGCACGCCCACGCGTTCCAGTCGACCCTTCAGCAGGCGCACCGCCTCGAACGCCGGGTCGAGCGGGTCCATCGCCATGGTGCCGGCAACGAGGATGACCTCGGCGCCGCCCGCTACCACACCTTCCATGGCGGCGGCGATCGAACGGGTGTTCCGCGCCACCACGCATGGCTCGAGCAGCAAGGAGCCGAACCAGCCGGCCTTCTCCTCGAGCGCCCTGCGGAAGCGGTCCAGCGCGGAGGACCCTAACGACTCGAGCACGACGACACCGAGCCGCGCCGGGACGAAGGCGCGGACGGCGATCAGCCCTCCTGCCGCCGCCGCAGCATCGAGTCCCCGCCGGAGCACCGCGCCATCAACCACGAATGGGATGATCTTGGCGCGTGCTACCACCTCCTCGTTCTCCACCACCTGCCCGTCCGACACGGTATAAACCGCGAGCTCACCAGAGGCGTTCACTGCCTGCAGCGCGTCCCGCCGCACGTCGACGATGCCCCGCGACACCGCCGTCAGGGGCCAGTGGCCGCCCGCCGCGTCGCCAGGACGCACGCCCGGACCTGACGCGGCCAGCGCCAGCCGACCTCCCGCCTCCGCCTCCAGGACGTCGCCGTCGTCCGGACGAACGACGTGCAGGAACTCCCAGGGCAGTCCTTCGAGCATCAGGCGCTCGTCGTCACCGACGAGGGTTCCACGCCCCACCACGACGCGGCCAAGCGAGTCACGAACGTCGGAGACGAGCACGGCTCCATGGAGCGAGTTCAGTTCCACGCGGTCGCGCCGCACCACCTCCGGTTTCATTACAACGGGACCCGATCGCGCATGGGACCACCGGTGCGTCCATGCTGAACCGCCACCGCTTCGGCCAGGACGCTCAGCGCGATCTCTTCCGGCGTGTTTCCGCCGAGGTCGAGACCGACCGGAATCCGCACGCGCGCCAGTTGCTCGTCAGGCACGCCCTCACTGGCCAGAAAGTCGATCAGGGCGCGGCCCCGACGACGGCTTCCCAGCACGCCGACATACGCCGCCTCGCTCTCCAGCACCGCCCGCAGCACCGGCAGGTCGTACTTATAATCGTGCGACAGGAGGACGACCATGGACTCCCTGCCCAACGGCAAGCGGCCGGCGATCTCGGAGGGCATTCCCACCAGGATCTCATCCGCGTCCGGAAAGCGCTCGCGCGTCGCAAAATGATCGCGTCCGTCGACCACCACTGTCCGCAGTCCCATGACGGCGCCGAACGCCACCAGCGGCATGGCGACGTGCGTGGCGCCAAAAATCACGAGCGTGCGCGGCGGCGCGTGGCGCTCGAAGTACAGCCGGTGGTGGACGTCCCCCGCCACGACGTCGCGAACTCCCGATGCTCCCTCCGGCAGCAAGGCAGTTGCTTCCCGCGTCGCGGCCGCGTCGAGCGACGCCGCTCCGAGTGAACCGAAGGTGGCGCCGCGCTCAGTAATGACGAGGCGCTGTGGCACGCCCGACAGGGTAGCCACGACGATCGCCGGGCGACCCGCCTCGACCTCGACGGCCGCCGCGCCTAACGCACCGGACACCGCGTCACCCGGCCGCTCCGGATCGACCGGCTCCACCAGCACCTCGATCGTTCCCGCGCACGTCATCCCGATCGCCCACGCATCCTCGTCGCCGAGCGCCATCGACAGCAGGGCGGGTGCGTCCTCGTCGAGCGCCTTCGCCGACGCCTCGATCACGCGGGCGTCGACGCACCCGCCGATCGTCACCGAACCGACAATCCGCCCTTCCTCATCCACCCACATGCGCGACCCGGTCGCCCGTGGCGAACTCCCTTCGGTGGCGACCAGCGTCGCCATGGCGGCGCGACCCTTCGGAAGGCTCATTGTCACGCCCGAAGCCTGGTCAGGCGGGATGCCCGTTGGACTCGTCAGGCACACGCCGCGCTTGCCACGAGATCGACCACGACCGGACCTCGCCGGGCTCGAGCCACTGCGCCTGCTTCCAATCACCGAGGGCGTCGCTGAGCGCGTCGGGTGCGCCGAGGCACGGCTCGATGGCCAGGTTCAGGTACGGACGCGCATTCTTGAATGGAGTCCAGCCCCCCTTGTTGATCCACACGCCGAGGTGCGGGACTTCGGAGGTGTCGAAGGTGACCTCGAGTTCATCTTCGCCCTGGCGAAGGATTGCCCGGCCCACGGTCGGTTCCAGGAAAAGCTTGCAGGCGTATTCCTTCGCGACTTCGAAGGGCGTGAGGAAGTCGAGCACGCGCCCGGCCGCGCGCACGAAAGGCCAGCGGTGCTGAGACCGATTATCGCCCATCACCAGTTTGTGCGACGCGGCCACGCGCATCGGCGAGCCTTCGGGCAACATGAGCTTGGTGTCCGGCGTCAAAGCGAACAGCGGATGCGATGACCAGATGAACGGCATGCGGTCTGCTGAATCGTTCACCGCGTGATAGGTCATCACCACAGCGCCGGCGCGGCTGACCCGGGCCAGCCTCGTCAGGCGGTACGGCAGGCGGCGCCCTTCCCACGTCGTGACAACGGCCTGACCGTCGTCGGTCGTGTCGATGTCCATTTCCGGCACCTGCGACCACACTTCGCCGTGATCGGGCAACTCCACGCCGCCCCAGCCGCGAACCCAGCCGGGGATCCGACAGGCGCCCACGGTGGGAAAACATTCGTCAAAGCCACCGCTGTCGGCGGTCTCCACGTAGTTCGTCCCTTCCTGCGGTGGCGCAAACGGAATCACGTCGCTTTTCCAGAGCCACTGCCGGCCGCCGATCTCCATGTCCACGATCTTCCCGCCCAGCGCCGGTACGCACACGATGCGGCTGGTTCCTCCACGTATTTCGACGAACCCGAACTCGCCCGCCGTCGGGAAGTGCCGTGTTGGAGGGCGGGTCAGGAATGGAAGTTTCACGCGCCGCGGGTATGCATCAGTCGTGCTTCGGTCGCAGGGCTTCGAGCGAGACACCGCGCGTCGCAAAGATGCGCGTGACGGCCTCGCCGATACGGTTGTTCGGTGTGCTCGCGCCGGCGGTGACACCGACCCGCACCGGCCCCGTCGTGGGCAACCACCCCGCAGTCGTCTCCTCGTGGTGATGTTTGCCCGCGCGACGATAGTGCACCTGGCCGCTGGCGGCGTCGATGCTCGCCGCATCCTCCACATGGAACGTTGCGACGCGTTCGGCGCACAACATCGAGAGCGAAATAGTGTTGCTCGAGTTGAAGCCGCCGACGACGATCATCGCATCCAGCGGCTCGCCCAGCAGCTCCAGTACCGCGTCCTGTCGGTCCTGTGTAGCCGAGCAGATCGTGTCGAACGTTCGGAAGTTGAGGGCGGCGTATTCCGTTCCAAAAGCGTCAGCCATCGCCTTGCCAACTTCGGCGGCGATCGCGAGCGATTCGCGCGCGAGCATCGTCGTCTGGTTGGCGACTCCGATCCGGCGAAGGTGCGTCGATGGATCGAAGCCGGGCGAACCTGCAGACCCGAGCCGATCGGTGAACGCGGACGCAACCGCCGGTGGCACGGTCCCCGCGCCAAGACCCGCGACGTACTCGCAGACGAGGCGGGCCTCCTCCATGTCGCGCACGACGAGATAGTGCCCACCAGGAAAACGCCGGACCTGCGACGCGGTCGCGCGCGTCTCTTCGTGCGCCGCCTTCCCGTGAATCAGGGCAGTGAAGCCTTCGCTCGCGTACGACTCGACGCGCTTCCAGACGTTGAGCACGGACCCGCAGGTCGTATCCACCATCACGCAGCCGATTTCGCGCAGTGCCTCGAAATCCCTGATGGTGACGCCGAACGCCGGCAGCACGACGACATCGGATGGACCGATGCCGGAATAGTCGAAGCGCGCGCCACTCGGCAGTTCGGACACGGGCTGAAGGATCGTGATCCCCATCTGCACGAGCCGGTCATTCACGTGCGGATTGTGAATGATCTCGCCGACGAGATAGATGCGCCGATCGGGGAATTTCCGGCGCGCCTGGTAGGCATAATCCACCGCGCGCTCAACCCCATAACAGAACCCGAACTCGCGCGCGAGACGCACCGTGACATCGTCGACGGTAAGCGTGAAATCCCGCGCTCGCAGAATGTCGACGACCCATCCCGTGTAGTCCGCGGCGATATCATCCTGGACCTCGGCCTTCAGGCCAAGTCCCTTCCGATAGTACGTCTCCGGCAGCGCGCTCATCGCTTCGGAATATAGCCACTAACGTCGGTGACCCGCGTCTCATCGAGGCCCGCGGGAACTCGCTTGCAGTAGGGCGGGTCGATGCGTATGCTTGGCGCCAATGGCCCTTCTCGCCACCCAGGCTGCCGCCGGTGTGCTGTCCCACATGGTCGTCACTCCAACGACCTTCGTTTTCGTCGGCGAGCGATTGTGGCTGGACTTCGTCAATACCGATGATCTGCGGCGCGGCGTGCGGGTGGATGTGCTCCGCGACTTCGACGCACTCATACAATGGCTCGGCGCGGTCGAGGTGCTCGACGCCGAACGGGCGATCGGCATCACGCGCCGCGCCGAACAGCAACCCGCCGGCGCCGCCGCGGCGCTGGTCGATGCCCGTCGGGTGCGCGCGGCGCTCAGGGCACTGGCCGAACGCGGGGCCGTCCTGGAGAAGGCACGCGCCGACGCGTTGACGGAGATCAATCGCGTACTCGGTCGCAGCGCCGGTCACCGTCGCGTGGAATTCGGCGACGATGGATCCTTCAAACAGAGTTTCGTTCCGGTTGGCGATGCGTTCGCCGGGCTCATGATTCCGGTCGTCGAGTCGGCCGCCGAAGCATTGGTTGGCGGCGAGCTCCTTCGCGTGCGCCGATGCGCGGACGGCCGGTGCCCTAGAGTGTTCTTTGACTCCACGCGCAACGGGCGGCGGCGGTGGTGCGACATGGCCACCTGCGGCAATCGCGCCAAGGCCGCGCGCTTCAGGGCTCGCGAGCGCGATGTGACGCCCCCGCCGGCGAGTGAGCTACCCGGACTGCAGTCGGAAGCGCGGAGCGCCTGACGGGGGGGCCGGTGGCGGTAGTTCCCGTGGTTCGCACGTACCTCGAGATGGACTCGCCCGATCGGTTGGTCGGTCGCGCGGCGATTCCTCCGGGCTACTCGGTCAGGCGAGAGAGTTGTGATCCCAGTCTGTACCGCGAGCTGTACAAGGGCGTAGGGACCGACTATCAGTGGCGCGACCGCCGGCGGTGGTCCGACGAACAACTTCGCGCGCATCTGGAGAAACCCGCCATCGCCATCTGGGTCCTTCGCGAAGGCTCCGCGCTGCGCGGGTTCTTCGAGCTGGCGCGCGATGACGATGGCTCGGTGGAGATCGCCTATTTCGGCCTCATGCCGATCGGGATTGGTCAGGGGTTGGGCCGGGCGTTGCTGACCAGCGCCATCGATGAAGCCTGGAGCCTGGAGCCGGTACCTTCCCGCGTCTGGCTCCATACCTGCACGCTTGATCACCCGGCAGCGATCGCCAACTACCTCGCGCGCGGCTTTCAAGTCACGCGGACGGAGCAATACACGGTCGACCTGGCTCCCTAACGACGTCGTCGCGGCCGGTTGCCTCCGCGGCCCCGAGGTGGACGCCGATCATCATGCCGGCGCGGCGGACGCGAGTCGCGACGCCGGGGACGAGTCTCCACCGGCTCATCGGGCGACCACGGGCGCTCGAGCAACGCCTGCAGCTCCTCGAGCGACGAGGCGCGAACCGCCCCTCGCGGTCCCCTCACTACCACGAACCGCAGCGGACGATCGAGCACGGGTAATTCCTCGTCCACGAGGGAGCGGGCCAGCTTTTCGGGAAGCCGCAGTCGCGCCACGGGAATCGGCGGTTCCTCGCTACCCGCGGGCGATTCGAGGTCGTAGTCGACGTCGATCCATTTTCCGCGGATCTCCACCGCGGACGGCAGTGCGAGGAGTCGTTCGCGGTCCGCGGGGCTGACCAACGGCCACAAGTCCAGCTTCAGCGGCGCGGCCCGATATGCTTCGATCGAATCAATGTCGGCAAGCAGCTCCTCATAACGAGTGGCCAGATCGGCCAGCGTCAGCCGGGGCGTAGATCCGGTGGACCGGCGGTGCAGTTCCCTCAACTCCTCGATGGCGCGGCGGTTCCGGCGGACCGCCGGATGGCGCGCTTCGCCGCGGGCGAGTGCCATCGCGAGCACCTGTCGCGCCTCCTGCTCTCTGCCCGCCGGAAACGCGTCGACCTCCTCGTCCTCGCGCTCCAGTTCGAAGCCGTGGTACGTCACGCGTTGTGTGAGCAGGAGCGTATCGCGGCTGTGCGAGGAGTTCACGGCGAGCGCCCCACCGCTCGACGTGGCGTAGCGGCGGACCAGCGACTTGGGAATCTGCGTCCCCTCGATGCTCGCGCGCGGCATGCCGAAGCGGTCGGCGAAATACCGCAGTGTTCCGGTGATCGCTCCCCAGGATCCACAGACACTCGTCTTGGAGACGCGGGCCTCCTGGCCATCGGCGGTTTGCTCGTCGATCACGAGGTCGAACGGCATCACTCGCGCGACCAGGTCACAGAACGCGCGCCGCATCGTGTCCGTCACCATCGGCAAGGCTGCCGGCAACGGAACTTCGAGGCTGCGGCAGACGCTTGCCATCGCCAGCGCGGTGTCCTCGATCGCCTTGATGAGGACACCACGACGTTCAGCCCAGCGTTCCATAGTCGCATCGTCGAACAGGTGGCGCGGTAATCGGTAGACCTCGCCGACGTATCCGGCGCGGGCCAGCGCCTCCGCGTACACGTTGTACGCCGTGAGGTGGTCGCTCCCATCGACAACGAGCCCGGCGAGATCCCGATCCTCGCGCGTCATGCGATGCAGCGATTCCGCCGAGGCCATCACGGCCAGCGCCGGCACCAGTGCGTCCTCAGCCTGCACCAGCAGTTCGGCCCACGGCCGATCCACGGGCGTGGCTTCGACCAGCTTGCCGTATTTCGTCAGTCGGCCGTTTTCGACGATTCCGCGTTCTTCGAGCTGGGCCAGAGCCGCGCGATAGGCGATCCGATCCAGTGGGATCGGCAGCTCCAGCTCGTCGGCGCGTACGCCTAACGCTGCGCAGGTCATGGCAACCCGTTCCGAATCGCCGGCCAGCTGGAATTCGGGCGATGTGGGTTCGAGCGCATGGAATTCGAGATGCCGGTCGCTCAGCAGGAAGACCTGCCCCCCGGCAACGCGGCCGTGGACGCGTCCCGCCATCTGCAGAATCTCGTTGGCGCCCAGGTGCGTTCGCGTGAGGACGTTGCGCCCGTGTTCGACCACGTTGGTGAAGCGCGTGTCGTCGATGACGACGGTATCGAGCCCCTTCACGTTGAGGGCGCTCTGTCCGGCGGCAGTCATCGCCAGCACATAGGGCTTTGGCGCTCCGTCCTCGAGGAACGGACGGATCACACGGATCGGCTCACCGCCATGGTAGAACGCGGCGTGAATTCGCGGGAATCGCTCGCCGACCAACCGCGCCGCTTCTTCCACGCCGGCCCGCGTGGGCAGGAACACCCCGACGCCGCGGCGCTGCTTGACCACTTGCTGGAGAAATCGATCGCTCAGGAACCGGTCCGGCGATTCGTTCAACACCTTCACCGTCGCGGCGCGATCGGGATCGAACGCAGAGGTGCGCAGCACGGCGGCCGAGCCCAGGTACGTGGCGTAGAACGTGGGATCGACGGTCGCCGACAACCAGATGAACCGGCACCCGGTGCGCTTACCTAACGCCAGGCACAGCTCGAGTTCGGCCGACGTCTGGTGGATCTCGTCGACGAGGAGCGTATCGCCAGTGAGGATGTCGCCTTCCTCGAACCAGCGGCGCGCAATTCCCGTCGTGACGATGATGACGTTCCAGGTCGGCGTCTCCGGTGTCGCCTCGCGTTCGCGGTTCACGACACCGACACGTAGCGCCCGCGTTCCAAGGATTTCCTCGGCGATGGGCCTTATGGCCAGCGTCTTCCCCGTGCCCGTCCCGGCGACGATACCAAAGCCCTTGCCACCGCGAGCCAATTCCCGGATCTCGGCCCCATGTTCCCGCTCGAGCAACGTGTCGAGGTGAAGGCCCAGCGCCAGCTCGATGGTTTCGCACGCCGCCCGGGTCGGGGCGATGACGATGACGCGTCCGGTGGGCGGCTCGGCCGCGACGAACGCATCGCGGTCGGGTGGAAGGGTACGATCGGTTACGTCGCGCAGCACGGAGGAAGCTCGCCCGGGGAACGCACGCGCGGGAGCGGTCGCCTGATCAGGCAGGCGGCTTGCGCTTGGTTGTATCGGTTCGCGGCCTGTTCGGCGCCAGCGACTTCGGCTCTGCGGAACGACCGGCCTTGCCGGCCGGGAACACCACTCGCGCGTTAGGCGGACGGTTCCGGATCGCCGTGGCGCAATCCGTCGGCGCCGGCTGCCGGGCGGCCGGGACGTTGTCGACCCAGATGCGGCACATGCCGGCCGGAGGCAGGTAGGCCTTCGGTATCGGAGCATCCTGCTCCTTCGCCTTGGCCGATTGCGCCGATCCCTGAGCGGGGACCGGAAGTGCCAGGACAAGAAGGAGAACGAGGAGGAGTCGCATGGATCGGGCGTACCCCCCCGGCAGACTCAGGTGCCTGCATCGGGAGTCTCCCGTCCCCCGTCTCCCGTCCCCCGTCCGGTCAATCACCGAACGAGATCCCCGTCGCGCGCGCCGTCCGAACAATGTCGTGGGATGGGTCCACGCGCCGCGGCACCGCCAGCGCTTCCGTGAACGGGATCGTCACGATGTGCGGCGACTGCAGCGCGACCATCTGCCCCCACTTTTCGTTCTCCACCGCTTCCACCGCCGCCCCACCGAATCGCGTCGCCAGCAGTCGATCGTAGCCCGTCGGCATGCCGCCGCGCTGCAGGTGGCCGAGCACCAGCGATCGAGATTCCTTTCCGGTCTTTTGCTCGATGAGCCAGGCAATCCGGCTCGCAATGCCACCGACGCGACGGCTTTCGCCAGGGAGCGAGTCGCCTATGACCGACTCCGCGCCGCCCTTCGGATAAGCGCCTTCGGCCACGACGACAATCGAGAAATGACGACCCATGCGATCCCGCGCCATGATCTTCTCGCAAACTCGCTCGAGATCGTATGGGATTTCGGGAATCAGGATGACATCCGCGGTTCCAGCGAGACCGGAATGCAGTGCTATGAATCCCGCGTGGCGTCCCATGACTTCCAACACGATCACGCGATCGTGCGATTCGGCCGTCGTGTGCAGCTTGTCAATCGCCTCGAGCGCCGTGTTGACGGCGGTATCGAACCCGAACGTGGTGATCGTGCCACTGACGTCGTTGTCGATCGTCTTCGGAACGCCCACCACTTTCATTCCCTTTTCATGGAAGCGTTGCGCGATGCTCAATGAACCGTCGCCGCCAATCGAGATCAGCGCATCGATGCCAAGGGCGCGCGCATTATCCAGCACTTCCTGGGAGCGGTCGACCATCGCGTAGCTGCCGTCGGCCTGTAGCACCGGAAACTCGAAGGGATTCCCGCGATTGGTGGTGCGCAGGATGGTGCCACCCATGTGCGCGATGCCACGCACAGACTCACGAGTGAGCGGGATGACCTCGTCTTCGCCCAGCAGCCCGTAGTAACCGCGCCGAACGCCAAGCACTTCCCAGCCGCGGTTGAGCGCGGAGAGCACTGCGGCGCGAATGACCGCGTTGAGTCCCGGGGCGTCCCCGCCGCCGGTGGAGATCGCCAACCGCATCAGCGCGGCCTACGACGTGGGGGCAAGCAGGCTGACCACCTCACCGGGATTCGCGTGGCGCCTCAGTGCCCGCTTCGAAAACACGAGCACGCCGTCTTTCGCGACTTCGAACACGCCTCCGCTTCCCTCGAGCAACTGCACCGTTGCGTCGGGATACGCCGCGCCAATCTCGGCCGCCAGACTGGCGGCCCTCGGCTGGTAGTTTCAAACGACGCAGTAGCGGATCGTGATGTGCATGGCTTAGCGATTAGCGGTCAGCGATCAGGAAACTAACGAGGAACTGAAGCAGATTCGACCGACGCCTGCACGCTGATCTCTGCACTATGGCGGTATCGAGACCCCCGCCAGATTCGCCAGCTGCCGAATGACCGTGTCCCGCCTGGCCATCACAAACACCAGTGAGTCGACCCGGTCCTGCAGTTCGTACGAGAGCTGCCGTATCTCGTTCACGGCGGCGCTCATCTCATTGATCGTCTGCGCCATCTGGAAGTCCTTTTCCGTGGCAGGCAGACATGCGGACACGCCCATCAGGGCGAGCAGGGCAAGTCGCTTCGGCATGGTGACGGCATCCGGGTGAGGTAGGTTCGCACTGCGTCCGGACGTTATGGAGCCGCAAGCCTGGCGGCGAGGGTCGCCGGCGCGCGTTGGAATGCCGCGAGGCGCGCTGTGGCGATGAAGCACGCGCGGCATCCCCACGTTATGGTGGGCGCTCCTCGGGAGGATGCCATGCGCACAGGGACGACACTTATCGAGATCGGTGTGACCGTGACAATTCTCGGGCTTATGGCCGGCTTCACCTTCCCTCGCTTCGGTTCGTACAGGGATCGCGTTGCCGTCGAAGCAGCCACGGCGTCCACCCTCTCCCTGCTGGCCACCGCCCGACACGCCGCGCTTCGCCGCGCGACGCTCACGGCGGTGCACTTCGACACCGCAGGCGCCATTGTCCTCATCACAGCCGGTGTCGACACCATCGAGCGCCGCCCACTTCGGGAGGTTCACGGCGTCGTTTTTTCCACGAGCCGCGATTCCATCGCCTTTGCGTCAAGCGGACTCGGATACGGAGCGGCCAATACGCAGATCATTCTGCGGCGCGGCGCTGCTGCCGACACCATCGCGGTTTCGCGCCTCGGACGAGCCAGGCGATGAGCAAAGCCCGGCTGTTCCTTCAGCCTCTGGCCTCTGGCCTTCGGCCTATTGGTTACCCGGTACCGAAATCGAACCCGCTGACTGAAACCCGGGGAATCTCCTGGCCGATCACGCGCTCGATCATTCTCACCATGGCTATCTCGTCAGGTGACATGAAGGTGTAGGCGTCACCCGTCTGGGCCGCGCGCCCTGTTCGTCCGATGCGGTGCACATAGTCCTCCACCTGCGCCGGCACGTCGTAGTTGATCACGTGGGAAATGCCGGTGATGTCCAGTCCGCGCTGTGCGATGTCGGTTGCGACCAGAACCCGGATGGTTCCTTCGCGAAAACCGGCAAGCGCCTCGTCGCGTTGCGTCTGTCGCTTATCGGCGTGCAGCGCGGTCGCGCTGATCCCCGCGTGCTCCAGATCCCGCACCACCCGATCGGCGCCGGACTTCATCCGTGTGAAGACGAGGACCGAATCCATCTCCGGTTGCTTCAGCAGGTCAATGAGCAGAGCGCTCTTGAGGCTGCGCGGCACTGGATAGACGGCGTGCGTTACGGTGATGGCTGCATTCCTCCGGCCCGAGACCTCCACGACGTGCGGACGCCGGAGATACTTTCGCGCCAGGATTTCGACCTCGGGTGGCATCGTCGCACTGAACAGCAACGTCTGCCGGTATTTCGGCATGGCCGCTACCAGCCGGTTGATCTGCGGTGCAAATCCCATGTCGAGCATGCGGTCGGCTTCGTCGAGCACCAGCACCTCGAGGTCGTCGAAGCTCGTGTTCCCGCGCTCGAGGTGATCGATCAGGCGACCCGGCGTGGCGACAATGACATCGACACCGCCGCGCAGTGCGCGCTCCTGCGGCTCCATTCCAACACCGCCGTAGATCGACGTCACGACGAGTGACGTGTGCTGCGCATACTTCTTGAAACTGAGCTGCACCTGCTGGCAGAGTTCACGCGTGGGTGTGAGGACAAGCGCGCGAAGCCGGTGCGGGCCAGTCAGCAGGCGATCGGCAATCGGCAGTGTAAAAGCGGCGGTCTTTCCGGTGCCGGTCTGTGCGAGACCGATGATGTCCCGGCCGCCGAGAATGAGCGGGATTGCCTCGCGCTGGATTGGCGTCGGTACCGTGTAACCGGCGTCCGTCACCGCCTTGAGCAGCATGTCGGACAGCCCGAGTTCCTTGAAGGCGGAATCCGCCGGCGTCGGGCTACTGTCGGCCCCGTCCGTATGCTCTTGGCTTTTTCTGGATGCTCTGGCTTTCACGTCGTGCCTGAAGCTAACGAGTGTCGCCTCAGCCCGGCACGTGTCGTCCACCTGCGCTCTCCTTTCCCGACCCGGGTGAACGTGCCATCACCCCAGGTCGCCACCAGGCGCGTAACGTGATCATGTTTCTGGTTCGAAGGTTGTTCGCTGCTCGCTCATCGCTCATCGCTCCTCCATGCGAATCCGCATCCTTACTCTCTTGGCCCTCTCGGTCCCGGCGCTGACCAGCGCGCAATCACCGCGCCTCCGCGTGCCCGCCACCGTTGACACGTTGCCCAACGGCCTCACGCTGATCGTGCACGAGGATCACTCCGTGCCACGGGTGGCGACGAACATCTGGTATCGCGTCGGTTCAGGCGATGAGCGGCCGGGCCGGACCGGCTTCGCCCATCTCTTCGAACACCTGATGTTCATGGGGTCCGAGAATGCCCCGTATCCACAATTCGACAAGCTGCTCGAACCGTTCGGTGCATCGCCGAACGGCTCGACGACCGAGGATCGGACCAACTACTTGCAGGACGGGGCATCGAACGCGCTGCCGTTGATCCTCTGGCTCGAGGCGGATCGCATGGGCTGGATGTTGCCCACCATGGACAGCGCCAAGGTCGACGCGCAGCGGGACATCGTGAAAAACGAGCGCCGGCAGAGCTACGAGAACCAGCCGTACGGTAAGGCGGCCGACATCCTGCCTCCGGCGCTGTACCCGAAGGGACATCCGTATTCCTGGCCCGTGATCGGATCCATGGCGGACCTTTCGGCCGCGTCGCTCGAAGACGTGAAGGGGTTCTTCCGGCAGTACTACGCGCCCAACAACGCCGCGATCGTAGTCAGCGGAGCTGTCAACACCGACTCCGTGCGCCGACTCGTCAGGCAGTATTTCGGCAGCATCCCGCGTGGGCCGGCCATCTCGCGTCCGGCGCCCGCGCGTTTCACCGTACGTGACACGGCCATCGTCGCCGAGGATCGTGTGCAACTGCCGCGTTTGTACCTGGCCTGGCACACGGTGGACGCGAACCACAAGGATGCGGCGCCGCTCGACATCCTGTCCTACCTGTTGTCGGGCGCGAGAAACAGCCGGCTAACCAACGCGCTCGTGTACCAGCGCGAAATCGCCAGCTCCGTTTCCGCGTTGAGCGACGTCAAGCGGCTCGACGGCGACTATTCGATTACCGCGACGGCGCGCCCGGGCCAGGGACTGGACTCTCTCAAGGTCGCGATCGAGCGCGAGTTGATCCGGCTGGCGACCGAAGGGCCAACGACGCGCGAACTCGAGCAGGCCAGGAACGCCCGCGAATCCTCGTTCCTGAACCAGCTCGAGTTCATCGACAGCAAGGCCGATCA
>CAZSNV010000037.1:0-25894 GCA_964608035.1 uncultured Gemmatimonadaceae bacterium | reverse complement strand
CAGCGCGTGCGCGATTCCGTCTTTGCGAGGGACACGAACGCCGCTCGCAACCAGGCGATGATCTGGGAGCGCACGAAGTCAGGTTGGGCTGTCGTGCTCTTCCCCGACTGGTGGCCCGTCGGAGTGAGAGTCGACTTCGACAGTGTGCTCGCCGGCGGCCGGGAAATGACCGGTCAGGCCACCGCGTTCGTCGCCGACGCTGGACAGGATCCATCGCACGCGCGCGCTCGGGCGCTGCGCTGCCCGCGATAGTCCACAACCAGCGGTTAGCACCCAGCAATCAGGAAAGCCGTGACGCCGCGCACTGGCTCTGCGCGCGGTTCCTTCACACGTTCATTTCAACCCGATTTCCGGTGAGATCCGAGTGAATCGTCTGCAATTCGCGTTATCCGCGGCCGTTCTGATTTTGCATAGCAGCAATCTCCTTGCCCAATCCTCGCAACCCAACCTGTTTCAGGAACTGAGGTGGCGGGATATCGGACCACACCGCGGCGGCCGAACCAAGGCAGCCGCCGGCGTCCCACAGCAACCGAACACGTTCTACATCGGCGTCGTGAATGGTGGGGTCTGGAAGACAACCGACTACGGCCGCACCTGGATTCCGATCTTCGATGACCAGCCCACCGGCTCCATTGGTGCCATCGCGGTGGCGCCGTCCGACCCGAATATCATCTACGTCGGGAGCGGCGAAGGCCTCCAGCGCCCCGACCTCTCCACCGGCAACGGCATCTACAAGTCGACTGACGCCGGGAAGACCTGGGCGCACCTTGGCCTTCGCGACGGCCAGCAGATCCCGCAGATCATCGTCGACCCCCGCGACCCCAATCGCTTGTTCGTCGCCGTGCTCGGCCACCCGTACGGGCCTAACGAGGAGCGCGGGTTGTACCGCTCGAGGGACGGCGGCCGCACGTTTCAACGCGTCTGGTACCGCGATGTGAACACGGGCGCGATCGACGTTGCCTTTTCGGTGAACGATGCCAATACGCTGTACCTCGCCACGTGGGAAGCCAGGCAGGGACCGTGGGAGAATGGCGCCTGGCAGGGCCCGGGCAGCGGTCTTTTCAAGTCCACCGATGGCGGTTCTACCTGGACCGCTATCATGACCGGCCTTCCCACTTTCGCTGAAGGACTCGGCCGCATTGGTCTCGCGGTTGCGCCGAGCGATCAGCGCCGCCTCTACGTCACTATCGACGCGGCCGCCCGCGGTGGCATCTACCGGTCGGACGACGCCGGCGCGAATTGGCGCAAGGTCAGCAACGACGCGCGCGTGCATAACCGCGGGTCGGATTTTGCAGAGTTGAAGGTCAGTCCAATAGATGCCGACATCATCTACAGCGGCAGCATCGTGGCCTGGAAGTCCACCGATGGCGGCTCGACGTGGAAGATGTTCCGCGGAGCGCCGGGTGGAGATGACTACCACCGGTTCTGGATCAACCCGGATAACCCGGACATCATCCTGATCGCTGCCGACCAGGGCGCGATCATCACGGTGAACGGTGGTCAGTCCTGGAGCTCGTGGTACAACCAGCCCACGGCGCAGATGTACCACGTCACGACAGATTATTCGTGGCCTTATCGCGTCTGCAGCGGCCAGCAGGAATCCGGGTCCGCGTGCGTCTCGAGCCGGGGGAACGACGGCCAGATCACCTTCCGCGAATGGCGGCCGGTCGGTGTCGAGGAGTACGGCTACGTCGCGCCGGATCCGCTCGACCCGAACATCGTCTACGGCGGGAAGGTCACGCGCTTCGACTATCGCACCGGCCAGACGCAGAACGTTGCCCCGAAGCCGTTCCGGGACGCCAACTATAGAATGCTGCGGACCGCACCGATCCTCTTTTCGCCGGTCAATCCACGCAAGCTGTACTTCGGCGCCAACACGATCTGGGAGACGGTGGATGGCGGAAGCAAGTGGAGAGAGATCAGCCCGGACCTGACGCGGAAGGATTCGATCGTACCGCCTAACGTCGGCGTGTATGCCACAACGCCGGCGGCCGTGGCTCGGCACCCTGGAGTCGTTTATACCATCGCGCCTTCCTATATAAAGGAATCCATCATCTGGGCGGGGTCGGACGATGGCCTCATTCATATGACGCGCAACGGCGGTACGTCCTGGCGGAATGTGACGCCACCGCAAGTGAAACCGTGGGCGAAGGTATCCATCATGGACGCCTCGCATTTCGACACGCTCACCGCGTACGCGGCGGTGAACACGATCCGCCTCGACGACCTGCGCCCCCACATCTACCGGACGCGCGACGGCGGCCGCACCTGGACCGAGATCGTCTCCGGCATCGACTCCGGCGCGACCATCAACGTCGTGCGCGAGGATCCGCGCCGCCGCGGCCTCCTCTTCGCCGGCAGCGAGACGCAGGTCTGGGTTTCGCTTGACGATGGCGACCACTGGCAGTCGTTGCGCGTCAACATGCCTGCGACATCGATCCGCGACCTCGTGATCAAGGATGATGACGTCGTGGTCGGCACGCACGGCCGCGGCTTCTGGATCCTCGACGACATCACGCCGCTCCGGCAGCTCACGCCTGCGATGCTGGAGTCGCCGGCGCATCTGTTCCGCCCCGGCCTCGCCACGCGCGTGCGCTCCAGCATGTACACCGACACACCAATACCCGTTGACGAGCCACGTTCGGAGAATCCGCCGGACGGCGTGATGATCTCCTATCACCTGCGCAGCGGCGCGAACGACCTCTCGCTCGAGATTCTCGATGCCGCAGGCACTGTCGTCAGGCGCTTCGAGAAGGGCGTCAACCCCAATCCCGACCCGCGCGCCGACGGCCACTGGCCCGACTGGTGGATTGCGCCCTGGCCGGAGCTCAAGGCCGGACCGGGGCTGCGGCGCTTCGCCTGGGACCTTCGCCATCCGCGGCCTAACGTGACGGGTTTTTCGTTTCCGATTTCCGCGATTCCCGGTCGTACCGTGCCCGAGCCGCTTGGCCCGTTCGTGACACCCGGGACATACACGGTGCGACTCACGGTCGACGGACAGGCGTTCACGCAGCCAGTGCGGGTGCGCATGGACCCGCGCGTCAAGACGCCGGCCGCAGCGCTCGCGGCCCGTGACTCACTGCAACTCGAGCTGTACCGCGCGGTCAATGCGATCGGTGACGCGCGTCCCAAGGTGCGGGAGCTCCGGGAGAGCGTGAGACAGCAGACCACCACCGTCCAGGGCCCGCGCGCCGATTCCCTGCCGAACTTCGATCGCCAGCTGGCTGCATTGGAAGGGGCTGCCGGCGGCCGTGGTGGTCGCGGTGGAGCCGCACCAGCGGGACGCGGCCTCGTCCAGATCCCCAGCCTGCCGCAGCTCCAGGGCGAACTGATGACGCTCTATGGCGTGATCGAGGACTCCGACGCCGCGCCGACCACGCAGGTTGCCGCCGCCGCCCGGTCACGCCTGAGCCAGGCCCGCACCGCGCTGGCCGCCGTCAGGCGCCTAACGACTGTCGTGGAGCGGCGATGACGTTTCGTGACTCGGCACTGCAACAGACGTGAGTCACGAGTCACAACACCGGAGACAGCAGGCGTGTGAGTTGTGTTCGCAGTCGGAACCCGAACGAGCGTCCGTCGAGATCCGCCTCCGTCAGCGGGGTCGAGTGGGCAAAGTCGGCCAGGAGCATCGTTTCCACGTCGTGGCAGAATGCCTTGTCGCTCACGAGGCACGTGACCTCGAAGTTGAGCCGGAACGATCGATTGTCGAAGTTCGCAGTCCCGACCGCTCCATAATCGTCGTCCACCAGCAGCACCTTCTGGTGCATGAAGCACTGTTCATAGAGGAACACCTTCACGCCGGCGCGCGCGAGGTCGGGTAAATAGGCGTACGGAACCAGCGTGAACAGGAAGCTGTCGCTCTTGCGCGGCATGAGGATCCGCACGTCCACGCCCCGGAACGCCGCGAGCTGCAGCGCGCCGAGCGTGCGGCCGTCGGGCACGAAATAAGGCGAGGCGATCCACACGCGTGACTCGGCGCTCTCAATGGCGTGCGTGAACAGAAGGCCACAGCGCTCGAGCGAGTCTTCGGGGCCCGACGCCAGTACGAGGGCGCGCTGGTCGGCGGGGCCGCGCTTCGCCGACCACACGAGCTGCGGCACTTCCTGTTTGCTATAGAACCAGTCGCGGATGAACGAAAACTGGAAACCGAGCACCGCGGGGCCTGTTACTGCGAGATGCGTGTCGCGCCAACCACTCAGGTACTCGTCGCCCACGTTGAGCCCGCCCACGAACCCATGCGCTCCATCAGTGACCACGATCTTGCGGTGATTTCGGAAGTTGAGGCGAAAGCGCCCCAGCCAGCTCCGCGATCCACTGAACTCCGATACGACCACCCCGGCGTTAACGAGCTCCCGGATGTAGCGCCGTGGCAGCGAGTGACTCCCCACATCATCGTAGAGAAGGAAGACGTTCACCCCGCGACCTGCCGCAGCGATCAGGTGATCCCTGAATTGTCGGCCGACGCCGTCGTCCTTGATGATGTAGAACTGGGCGAGGACATATTCCTTCGCAGCATCGATTGCCGAGAAGATGGCGTCGAACGTTGCCTTTCCGTTCACGAGCAGGCGGACAGCGTTGCTATCCGTCATGGGAATGGTCGCGAGCACCTGAAAAGCCCGCAGCTCTCCCTGAGTTCGTTTATCTGTCTCGTCATCGAGCCTGACCGTGACATCGACGAGCGCGCCGCCACGCGCCTGCTCCAGCCGCGAATGGAGATCTTTGTCAAGCGCGCGGAGCGCCTCGACGTACTCATCGAACTTGATTCGTCCGAAGACCCAATACAGAGGGAGCGACAGGAACGGGAGCAGGACGAGTGCCAGTGCCCAGGCCGTCGCGCCCTGCGGGGTGCGCGTCGTCATGATCGCGTCGATAGCGCTGAGAACTCCAAGGACGTAGATCAGCGGCAACGCAACCGCTGCCACCCTCGACAGGAGATCAGCGTCCATCAGGCGCGACGGGGGAGACCGAACCCGACACGCGGAAGTGCCGAGTCACGAATCACGATTACACTGTCATTCCGATGTCGAAGACACCGTGATATCCCGCGCCACGTTCGGCGACCGTCATCGTGAGCTGTCGACCACCCTGGCGATAAATCCCGTCCCGATCATTCGACGTCCGCATTCCCGTCTTCGCGTTGTACGGCGCACGCGTAAATACTTTGTCGCTGAAGGCGTCGTCGAAATACAGCTGCGACGTGAACTCCAGGCTTCGTGCGCCGGCAGTCGTGCGAACCTTGAAGTGAATGTGGACGGAACGTCCCTGGTACCAACCCGGATAGACCGTGGTGAACTTGGCGACGCCTGACGCGTCCGTCGTCTGATAGCCGCGCAGAAACTTCTGTCCCGCGGTGTTGAAGAAGCCGTTCATGTCGCGCACGTCGGAGTACACGCCCGTGGCGTCGCATTGCCAGACGTCCACCATCGCGCCCGCCATCGGTTCACACGCGCCGTTGGCGACGCGGAAGACGCGCATCTCCAGGTCGAGCGGCGAACCCTCGCTCACTTTGCCGGTTCCCGGATCCGGCCGGATATCAACCCGGTTGAGTTTCTCGTCGATGAAATAGGGGCCCTCGGTCTGGGCCGGGGTCACCACACAAGCGGGCAACCAGGGCGCACCGGCGGGAGCGGCAGCCACCACGCGTTCCAGTCCCGACTGCGCTCTCACGCGCGACGCCACGGCACCGGCGCCCGCAACGCCGAGCAGCGCCAGGACTTCGCGCCGCGTCAGGATCCGCCCAACCTGCTTGTCGTCGTTATCCATGAACCAGGCTCCAGAAGAATGAGCAGTCTGACCAATCTCAGGAGGCAGCGAAGTGTCGACTAAGACGTGCGCCGCCACGTATCGTTAATCACGATGGCACAGCGCATTCTACCTCGCTCCGCGGCAGTCGCAACGGGCAGTTCGGACGAACCATGACACGTCGTGATGCTCTGGTTGTGCGCGGCGTGCCGGTAACCATCGAGAACTCGCGCCCCGACATTGCCACCGCCGATGTCCTCGCCCGCCTCGACGAAGCGCTGGCGCTCATCGAGAAGTACCAGCCCTGGCGCCTTCGCCACCTGCAGCGCGATGTGAACGAGATCCGGATTGTGCGGTTCCCCTGTCGAGGCGCCTGGCTGCCCGAGGAGGGAGCCTGCGTGACCGAGCTGACTTTCCTCGCGCGCCGTGACATCTCGGCTGCCCCGGTCGCATCGTCGATCATTCACGAGGGAATGCACGCCAGGGTCGATCGCATGGGCGTGAATCGCTATGCCCGCGACCGCGCCCGCGAAGAACGTCTGTGCCGTCGCGCCGAGCTGGAGTTCGGAATGTCGTTGCCACCTGACCTTGGAGCGCCAGTCATCGAACGCGCGCTGGAAAGCCTGGCGTTGGCTGACCAGGAGGTTGCCCCGACGATCGACTGGAACGAAGCGTTGCGCCGCCAGAACGAGATCGACCGCCGCGCGGGAGCCTAAGGCAGGGTCGAGGCTCGAGCCTGTAGTAGGTTTCTCAGTTCCCAATTCCCACTCGATCACCCGATGCACAGTCGCGAACTCGGCCTCGTCCTCGCCCAACAACTGGGGAACGTCGAGGATCTGCATTACGGACTGTGGGATCCTGACCTCGAGCTTTCGTTCGGCAATCTGCGGGTCGCACAGCAGCGCTACAGTGACCTGATTCTCTCACAACTCCCGCCATCGACCGGGCAGGTGCGCGTCCTCGATGTCGGTTGCGGCACCGGCCATCTCATCAGCCAGATGCTCGATCGGGGTTACCTCGCCGACGGGGTCATCCCCGCAAAGGACCTCGGCACACTCGTCAGGCGGCGCATTGGAGAGCGCCAGGGATATCAGCCGCGAATCTTCGAGTGCAAGTTCGAGGACTTTCCCGTGGACGAAGCGCGTGGGCGGTATGACGTCGTCCTGTTCAGCGAAAGTTTCCAGTACATCAAACCAGCCGATTCACTTCCCCTGGTGCAGCAGCTCCTGAAGCCCGGTGGGCTGCTCGTCATCTGCGACTTCTTCAAGACCGCGGCCCATGGAGATGGAGGCCCCGGCGACAGGAGTTTCGGAGGCGGGCATCCCCATCGCGACTTCCTCGAAACGATGGGCCGCTTCCCGTTCCGGCTCCTCAAGGACGAGGACATCACGAAGCGCGTGAGCCCGAACCTGCAACTGCTCAATGACTGGCTGATGAATCGCGCCAAACCGGCCAGCCAGACGGTGCACCGGTACATCGGTTCGAACTATCCGCTCAGCACACGCCTCTTGTTGTGGTTTTTCAGGAAGAAGCTGCGGAAGTTGCAATACAAGTATTTTTCGGGGCACCGAAGCCGCGAGACGTTCGAGCGATACAAGACGTACCATCTGCTGGTGTATCGCCTGCCCGCCTGACCCAGACCAACATGCCTCAGTTCCCGATTACCGCCCGCAACCGCGTTCGGCGGCTGCCGAAGCGCGGTCATTACGATCGCAAGACCGTCAACGCGATCATCGACGAAGCGCTGGTCTGCCACGTCGCGTTCGCCGTGGACGGTGTGCCGACCGTCATCCCCACGCTCCACACGCGTCGCGGAGATGATCTGCTGCTTCACGGGGCACGAACGAGTCGACTGCTCAAGCACGTTGCCGCCGGCAATCCGGTGTCGGTGGCGATGACCATCCTCGATGGGATCGTGCTTGCCCGGTCGGTCTTTCATCATTCGATGAACTACCGCTCGGTGGTCCTGCACGGATCCGGTCACCTGCTGGATTCCGACGAGGAGAAACTGTCGGCGCTCGAAGTATTCGCCGAGCACATTGCAAATGGCCGTTGGGCAGACGCGCGTCAACCGAGTCGCAGGGAGTTGAAAGCGACGACTGTGGTCTCGATTCCGATTGATGTTGCCGCGGCCAAGATTCGCACCGGCCCGCCGCTCGACGAGGAGGAGGACTACTCGCTTCCGATCTGGGCTGGCGTGTTGCCGCTGCACCTGCAGCCGGGGGTCGCCATTCCCGATCCCAGACTCGACCATGACATCGACATTCCCGGATACATTCGTCGGTATCGGAGACCCGGCACCTGATCGCGTACGCCTCGTAACGCTCGCCTTAACGCGGGCTGGTCTCGACTCGTCACGGCAATGAGCGCTATGCCACGACCGGCGCTGTCCATAGGACAGATGCAGCGCCTGTCACCGGGGGACAGCAGAGTGCAGATTCCAGATCGCGGAATGCAGAACGGGAGCCTTGACCGGCCCCGTCACGCATTCTGCATTCTGCATTTTGCATTCTGCATTCTGCAATTACTTCATGTCCGGTCTCGATAGTTTCGAAAACGAACTTCGAACCGCCCTTGGTGACGCCTACGTCCTCGAGCGGGAACTCATGGGCAGCGGCATGAGCCGCGTTTTTGTTGCCACCGAGAAGTCGCTGAACCGCCAGGTCGTCGTGAAGGTGCTGCCGCCCGAGCTGGCAGCGGGAGTAAACAGGGAGCGTTTCCGCAGGGAGATCCAGCTCGCCGCGCAGCTTCAGCACCCGCACATCGTCCCGCTGCACGCCGCCGGATCGGCCGGCGACCTGCTCTACTTCACCATGCCCTACATCGAGGGCGAATCGCTCCGACATGCCCTCCATGAGGGAGTGCGATTCTCACCGCGCGAGGTGGTGCGCATCCTCCACGACGTCACGGATGCGCTGGCCTACGCGCACTCGCGCGGCGTGATCCACCGCGACATCAAGCCGGGCAACGTTCTCCGCAGCGGCTCGCATGCCGTGGTCACCGACTTTGGCGTCGCCAAGGCGATTTCCGCTGCCTTGCCCTCCGTTGGGATGACGACCAGCGGCATGGCGATTGGTACGCCGGCGTACATGGCGCCAGAGCAACTCGCCGGCGATCCGGCGGCCGATCATCGCGTCGATCTATACGCCGTCGGTCTCCTGGGTTACGAGCTGCTCGCCGGCGAGGCGCCGTTCAAGGCGTCATCGCCGCAGGAAACGATGGCGGCCCAACTGACGCGCGCGCCGGAGTCCATCGCCAAGCGACGCCCGGATGCGCCGCCTGCGCTCGCCGCACTGTTGACGCGGTGCCTGGCGAAGAACCCGGCCGATCGGCCTCAGTCGGCGACCGAGATTGTCTCCATATTAGACAGTCTCGAGATCTCGTCAGGCGCCATGGCGCCGATGCGGGCCTTCACGCCTGCCAGAACCTGGGTGCTTGGCGGACTGGTCACCGCGGCGGCGATCGCTGCCATCGCGTTCTGGCCGCGTGACCAGGTGCTCCCGCCGGTCACGGTGGCGGATAGCGCTGCTCCAAGTCTGCTGACCCCGCCGCCCACTGCTCCCGCAGCTGCGCTAACCCACGAAGATTCACTCGCGATCGCGCGCGCCATCCAGAAGAAGATCGGGGAGCAGCAGGCCACGGTCACCGCCAAAGCGGAGTCGGCGCAGAAAAAACCGCCGGCCAGCAGCGTCGCCGCCAACGCCCAGGCGACCGCCGAGTTGCAGCGCGCCATCGCCTTGATGGTGGATTCCCTCCGCGCCGAAATCCAGAAAGCCGTGCTGGATTCCGTGACTCGCGTGCGCGGAGTCTCGCCGGGCTATGCGTTCGCCACGGGGGACGCGAGGATCGACTCCATGGTCAGGCGCATAACGCGAGAGGGTGGACGCGGCCCGGGCCGCATGGGCGAAGGAGGGGGTGGGGGAGGTCAACGCCAGGACAGCCGTGACCTGTCGCGTCCAAATCCGCCGTCGCGTGAGGAGTTTGCCCAACGGGCAGAAAACCTCGGCCCGCCGCGGCGCCTGTTCGTTTCATTCCCGACCATGAGCTCCAGGTGGCGCTTCATCGCGCCCCAGGTGGATTCGGTCGTCGATAGCCTGCGCGCTTCGCTGGCGCGGGACCGTCGTTATGTGCTGGTGTCGGCCGACAGCGTGCGGGAAGCGCTGGCGAAGACCCGCTCCGTGACCGCGATCGCCGATTCGCTGCATGTCGATCTTTTTGCGTCGGTCGCCGCGTCCGTGTTGCCCGATACGTCCGTCATCTGGCAGGTCACCAGCCGCGACCTCGGCGCGCATTCCGCCTACGCGACGCGCGCCATTACGGTGCGTGGGACCCGTCCCCACCTGCTGAGCGCAATCGACTCACTCCTTGCGGGAACCGCGCGATTCCTTCGCGAACAGGATCGCGCCCCTCGCCGGCAGTCGTCGCGCGAAGGTCGTAATCAGTGAGGTAGCGCTGGCCGGGATGGAAGATGGGGGAAAACCCGCCCCGGATGACGATCGCTGATCTTGACACCCTGTGCCGCGCCCTCCAATTGGCATAGCTCTACGCGCGCTCCAATAACCTCTTTGCGCTTTGCGCTTTGCGCTCTGCGCGCTCTCGGATGGCAATGCTGACTCCGGAGATCAAAAGCGCACTGTCTGATGTGTCGCTCGACGAGCCCTGGGCCCTGATCCAGCGCTTCACAACCCTCCGTCGCGAGCATCCTGACGATGTGCGCACGGCTTGCGACGAAATCGTCGCTCGGCTCCGGAGGCACGACGTCCCGGTCGAGGTGCACGACCCCGAAGTCTTCCTCAGCCTCCCCGGCAAAGGCTCAGTGGCCATAGGGAGCACCACGTTTCGCGCGAAACCAATGGCGATGAGCGTCGCGCACCCGAACGGCGTCACCGCCCCTCTCGCCTACGCCCCCGCCCGTTATGCGCGTGGCGCTGACGAACTCTTCTCCCGCAACCTGGTGGGAGGAGACGATGTCGACTTGCGCGGCAAGTTTGTCGTCACCGAGGGCTTCGGCATGCCGGGCAAAGTCTCCCACTTCGAAGCGCGTGGCGCCCTCGGCATGATCGCCGTCAATCCGGGGAAGAACGCGCATTGGGGCATCTGCACCACCGTGTGGGGCACCCCCGATCTACACGACCTCCCGCGCAAACCGAAGATCGCGGTAGTCGCCGTTAACAATCCCGATGGCCTCGCGCTCATCGAAGCCGCCAAGCGCGGCGAATCCGCCGTCCTTGCAACAGACCTCACCGAAGGCTGGTTCAAATCGCCGGTGCCTGTCGTGACCATCCCCGGCGCCGAGGACCCCGAGCCGTTCGTGCTGCTCCACGGCCACTACGACTCGTGGGACTTCGGCATCGGAGACAACGCGGTGGGAGACGCGACGCTCCTCGAGGTGGCGCGCGTGCTCTGGAAACACCGCGATCGACTCAAGCGCTCCGTGCGCATCGCCTGGTGGCCGGGGCATTCCACCGGTCGTTATGCAGGGAGCACGTGGTTCGCCGACCGGTTCGCGATCGACCTCTACGAGAATTGCATCGCGCAGATCAACTGCGATTCACCCGGCTGCCGCTGGGCGACCGAGTATCGCCACATCAGCTGGATGGACGAAGCCGAGCCGTTTGCGCAGGAGGTCATTCGTGACGTGACGGGGCAGGAGTCCTGGGGTGAGCGCCCGCACCAGGCCGGCGACTACTCGTTCAACAACATCGGCATCTCCAGCTTCTTCATGCTGCTCTCCACCATGCCTGACGAGGAACGCGAGCGGCTTGGTTACTACGGCGTTGGCGGGTGCGGCGCCAACATCGAGTGGCACACCGAGGAGGACCTGATCCACATCGCGGATCGCGACATCCTCATGAAGGACATGAAGATCTACCTGGCGGCGGCGATGGGCGCGGCCAATGCAACAATTGCTCCGTTCGACTTCGCCCGCACGCTGCGTGGATTCGAGGAGACGCTGGCGAAGTATCAGGAGGCCGCCGGAAACAGCTTCGACTTCGCCGACGCGCGGCTCGCAATCGACGAATTGTCCGCCGCGCTGCGGGACTTTGCGGACTTCACCAGGGACATCGCCATCGTCCCGGCAGGCAGTGAGCCCGTCCGCCGCGCCAACGCCGCCATCCGCCGGCTGGCGCGACTCCTGGTGCCGGTCAACTACACGAGAGGACCGGCGTTCTTTCACGATCCCGCCGAGTCGATCCCTGCCCTTCCCGATCTCAGTGTCGCGCTGCAGTTGCCGGACACGGAGCCGGGCGACACCGGGTTCGTGATCACGCATCTCACGCGGGGGCAGAACCGCCTGGTGGCCGCGCTGCGCGACGCGCGCCGCACGGTGCAGGCGGCCATGGCGTGACGACGCGGCTCCGGAAGTGGCTGTGGGTCGCAGTCGCTGGCGCCCTGGCGGTTTCGTGCGCCAGCGGAAATGACGGCGGGCCTAACGCGCTTCGCATTCCGCTCATCAATGACCCGATCCTGAACCCGGTCCTCGCGCCGGACATCGGTTCGGTCCTCATCAACAAGGTCATCTTCTCGTCGCTCGTCAGGCCTGACGAGAACCTCCGCCCCGTGCCCGACCTCGCGGTGTCGTGGTCCACCTCGGACGACGGGCTCGCCTACACGTTCGCGCTGAAGCCGGGCGTGAAGTGGCATGACGGGGAGCCATTTACGGCCCGCGACGTCAAGTTCACGTTCGACCAGATCATCGACGTGAAATCCGGTTCGCGGCTGCGGTCGGACTTCGCTGCCGTCGCCAGCATTGATGTCATCGACTCTCTGACGGTGCGCTTTTGGCTCAAGGCGCCCTTCGCTCCCTTCCTGGCGCTGCTCGGCTACAACGCCGGCATTCTCCCCGCACACAAGTTCCGCGACCGCAAACTGACCGATGCAAGCGACTTCAGTCGCTCGGCGCCGGTCGGCACGGGCCCGTTTCGGGTGATCCAGACGGCGTCGGGCAGCGCCATCGTGCTGGAGCGGAATCCGCACTACCACGGCGCCGCGCCCGAGCTGGACCAGGTCATTTTCCGCATTGTGCCTGACGTAAACGCCCAGGTGGCGCAGCTGCTGGCCGGTGAACTCGATATCGTCCCGATCGAACCGGCCAACCTGCCGAGTGTGGAACGCGCGCGCGGGGTGACCGTTGTCCGCAATCCGATCGTGCAACACGTGTACGTCGGGTTCAACCAGATGCGACCGATGTTCAAGCCGCCACTCGTCAGGCAGGCACTTGATGTCGCAATCAACCGAAAGGCGATTGTCGATGGAGTCCTGAAGGGAGCAGCAGACCTCCCACGCGGCACGATTCCGATGGTGCTGTCCGGATTCTTCGATGCCTCGCTGCCCGCCCCGGACTTCCAGCCCGATTCAGCGCGCGCCATGCTCGCTCGAGCCGGGTGGCGCGCGGATGACCGACTGAGGCTGCGAGACCCGGCGGGAAAGCCGTTTGCGTTCACGCTCCTCGTCGACAAGGGGAATCCAACGCGCGAACAGGCAGCGCTCGCGGTCCAGCAGGACTTGCGGCATGTCGGGATCGACGCGTCGATTGAAACCCTGGAGTTCGCCACGCTGGTGCGCGATCGCGTGCTGCCTGGCGACTACGACGCGGTGCTGATCTGGTGGACGACCCCCCCCGACCCGGACCAATTCGCCTTCTATGCGACCGGCCAGGACAACAATCATGTGCGATACTCGAATCGCCGTGTCGACAGCCTGCTCGCCGCCGGGCGCGCCACGCTCGATTCGGCGCAGCGGCGCGACCTCTACCGGGAGTTTCAACGCGAGGAGCTCACCGATCCACCCGTGCTCGTCCTGTTCTATCCCCGCGAGTTGCTCGCGGTGAGCCGGCGCGTGCGCGGCCTGCCCGCGCTGGGGTTGCGCGACGCCCTCCGCCACGCGGAACGCATTTCCGTGGTACGTTAGGCGTGACCGCGCGGTGACGGCCTTCCTGTTGAGGCGCGCGGCGCACGCCCTCACCGTGGTCCTGGTCGTGTGCACCGTGACCTTCGCCCTGCTCCATCTGGCGCCCGGTGGCCCGTCGGTGCTGGCCGACCCAAAGCTCTCCCTCGAGGAACAGGCCGCAATCGAGGAACGACTCGGCCTGGACCAGCCCGTCCCCGCCCAGTTCGGCCTCTGGATAGCACGCGTCGTGCGCGGCGATCTCGGGGAGAGCTTCCTCTATGAGGTCCCCAACTTGCGCGCGATCGGGGAGCGCCTGCCGAACACCGCGCTGCTGGCTGGAACTGCGCTGGCGCTCAGTGTGCTCCTCGCCATCCCGCTTGGACTCTGGTCCGCGATGTGGCGCGGCGGACTGGTCGATCGCGTCGTGAGCGGCTTCGCCTTTGTCGCCATGGCCGTGCCGACTTTCTGGCTCGCGATCGGCGCGATCTTCACGTTCGCGATCGCCTTCCCGATCTTCCCCGCCGGAGGCGCCAGCAGTGCCGGTGAAGCCGGCGGTTTGATAGATCGGTTGCGACACCTCGTCATGCCGGCCGTCGTGCTTGCCGCCGTGACCACGGCGGAATTGTTGCGCTACATGCGCTCGTCCGCCCAGACGGCCCTTCAACAGCCATTCGTGCGGGTCGCGAGAGCCAAGGGATTGAAAGAGAGGACGGTCGCGTGGCGACACGTGCTCCGCACCGCGCTCATTCCCGTGGTCACCGCGCTGGGGATTCAGTTCCCCCGGATCGTCGGCGGCGCCGCGATCACCGAGACAGTCTTTGCCTGGCCCGGTCTCGGGCGTTTGGGCGTGCAGGCCGCACTCGGGCGCGACTACCCACTCGTCATGGCCATCACGCTCTTCATTTCCGCGGCGGTGGTCGTCGTGAATCTGCTGATGGACCTGCTATACCTCTGGATCGATCCGCGAATCAGGCTCGAGGCATGAGAGCACTCATCCCTCGTGACAATGCTCCGTCGGCTCGTCGTCGCGCCGTTATCGCCGCCGGCATCGTCGTTCTCCTCGCCATGGCAGCACTCGTCGGTCCCGTGTTGTATGACACGGACCCCAATGCCCTGGACCTCTCGCGCGCGGCCGCGCCACCGAGCGGCGGTCATCCCCTTGGAACGGACGAATCCGGGCGTGACGTGCTGGGCCGGTTGCTGGCGGGAGGGAGGGTTTCTCTCGCCGTGGGGTTTGCCGCCGTCGCCTGTTCCGCCGTGCTGGGCTTTTCGTTAGGCGCGCTGGCCGGGCTGGGCGGTCGCCGCGTCGACGCGATCGTCATGCGCGTCACCGACGCGATGATGGCCGTCCCGGCGCTGTTCCTCATCATCACCACGCTGGCGCTGTTCGGCACGAGCGTCACCGGCCTCGTGATCGCCATTGGCGGCACGTCGTGGATGGGACTGGCCCGCCTCGTGCGCGCCGAGCTGCTGTCCATCCGCGAACAGAATTACGTCGAGGCGGCGCGCGCCCTGGGTGCCCGTCCGGCGCGAATACTCACGCGGCACGCGCTCCCGCACTTGCTCCCCAGCGTGCTCGTGAACATCACGTTCGGTGTCGGGACCGCCATCCTCATGGAATCGGCGCTCTCTTTCATTGGACTGGGAATCCAGCCACCGTCGGCGAGCTGGGGGAACATGCTCACCAACGCGCAGAGTTACTTGTATTCGTCGCCCTGGCTGGCGGTCTATCCGGGAATCCTGATCCTGACCACCGTAGTGGCAGTCAATGTGCTGGGAGATGCACTGCGCGATGCCGCGGAACCAGAACGCGGCTGAACCCCGAGATATGGTGAACCTGATGCGCCGTTCCATTATTGCCGTATTCATGCTGCTCCTCCCAACAGTCATCGGGGCACAAGGACCCCAGCGCTTTCGCGCCGACGAAGCGACCATCTCCGAGATCCATGCGGCGATGGCCGCCGGCCGGCTCACGTGCCGGGAGCTCGTCAGCCAGTACCTGGCGCGGATTGCGGCGTACGATAAAACCGGCCCAGCCGTCAACGCGATTGTCGTTGTGAATGCAAAGGCGCTGGATGTGGCCGATTCGCTCGATCGCCGCTTCCGCATTTCTGGCCGTGTGGGATCCCTTCACTGCATTCCCATCATCGTGAAGGACAACATGCAGACGACGGATCTGCCGACAACGGCCGGTTCGCTCGCGTTCCAGGGATGGCTGGCGAAGAAGGACGCGTTTCAGGTGCGGCGCATTCGCGAAGCAGGCGCGATCGTCATCGCGAAGTCGAACATGGCGGAATTCGCTTTCTCGCCATACGAGACCGTCAGCTCGATCCTGCCCGGTTACACGAAAAACCCCTACGCGCTCGATCGTGTGACGGCCGGATCGAGTGGTGGGACCGCCGCCGCGGTTGCAGCCGGCTTCGGCACGCTGGGACTCGGCACCGATACGGGGAATTCCATTCGAGGTCCCTCGTCGCACCAGGCGCTCGTTGGCATCCGCTCGACGATGGGCCTGACGAGTCGTTCCGGCGTGGTCCCGCTGTTTCTCTCGCAGGACATTGCCGGTCCGATGGCCCGCACCGTGGCCGACGCTGCGGCCGTTCTGCAGGTGGTCGCCGGAGAAGATCCCGACGATCCCGTCACCGCGGCGATCCGGGAACACCCTGTGCCGAACTACACGGCTGCGCTCGACCGGAACGGTCTTCGCGACGCGCGGATCGCGGTTCTCCGTCAGGCCTACGAATCCGCGGGCAATGACAGCGAGGTCGTCGCGGTGTTCGAACGCGCCGTTGCGGATTTGCGGCGCGCCGGCGCCACCGTGCTCGACTCGATCGCGCTCCCCACGCTCGATTCGTTGCGCCGTTCACAGCGCGGCGCATGTCCGCAATTCAAGTACGACCTGAATCGCTTCCTGCAGGCGCTGGGTCCCGACGGTCCTCCGCTGACGAGCCTCGATTCGATCATCCGCTCGAATCGCTTTCACCCCACGGTTCAACGTCGGCTCGAGCAGGAACAGATGGCCACGACACCACCGGAGGAGACTCCGGGTTGTCGCTCGCGCGACGAGTTTCGCGCCGGGCTGCGCGCCGCCGTAGTGCAGTCGATGGATGACGCGCGCGTCGACGCGTTGATCTATCCGACATGGAGCAACCCGCCGCGACTCATCGGAGACCTCAACTCGCCCCACGGGAACAATTCCGCCTTCTTTTCTCCCAGCACCGGCTTCCCCGCGATGACGGTGCCGATGGGCTACACCCGCGGCACGTTGCCCGCGGGAATGACCCTGTTCGGAAGGCCGTGGAGTGAGGCGACCCTCATCCGCCTCGGCTTTGCCTATGAGCAAGCAACGAAGCACAGACGGGCCCCAGCCAGCACCCCAGCCATCCCTGATCGCTGATCGCTGATCGCTGATCGCTGAT
This sequence comes from uncultured Gemmatimonadaceae bacterium, assembly GCA_964608035.1. Taxonomy (GTDB): domain Bacteria; phylum Gemmatimonadota; class Gemmatimonadetes; order Gemmatimonadales; family Gemmatimonadaceae; genus JABWBJ01. The sequence continues at coordinate 8,843 of CAZSNV010000037.1, read as the reverse complement.
CGCTCGTCGCTCTTCGCTAAGTTCCAAAGTGCCCATCATTCCCCTCTACGGACACGACGAGCTCCGCGCGCGGATTCTTCCGCGCATCGTGGCCGGCACCTTGCCGCAAAGCCTGCTGCTGCATGGGCCGGCGGGCGTGGGGAAACAGCGACTCGGGCTCTGGATCGGGCAATCGCTGATTTGCGTATCCGACGCGCCGCCATGTGGAGTCTGTCGTGAATGCCGGTACGCGCTCGACCTCACCCATCCCGACCTTACGTGGGTCTTTCCGCGTCCTCGGCCGAAGGGGAGCGACAGCGACCCTGAAGACATTGCCGAAGACCTGGCCGACGCTCGCGCAAAGCGCGTCGAGCACCACGGACTGTACGGAGCGCCACCCGGGAACGAAGGCGTGTACGTCGCCGCAGTCCGCTTTCTCGTCAGGCAGGCCGTGCGCACCCCCGCGCTCGCGCGGCGAAAGGTCTTTGTCGTGGGCGACGCCGATCGCATGGCGCAACAGGAAGGGGCCGAGGTAGCCGCGAACGCATTCCTCAAGCTGCTCGAGGAGCCGCCCGCCGACACGTGGGTCATCGCAACGACGAGCGCGGTTGGTTCGCTCCTGCCGACGATTCGCTCGCGCGTTGTCGGTATCCGCGTTCCGAGGCTGGATGACAACGCCATGCGCGCCTTCATGGCCGACCCCGCCGTCGTGGAAGCGCTGGCGAAGATTGACCTCCCGGCGTCCGAACGCGATCGCCTGCTGCTTGCCCAGGGCGCTCCGGGCGCACTGCTGTCCACGACGGTCAGGCAATCGGCCGTTGATGGAGCGAAACGGTTCATTGACGCGGCAACGTCAGGTAACCGCGCTGAGCTGATGAAGCTGGCATTCGTACAGGGCCACAGCGGCGCGCGCGCCGGCTATTCAGACACGCTCGATGCGTTGACGCTTGCGCTCTACGACCGCATGAAAGCCGGTTCGACCCAGCAGGACGCGGCGATAGCAAGTTCATCGAGCCGCGCCATCGAATTAGTGGAAGAGGCGAAGCGGCTAGCTGATGCTAACGTCAGTCCCCTTCTGATATCCGCGAAGCTTTTGACCGATCTTTCAGTGATCCTGCGGTAGCAGTTTATCCGACATCCGCCATCCGACATCCGCCATCCATGGAACACTTCGATGCCAGCGGTCGCGCCCGTATGGTGGATATCTCCGGCAAACCGGTAACCGAGCGGATGGCCAAGGCCCAGGGCGTGATCCGAATGAAGCGGGAAACGCTCGACGCCATTCGATCGGGCGCCACAAAGAAGGGCGACGTCATCGCCGTCGCGCGCATCGCCGGGATCATGGCGGCGAAACGGACTGCCGAGCTGATTCCGCTCTGCCATCCGATCCCGCTCACCGACGTGGACCTAACGATTGAGCTCGCCGACGATCTTCCCGGGGCGCGCGTAACGGCCTCAGCCAAAACGGCAGCGCAGACCGGCGTCGAAATGGAGGCCATTGTAGCAGCGAGTGTGACACTGCTCACAATCTTCGATATGGTGAAGGGGATGGATCGGGACCTCACAATCGGCGAAATTACTGTCACTGAAAAACATGGCGGAAAGAGCGGCCACTGGGTCCGCGATTTGCACCCCTAGGCTTCCGCCCGGGTGACGATCACCGGGTCTGACCGGGTCTCTAAGGTCAGAGCTTGTGACTCCGTTAGAGAGGGCGGCCTATGAAGGACCTTAGAGGTACGTACGTGCATTACGGCGACGTTCTCCGTCGCCGTCGGCGTGTCCGGGCCGCGGCAATGGTTGCCGGCCTGGTTGCGGCTGCGGTGCTCGGTGCTCGCAACCTGGAGCCATTGGAAGCCGTAGCGGCTGGTTCTGCTGAAACCGTTAGCGACAGGTTCGGACTCGACGAAGCCCGGTCAGCGGGACTGGAAGGAAACCAGCTCGAACGCTGGCATTCCATCTACACCTATTCGCGGCGCTACAAGATCACGACTGAGCTTTCCGCGTCCATTTACGACGCCGCGGTGGCTGAGAACATTGATCCCGCGCTGGCCTTTCCGCTCGTAAGGCTCGAGAGCCGTTTCAAGGAGAAGGCGATCAGCCCGGTCGGCGCGGTGGGGCTCACGCAGCTCATGGTGGCCACGGCTCGCGGTTATATCCCCGGCGTTACACGCGAAGACCTGTACGATCGGGACCTCAATCTGACGATCGGATTCCGCCACCTTCGTGGCCTGATCAAGAGCTACAAAGGCGACGTACAGTTGGCGCTGCTTGTCTACAACCGTGGTGGCGTTGCAGTCGAGCTCGACCGTGAGCTGGGGCTCGATCCTTCGAACGGATACGATCGAATCGTGCTCAAAGACTACCGCGGTAAAGGCGTACTGGACGACTGACGCGACCCGGAATCGCGTCTGCCGTGCGGCCGGCCCCGAAAGGAGTCGGCCGCATCTCTTTTCAGGTTCGCTTTCGCACAGCAGCCGCCTTCACCCGAATGGCCTGACCGGGATAGATCACGTTTTTCTTCAACCCGTTCAGCGCCATGAGACGCGCGACAGTCGTGCCGTTTTTCGCTGCGATGTGCGACAGCGTCTGTCCCTTTCGAACGATGACCACGCCGTTGACGGCGGTGCCGTACCGCTCGACCGCCGGATCCGCGACAGTAAAGGCACCACTGATCGCGAGCTTTGTCGGCACGTTGATCGTGGTGCCCGCGGCGATCGTCGTTCCCTTGAGCTTCGGGTTGTACCAGCGCAGCTGCGTGGACGTCATTGCATGGCCCTTGGCCAGCGTCGCCATCGTGGTTGCCTTCCTCACCTTCACCGGAGTCCAGGCATTGCGGACGGAATCAGGGATCGCGAAGAAGTCGCGCGCGAACGATTCCAGTGCATAGCCCAGCGGTACCTTCACCCAGGTTTCGCCGTCGGGCGGCGTGGCGCCGCGGAGAAGATGCGGATTGTAGTACCGCAGCGAATCGAGCGGCGCCCCCGTCGCGAGGGTCAGCGACGCGACCGCGGTCCCCGGAGGTACGAGGACCGAGTCGTACGCATACGGGGCAACAGGATCGAGTCTGATGCCGTACTTCCACGGCTCCTTGCCGATCGCCGCCGCCGCGATCAACTGCGGCACGTAGTTCATCGTTTCGCTGCGCAATGCTCGTGTCTCGGCCAGCGCGAAGAACTGGTCGTCGCCTTCGCTGTCGCCGACGTCGTCTGCATAACGAGTGAGGCCGCGGGATACCCGTGCCGGTCCGCCATTGTAGGCCGCCGCGGCGACGTAGATCGACCCGAACTGCTCGTTCAGCGAGTACAGGAACCGGGCCGCCGCCTTCGTGGACTTCATCGGATCGCGTCGCTCATCCACCCACCAGTCCACGCGCAGTCCAACGCCGCGGGCCGTCGCCGTCATGAACTGCCACATCCCGACCGCCGCGGCACGCGAATATGCGTGCTGGTCGTATCCGCTTTCGACCAGGCCGAGGTAGTACATGTCCTCCGGAATTCCGGCGTTTCTGAAAGTCTTCCGGATCATGGGCTCGTAGCGAAGACCGCGCTGCAGCCACGCGACGATCGTGGGACGGGCCGGACCGGTGAATCGACGGATGTAAAACTCGACGCGGTCGTGCGACATGTACTCCTTGACCTCGATGTCCCACGACGGTGCGATGATGAAGGCGGGAGGCAGCGCCTCTGCGGCTACCGCAGTACTTGTGAAGACCACGCCGCCTGATTCGAGCGTGGCTGGAGGTTGCACGGCCAGCGGCCCGACAGCGGGCTTCGGCTTCGCGTCGGCAGGGTTGTCTGGCTTTGAGGCCGCCGGTTTCTCCGGCTTCGAGGCGACCGCCTTCTCGGGCTTCGACGCGGCCGCCTTTACTGGCTTCGAGGCGGCCGACTTCACCGGAGGCTTGGCCGCCACCTTCGAGTCCCTCTCCAGCTCCTCCATCGCGGCCGGAATCGCGGCACTGACGCTGTCCGGCGATGGATTGGGGACCGTTTCCGGACGGACAGAAGGCGCGCACGCCCATGCGAAGCAGATTGCGATCAACGGGACTCGTGCGCGACCGGTCATCTCGTCGTGGGTTGGGGGACTTCAAAAGGCGACGTTCCGGTCCGGCCTATCTTACGCGTCGTTCGCACCACCGCTACCGCTTCCCCTTAGACGGACCAGAGCCGCGGGGGGTTTACCGCTCGGGGATCAATCCTCAGGAACGCCGAGCAGGCGGTTCGTGGCTTGGAGCGTGGCGAGGACTGCGCTGCGGAGCGGATCACCATCGGCGATGCGGCAACCGACCAACTGCATGGACTTCCCTTCCCGCTTCACCATGACGCTGACCATGATGACGTTAGAATCGAAGGCGCGAACCGATTTCACGCCAGCCAGCTCGAACACATCCTTGTGCCGCGTGAACTCGGCCAGGGCCTTCAGCGTGGCTTCGACGGCCAGTCTCAAATCTGCAAAGGCGCTGGAGACGCCCTCGGCGCGACCGACGTACCGCTCCGACTCTTTCCACTCCAACGTCACTACCGCCGAACCAAGTCCGGATGGCAGCTTGCGAAAATCGAACGCCGCGAAGCGGAGGCGGTCCGCGTGCGGGAGGCGAACGGTTTCCGCAGATCCGGCGTCGCTGTCAGAAGCGCCACCGGCCATTGGGGAATGAGTCATCAGTGGTGAACCGGGTGACTGGATGTGCTGTTGGCAAACGACCGAAGGCGGCGACACGCAACCTCGCCCATTGCGAGCGCGACGCTTTCGCCCTTAAATGGCAAGCATGGTGATCCGCGCCCTCTTCGTTATGCTGATCGCAGCACAAACCGCCACTGCCCAGGACCATACTGCCGTATTGAGAGAGCGGGTGGCTTCCCGTATTAGCGAGGTCCAGGGGGCGACGGTTGGAGTGGTTTTTGCTGAGGTGGGGGGCGGCGCCGCGATCCATCTGAATGCGGACTCCGTGTTTCACGCCGCGAGCACCATGAAGGTGCCGGTGATGATCGAGTATTTCCGCGGCATCGACGCGGGACGAATACGGCGCGATCAGGACCTGCTCCTGGGGACGGAATTCAAGTCCATCGTGGACGGGTCCCCGTACTCGCTCGACGCCGGTGTGGACTCGGACAGTTCGGTCTTTGCGCGCGTGGGCCAGCGCGTGCCGCTGCGCTGGCTGGTGGAACGGATGATCGTGCGGTCGAGCAACCTGGCCACCAATGCGCTCATCGAGCTCCTCGACGCGCAACGCGTCGATGCGACCGCCACATCGTTAGGCACGTCGCGCATGAAGGTGTTGCGCGGCGTCGAGGACGGCAAGGCGTTTCAGCAGGGCCTGAACAACCAGACCTCGGCGCGCGACCTGGCCGTGCTGCTCTTGGGCCTCGAGTCCGGCAAGGCGGCCTCGAAAGAGAGCTCCCGCGAGATGGTGGACATTCTCGCCCGGCAGGAGTTCAACGACGAGATCCCGGCCGGACTTCCCGCCGGCACCCGCGTTGCGCACAAGACCGGCTGGATCACCGGAGTCACGCACGACGCGGCGCTGGTCTATCCGCCGGGCAGAAAGCCGTACGTCCTGGTGGTGCTGACTAAAGGCATCCGCGAGCGCCCCATCGCCCAACGTCTCATTGCGGACATCTCACGCCTGGTCTGGGACCACACCATGGCGCAGAAGTAGGCAGCGATCAGCGAGCTGTTTATTTTGCATTTTGCATTTTGCATTTTGCATTTTGCATTTTGCATTCGTCAGGCCACAGCTTTCCTAACGCGCTCGAGCTGGTTCAAGTGCAGAATATCATGTCCCGCATAAAGCCTGATCTGATGCGCCAGGCTCTCCTCACCGCGCTCGACATGCACCCCAACGCGCTGCAGGTCCTCGGGTGCCGCCCGGTCGAGCAGTTGCAGGTTCCTCTTCCGCAAAACCGAGAACAGCATGACGGAGTCTCGCGGGTCTGACTCGTTGTATCCGAGACGCGCCGCCCACCGGTCCTGGTCGTATCCCGTGAGTTGCGGGCGGTCCTGCGCGAGTATCAATCGCAGCCGCCAGGCCCAGACGACGTCGGAGTCAGCCAGGTGCGCAAGCACTTCGCGCATCGACCATTTGCCCGGCGCTTCGGGACGCACCAGCACATCAGCAGACGTCGTCGCGATCGCGCGCTCCAAGGCGCCCGGCGTGGCACGAAGCACCGTCAGCGGATCCTGGTCACCAAGCAACTCGAGAATCGCGGCCACATACGCGTGAGCGTGCTCGATGGCAGCGCCCGCGGGGTTGGTGAATACGGACATAAAGGTCGAGAGTTGGTCTGCGGTTTTGTCGTCGTTTTTTGTCTTGGTCTTTGGTCTCTGACCTCTGACCTCTGACCCCTGACCTCCAGCCTTCGGCCTTCAGCCTCTGGCCTTAGTTCTATTGCGGCACCCCAACCTGAACCGTTCTCGCCGACGCCTTGAACTCGTTGCCCAGGCTTGGCCTCAGATCGAAGATGCCCGGCCCGTTGAATCCGAACGCCGAGACCGACGCATCGCTCAACCCAGCGGTCAGTCGGGCCGCCGCCGGGAACCCGGCAAGTCCGGCGACGTCAGGCATCGTCAGGTCGTAGGCGAGTGCATTGCCTGCCCCCGCGAGCCAGGCGCTTGTCGCCATGATGCTGAGGACATTCCCATCCGCACCGTTGTGGGTGATGTCGACGGAGACGCCCTTGTTGTATTCGACCGGGATGACGCCCTGGAACCGATACCTCGGGTACGGACCCGCCGCGACCTGCGTCGCGGTTGGGGCGTTGATCGTCGGACCGAGTGCAAGCGTTTGATCCGCCACCGCGCCTACGTATTTGAGCGCAACCCGGAAACCGTCGGCTGCGGGCCGCGTTGCGAACGTCACGAGGCCATGGAAATCGCCGGGTGCCATCGTCGCCAGGTTCAGGCCGGCCCACGGACGAGTGCTCGACGGGCTGGGATTGTTGTCAAACCACAGCAGCGCCTGACCGTTGTTCGTGATCACTTCAGTGAAGATCTCCAGCAGGTCGGTGCCACCGTTGGTGATGGTGGCGGTTGCCGTGGCCGGCGTCGATGACGCCGGTCCGTTGAAGTCGATCGTCGACGGGAGCGAGTTGCCGTCCGCGACGTCGAGGTCGCGGAAGACGACCACTCGGTCCGGCGTGTTGCCGGGAGTCATGCGCGACCCCACGAAATCAACCAGGCCATCCCGCACGTTGGCGAACGCCACCGGGTTGGTCGACACGCCCCCGATAAACACTTCCGTCGTGCCACCTAACGACAGGATGCCCAATTCTCCGCCGCTTACACCAGCCACGGTCCCGGTGACCGTTTTCGTTGCCTGGGTAGTACGGCAATTGTCGATTCCATCCTGTGTGAGTTCGGCTGTGGATGCGTACAGGATTTCTGTCTGGTACTGCTCGACCAGCAGGGCCCGATCGGGGGTTCGGGGAGTGAGCCGCGCGCGAACCGGCATTTCCCTTCGAGGCCGTCCAGCGCCGCGCAACCGGTAGACCGCGAGGGCGTCGGAGACCATCGCCGATTCGGTTCGATACACGGCGAGCACGCCCCCGCGCCCCACGGTGATGCTGAAGGCAAACCGGGTTATCCCGCTCGCGGTCGTCGGTGTCACCGTTTTCCACGCACCATTGCCGTCCTGGTACGCGAAGAACACCGGGACCTGTGATGCGTCGCAGAAGAGGTATTCCACGAGGCTTCCGGTCGGTGCCGTCACCGTGACCTGCACGAACGCAACGCGATCCAGGAAGCCTGTCGCGCGGCCCACGAGACGGAGCTGGTAGATCCCCGGCGCGACGGCGTCGCCAACGGTGATCGTGAAGGTCGACGAGTTGCCGGTAGTGCTCGCGGGAACGAGTGTGCCCGTGATGCCTGGGGGAGGATTCTCGAACGCGAGGTTGATGGGCCCTGTATAGTCGGTTCGTGCGAGCGTGATGTTCACGACGCCGTTGTTGCCGCGCGGTATTACGAGCGACGCCGGACTGAGATTGATCGTGAATGCTCCGGGCGGCGCCTGCACGTGGATCGTCAGCAGCGCGATCCGCTCGCCGATGCCGGCGGCGACGCCCTGAATCGTCAGGATGTAGGTCGCCGGAGTCACGCTCGGCGTAGCGCTGACCGTTAGCGTAGAAGAATTCGCCGTCGGTGATGCTGGAGCAAATACACCGGTGATGCCGGCCGGCGGATTCGAAAGCTGCAGCGCGATTGCGCCGGCGAAGTTCGTGCGGTCGATGTTCACCGTGGTGATACCCGCCGAAGCCGCTGTCACGGGGATGTTGTTCGTTCCGACCGTGAGCCGGAAGTCGGGAGCCACGGTGATGGTCAACTGCCATGCCGCCGTCGCGTCATCGACTCCTTCGGCCGTCGCCACGACCGTCGCCGAGGAAGTGCCGGGCGCTACAAACGTGGCGGCACTCACCGCGATGGTTGCACTCACCGCTGTTCCGGATAGCTGCGCCGGCGTGATAACCGCCGCAACGCCGGCAGGAAGTCCCGTGACGGACAGCGTCACGACGCCGGCGAAATCCCCGACCCGCGTCAGAGAGACGGTTGTTTCGCTGGTGCCACCCTGCGCTACCGAGACCTGCGCTGGATTCAGCGTGAGCTGGATGGAACCGGAGTTGCCAGTGGAATCGCCGCACGCCAGCAGAAGCGCCGCTGCTGCAGCAGAAAGGATTCCATTTCGCCCCACGCGCTGAATGCCCGGCATTTGTCCTCTCCTGCGTTCCGAGACATGCTGCGTTTCGTGTTCGGCGCCGTGGCAGCGTCGCCGCGCGCCCTTTCGCCCTCCCTTTGCGCTTTGCGCTTTGCGCTCTGCGCTTCAAATGACCCGGGCGGGTCTCGAACCCGCGACCTACGGATTAAAAGTCCGTTGCTCT
>CAZSNV010000036.1:0-26571 GCA_964608035.1 uncultured Gemmatimonadaceae bacterium | reverse complement strand
GCGCTTGCCGGCCGCGGGACGATCTTCCTCGACGAGATCGGCGACACCACGGCGGAGTTCCAGACCAAGCTGCTCCGCGTCATCCAGGACCGGCAGTTCGAGCCGTTAGGCGCAGAGCGTACGGAACGCACCGATGCCCGCGTCATTGCCGCGACGCACAAGGATCTCGAGGAGATGATCGAGGAGGGCACGTTCCGCGAAGACCTGTACTACCGGCTGCGCGTGGTCGAGATCGTGCTCCCGCCGCTGCGTGAGCGGCGCGACGATATTCCCGCGCTCGCGACCGAGCTCATTCGCCGTGGTGGCGCCACGACCGGCACGCCCACGCCGGTGCTGTCGCGCGAAGCGCTCGATCGCCTGATGGAGCACGACTGGCCAGGCAACGTGCGTGAACTCGAGAACTGCCTGGCGCGCGCGGCGGTAGTCGCGTCGGGCGGGGTGATTCGCCCTGAGCACCTGGCCATGCCCACCTCGCGGGAGCGGCCGCAGGAAGCCATTGCGTCGCTCACCGCGATCGAGAAGGGCCATGTGCAGCACGTCATGACCGTCACCGGCGGCCACAAGGCGCGCGCGGCCGAAATCCTCGGCGTGTCGCGGCCGCGGCTCAACCGCTTGCTAGAGAAGTACGGGCTGGAGTAAGCGAGTGTACCGCGGAGCGGGACTGGCGACGTCATTCCGGGGACGATTCCTGCTCGTCGTCATTTTCGCCGCGGTGGTGCCGCTCGCACTCATCGGCGTCTGGCTGACGCGATCGGTCGGGCGAGCCGGCGAGGGGCTCCTCCGATCGGTGCTGGACCGCTCGCTGCAGGAGGTCACCGACGTCGTCGAACGGCGGTGGGTCTATCGCAGTGGCGAGCTCGTTATGCTGGCCAACAACGCGGTCGCGCAACGTCTGCTCGCCGGCGGCGCCGCGCAACCGCTGGCTGGACCCGACTCCCAATACCTGGCCGAGCTGTTCGCCACACTGGCGCCGGTGATTCCCACCTTCGAGTATCGCGACCTGTCAGGTGGCGTGCGCTGGTCCACTCCGCCGCCGCCGATGGACAGCGCTGACGCACGACGTCCGATCGCTGTCGCTCCGGAGCAGTCGTCGACCATGACACTCGAACTTCCGGTGCCGTCGCTGCCCGGCAGCACGCCAGTGGGAACGATGATCGCGCGCGTGAGCGTTCCGGCGCTCGTGTCCACCGACACGTCTCTGCGGCTCCCGAATGGAGCCAGCCTGCAGATGGTGGAACGAGACAAGCGGCGCTCCCTGCTCTCGTCCGTTGTTCCAGACTCGCTTCTCTCGCAGGAACGGTTCACGGCCCGGGGGCACCACTGGATTGCGATCCATCGTTCGCTCGCCGCGCCAGCCGTGGACCTGACCCTGGCGGCGCCGCTGGCCGCGTACGTGCAGCCCTTCGAGCGCGCCGCGCGCAACGGGATGCTCACCCTTGCCGTAGTGTCTCTCCTGGCGCTCGCGCTGAGCGCGTTTCTCACCACGCGATTGACCAGATCGCTCAAGCAGCTCGCGATCGCCGCCGACGCGGTTGCCGGCGGCGACCTCGATCACCGCGTTGACGGCCGCGGACGCGACGAGGTCGGACGCGTTGGAGCCGCGTTCAACAGCATGGCCGAGAACCTCCGACGAACGCTGAGTGAACTCTCCAGGCGCCAGGCGCTGGCCGCGGTCGGCGAGTACGCCGCGGCGCTTTCCCATCAGGTCCGTAACGGCCTTACCGCGGTCAGGGTCGATCTCCAGCGTGCCGAGGAGAAAATCGCCACCGACGAACCCGGCCGGGCACTCGTCACTCGTGCGCTGGAGAACGTGAAGGGACTCGACGGTTCGGTCAGCAAGGCCCTGCGTATTGCTCGCGGATCGAGTGCCCCGAAGCGAAGGATCGACCTGCGACGAACCCTTCGATCAGCGACGCAGGGTGCGGACAGCTCATTCGCTGAACGGGGCGCATCCATCGTTCCCATCGCCGACGACGGCGCGCCCGTGTGGGTCCTCGGCGACACGACAGCCCTCGAGCAGCTCTTCCTCAATTTGTTGATCAATGCCGCGCAGGCGATGGAACGCGGCGGGAAGGCCGACATCACGCTTGACGTGCTGGATTCCGAGGTGCGTGTGGTGATCACGGACAATGGTCACGGGATTCCACCAGGCGAGATCGATCGCGTGCTGGAACCGTTCTTCTCGACCAAGACGAATGGCACAGGCCTGGGCCTCTCGATCGCGCGGCAGATCGCTGGGGCGCACGGCGGCTCTCTTCGTATCGAGAGCGTGCCCGATCGCGAGACCCGGGTCGAGGTGCGGTTGCCTCTCGCGGCTGCGCCGCAGATGGTTCGTGTGATCGACTGAACCACGCTTTTCTTGCCATCGCATGACAAGTTCATGACATAGGCTTCAGGGCGGGCGATAGACTGCTGCCATCCCCCGCGCACCGCGCATCCGATGCACACTCCGCACGGCCATCGACGACGAGTTCTTCTCTTCGTGATGGCGATCATTGTTCCCACTCTGGGGCTGGTCGCACTCACCCTGCGGATGAGCCAGCAGGAGCGTGAGCTGGGACGAGCGCGCCTGGCCGATGAGCGGCAACGGAACGTCATGGACACGCGGGAGCTGCTGCTGGCCCGGCTCGAGGGAATCAAGCGGAGCGAGGTCGGCGCAATGCGGACCCGCACCGAACCTGCGCGCGAGAACCAGTACGGCGATCCGGCCGTTGTACTGGTCGCGCCCGTCGACGATGATCGGTTGGTACTGCCGTTCGACGACAATCCGTTGGCGCGACAGTTTCGCAGCCTGCTGAATGAAGGCCGCTTCGGCAGCACCATTCAACGCGGCGAAGCGGCCGAGTTTTTCAGTCATCGGCTGGACAGCGCAGCAGGTTTCTATCGTCAGGCGGTGAGTGCCGCTCGGCACGAAACGCAGAACACGTATGCCCGCCTCCTCCTGGCGCGCGCACTCGGCAAGTCCGGGCTACGGCGAGAAGCAAGCGTGGAGTACGCAGCGGTGTTTTCAGTCAGACCGGACATCGTTGACGAAGCTGGCATTCCACTGTCGTTCTATGCCGCGGGCCCACTGCTTGAAGCGAACCACGCCGCGGGATCGAAGCTCGATCGGTTCCGGTTCGCGTTGGACTCCGGATTGTGGCTGTCCCCAGCCGCTCTCTATCGATTGCGAGACCTTGTCCGCGAGAATGCGCCGTCGGGCGGCGCGAAGGACACCGGCGCAGCGATTCAGCTCGAGCGCGATCTCAGATTCCACATCGCGCGCGCCGAGCAGTTGCTGGCACTCCAGGCAGCCTTTCCGCGGCTGCCGCTTTCCGAGTCCCGGTGGGTTCCGTACGGTGACGAGACCTGGCTGGTGAGCCTCTCACCCGCAGTAGGGGCGACTCCTCTCACCCTCGTTGCCTTGCACGCGGGGAATCTGGCGGCGGAGCTCTCCGTCGAGCGGTCACTCGTTGGCGCACCCTCCGACGGCTTCCTTCTTTCAAGCAGCGACAGCTCGAGCGGGGCGTTGTTAGGCCAGGAATTCCCCGGCTTACGCGTGGTCTTCTCAGGGCCGTCAACAACCCTGCAGGCGTCGACCAATCTCCAGGGCTGGTTCTATCCCGCCGTACTGCTGCTCGCAGTCAGCGTAACGTTGTTTGGCTCCTACCTCCTGTGGCGCGACGTGCGCCGCGAGCTGCAGCTCGCCGACCTGCGATCGCAGTTTGTCTCCAGCGTTTCGCACGAACTCAGGACTCCATTGACCTCCATCCGGATGTTTGCCGAATCGCTGCGGATGGGACGTCCGGCGGAGCCGGCAGCCAAGGCCGAGTATCTGGATACGATCATTCACGAGAGCGAACGCCTGACGCGGCTCCTGAACAATGTGCTCGAGTTCTCGAAGGTCGAGCAGGGAACCAGTGTCTACCGGCTGGTGCCGACGTCGCTCGCCGAGGTGGCGTCGGCTGCCGCCCGGGCACTCGAGTTTCCACTGCATCAGCAGGGGTTCACGTTCCGTCTCGACGTGCCGGAACGTGCACCAGTGGTCAACGCCGATGCCGATGCACTGCAGCAGGCAGTCCTGAACCTGCTGGGCAACTCCATGAAATACTCCGCTGAGAACCGGGTCATCGACCTGCGAGTGCTCCAGAGGAATGGCCACGCCGTCATCGAGGTTGAAGACGCGGGTGTTGGCATCGCCAGGGAGGAGCACGCGCGGATCTTCGACAAGTTCTACCGCGCCCCGACGGCCGCCAACCAGCTCATTGCCGGTACCGGTTTGGGCCTGGCCCTCGTAGCGCATATCGCGCGGGTGCATGGTGGCCATGTCGAAGTGCGAAGTGCACCTGGTGAAGGAAGTACGTTCGCGATTCACCTGCCCGTGACCCACGCGATCGAACGCCATCCTCCGGTCGGCGCCCCCAACGGGCGAAGCGCGTGAGTCGCATTCTCGTAATCGAGGACGACGCGGCCATCCTGCGGGGGCTCACCGACAACCTCAGGGCCGAATCGTACGACGTGCTCAGCGCCGCGGATGGGGAGTCGGGCTATCGCACGATCAGGGACACACGCCCGGATCTCGTCATCCTCGACCTCATGCTGCCGCGGATGAGCGGCTACGAAGTGTGTCGCAAGGTTCGCGCGGATGGCATCGCGACACCGATCCTGATGCTGACGGCGCGCGGAGAGGAGGGGGATCGCGTCCTCGGACTCGACCTGGGAGCAGATGACTATCTGGCGAAGCCGTTCTCTATCCGCGAACTGCTGGCGAGGGTGCGCGCACTGTTGCGGCGTGGCGTGCCTGCGGTGGCTCAGCCCGACGTGCTGGACTTCGCCGATGTCAGCATAAACTTCCTGCGTTACGAGGCCCGGAAAGGCGATCGGCCAGTCGAGCTGACGCGCAAGGAATTCGGAATCCTCCGCCTGCTGGCAGCGCGGCCAGGCCAGGTCGTAACCCGGGACGAAATGTTGACGATGGTCTGGGGAGACCTCGGCGAGCGCACCACACGCACCGTGGACAATCACCTGGCGACGTTGCGAGCGAAGCTCGAGGACTCGCCGTCCGAGCCGCTGCACCTGCTGACGGTGCATGGCGTCGGCTACAAGTTCGTCGAATGACAACGCTATGACATTCACCGGACCAGGGTCACACGGACGATGTGCGACGGTTGTGCGAAGTTGTCGCGACTCGGTGACATGCGCCCGGGCTGCAGACGGCAGGATTCAGCCGTGGATGCAAGCCAACGGGAGGATGTCATGAACCGCAAACGAATCGCCATCGTCAGCCTGCTGCTCTCCGCGAGCGTGCCTGCTGCCGGACAAGCCCCAGCGCGCGCTGGATACGATCTGTTTCAGCAGGCCCTGGTCAAGGAGCGCACTGACGGGAAGCTCGAGGAATCGATCCAGATCCTCCAGCGCATAACGCGAGAGTTTCCTTCTGACCGTCCGCTGGTCGCGAAGGCGCTTCTGGCACTGGGCCAGAGTTACGAGAAGCTGGAAAACCCAGAGGCGCGGACCGCGTACGGTCGACTGGTGACGGAGTATACCGACCAGCGCCCGCAGGTCGCGGACGCGCGGGCCCGGCTCGTGGCGCTCGACGCGAGGGCGGCACAGGTGGGGCAGACAGTTCGGTTGCTCTGGCAGGACCTCAACAGACCCCTGGACTACAACGACGTGGGACCTCTGTCGACGGACGGCCGCTTTCTGAGCTTTACGGTAGGAAAGGAGGCGACAGGCCTCGCCGTCCTCGATCTGAAGGCCGGCAAAACGATCTCCCTCACGAACCTGGGTGACGCCGGGGTTGAAGGCTCCGTGGAGAGTTCCGTCATATCACCCGACGGTCGTCAGGTTGCGTATCTCTGGTTTATCTGGAGTTCCGGCGTCAGCGAGCTGCGCGTGATCCAGGTGAACGGTGATAAGGCGGCGAGAAGTCGGATCGTGCTCCGAAACCCCCGGTACCTCAACGTTGAGGGATGGAGTCCGGATGGAAAGAGCGTTGTCTTCTACCGTGAGCACGGCGAGCCTGCTGGTACCGGACAGGTTGCCGTTATCTCGATTGCCGACGGCGCTGTTCGCGTGCTCAAAGACAGCCTCAGAGCACTCGGCGTAGGCGGGGCCAGCTTCTCCCCAGACGGTCGGTATGTCGCCTATCACCGGCGAGACCAGGCGAACATGGCGCAGGACATTTTCGTTCTGGGCGCGGATGGTCGGGAGACTCGTGTGGTGGAATCCACCGGGCAGGATACACACCCTTTGTGGTCGCCCGACGGCTCGCACATCGTGTTCCTCAGCAACCGTACCGGGAACGTGTCGCTCTGGATGATACCCGTCGCGGGAGGAACGCCCAGCGGTCCCGCCAGGCTGGTCAAGGCAAACCTTGGACCATTCTATCCCCTGGGCATTACGCGAAGCGGCGCCCTGTATTACGTCGCCGGCAGCGACATTTCGAATGTGTACACGGCGGAACTTGATGCGAGGCAGAATGTCGCCGCAGCGCCATCGATGGCTACCAACCAGTATCTCAACGCGAACCGCGCCGGGACCTGGTCTCCAGATGGACAGAGTCTCGCGTACCTCTCCGTAGCCGGCCCACGCGGGGCGCTCATTCGAATTCGCTCGGTGAAGACCGGCGAGGATCGCGAAGTTCCCGCACTCATTCAAGTCAGCGGCCCGGTACGATGGTTTCCGGACGGCCAGTCGCTGCTCGTCGCATCGCGCGACCCTCGCCTCCTGAATGGGCAGCTGGGGTACTACCGAGTGAGCATAACGAGCGGAAACGCGGAACTGCTGCACCAAACCGCGACAGAGCAGTACGTGTCCACTCGCCCGGACCTTTCCGCTGACGGCAAGACGATCTTCTACCTCGAGTCGCAGCAGCAGCCGGTGCGGTTCGATATCGACAGTCGCCGCGAAACGAGACTGGCGCCGGTCGGTAACTCTGCGGACCCATCGCACCGACAGTCCCTTTCGCTCGCGGTATCGCCGAACGGTGCACAAATCGCATATGTGGGAGCCGGGTCCTTGGTTGTTGCGCCGACAGCCGGCGGCGAAGCCCGTGAGCTGGTCCGTTTTACGGGGGGGTCTTCCCCCCGCGAGCGGGCAGACGGACTGGGGCTGGCTTGGTCACCGGACCAACGCTTCCTGTTCTACATCCGGCCCGAGATCAGAGCCATCTGGCGTGTTCCGGTCGCGGGAGGAACGCCCGAGAACATCGGCGTTTCGATGAACCGGATTCGCGCGCTGCGAATGCATCCCGACGGCCGCCGGATCACGTTCGACTCGGTGATCGATGCACCCTCCGAACTGTGGGTGATGGAGAACTTCCTGCCCAAGGCTGGCGCGCGTCGGTGACCGGGGAAGCGGGACACTGATCAGAAGGTCTGTGCCGGCGAGCCGACGTGTGTGATCCGTCGCGCTCGCCGGACTTTCGAAGTGATCCATTCCGGCGCACCTGCCTTCAACGTTCCGTCGCAGCGCAAGCCAATGTCGGCGGCGAGCCTCTCGCGCAAACACTTCGCTCGTCCCTACTTGCAACTCCTGCGCGGCGCGGCATGATCATTGGTATGGGTCCCTGGCAAAGACCTCACAGCCAGGAGCTCCCTTGAGACGAATCCTCTCCCTGCTCGCACTCGCCCTAACGGGCGCAAGTGTCGCGCTCGTACCGGTGCAGCAACAGCCGCAGGTGCGAACCGTCGGGCACCTCGACATGGGGATGTACCGATCGACACCGCGAGGCGCGGCTGCAGTGCAGTTCGGACCCGCCGTGTCGCCCAATGGCCGGTTTCTCGCCATCACCACACGGGACAGCCTGCTCGTCATGGAAGTCGCCAGTGGCCGCCACTGGACGTTGCTGCGCGGTACCACCGGCGGACGCAACGAGTTCGAGTACGTCGATTGGTCTCCCAAGGGCGACATGCTTTCGTTCGACCGCGGAGACGACGAACGAAAGACCGATTTCATCTGGACGCTTCCCATCGACCAGAACACCGGTCGTGCCACTGGAGAAGCACAGCGCGTGAGCACGACCGATGGCGACTTATCTGCCATTTCACCCGATGGCGAGTGGATCGCCTTCGCCGACTACGTGAATCCCGGACAACGCATTGTCATCGTGCCGGCGCGCGGCGGCCGTGAACGCGTCCTCGCCGTCCCACGCGAGAGCATGAGCAGCATCACCTGGTCGGCAGGTGGCGACTCGATCTACTACGTGCACTTCAGTCGCCAGCCTCGAATGTCAACGCTCTCCCGAGTCGCGGCAGCCGGCGGCGCGTCACAGGTCGTGTGGCAGACGCGTGGCTCCTCCGCAGAGGTGATCAAGCCGGGCCCGAAGATCGTTTCTTACGAGCCTGACCGCATGATCCGCATTCTCGACACGGGCGGCAAAACGACTCGCGCCCTCCTTCGGGCGCCCCAGGGAAGATCCGTGTGGTTGACTTCCGCGAACTCCGACGCGACCCGCTTCTACGCCGTCGCGGAGAACACACCACATCGCCTGATGCGAGTGTCGCTCGCGGATGGGAGTTGGCGCCTGCTGGATACGAGCCACGAGCCGCACGGCATCAGCACATCCGCCGCCGGCAGTCGCATCGTCTACAGAACCCTGGTAGATGGTCGGCGACGACTTGTGGCTACCAACACCGACGGCACCGAACGCAGGGAGTATCGCACGCAGCGCGAGCCCCGTGGCGGTGAGGCCCTTTCGCCGGACGGAACCCAGGTGGCCTATCAGTCGCTGGATTCCCTAGCCAGGCTGGTCGTGCTCGACCTGCAGAGCGGACGGGAACGAGTGGTGGCATCTGCGCACGGTTTCGGGACTTTTCGCTGGCGCTCCGACGGTCGGCTCCAGTACGTCCGGTTGGACTCGACTCCGTCGGTGAGTCGGGCACTACACGAAGTGACCGTTGACGGCCGGGATCGACTCGTCCGGATGCACCCGAATCCCGCGTCACTCGGCGACGGTTTTGGGGTGCTGAACGATTCCTTCGCGATCCTCGCGCCTCGCGGTCGCATCGAGCTGGTGCCGCTGCCGCGCGGCGACACGCGCGTCATTTTCCAGGGACCGCACGCTGGTGTGACGTTGTCACCGGATCAGCGACTTCTGGCGATCAAGACCGTCGGCCGCCTCGCCGCAACGTACGCGAACAGCACGGCCGTGGCGCTTCCCGAAACGGACGCGATCGCGATTGTCGACCTGCAGACAGGAGAGCGCAGAAACATCCAACTCGATGCACGCATGCGGACGTCCGTCTCGTCATTCGGATCGCGGGTGCATTCCATGTGGTGGCATCCCGATGGGCGGAACCTCATCGTCAGCATGAGCAGGCCGGGTGAGATGCTGGAGGACGTGTTTCTCGTTCCCATCAATGGAGACCGGCCACGCCTGATCCAGCGCGGGGCCTCGTCGGATACGCGAGTCTCGGTCATGCCCGACGGCCGAACGGTCATGGTTTCGGTAGCCGGTCCGGCGTCCACGGCTTTTCTCGAGTTCACGCTGCCGGGCGCGCCTTCCGGCGGAAGGCGTTAGGTCATGACACGGCGGCTGCTGCTGGTCGACGATGATGTCCGCGTGCGTACCGCGATCGGCGACGCCCTGGCCGCAGCCGGCTTCGCGGTGCGCCAGGCCAGCAGCGCGGCTGAAGCGCTCAAACTGATCAATGCCGAGGCGCCGGACATCGTGCTGAGCGATGTCCGGATGCCCTCGACAAGCGGACTCGAACTTCTCCGGCTGCTCCGTGAACGCGTGCCCGACATCGACGTGCTGTTGATGACCGCGTTCGATGACATGCCGACTGTGGTCTCGGCCATGCGTGAGGGCGCCGCCGAGTTCCTGGTCAAGCCCATCGATCTGGACAATCTCCTTGCCGTCCTGCGTCGGATTCTCGAAGATCGTACCGCTCGCCGCCGCGTGAAGCCGTCAAACGGCGACGCGGTCGAGATGGATGGGCTGGTGGGGCGCGATGCCGGGATGATCCTCGTATACAAACGTATCGGCCAGGCGGCGTCCAACCGCGCCACGGTGCTGATCCGTGGTGAAAGCGGCACCGGCAAGGAGATCATTGCGCGCGCGATCCATGACAACTCCGATCAGAAGGCGCAGCCGTTCGTCGCCGTGAATTGCGCGGCATTACCACAGACATTGCTTGAGTCCGAGTTGTTTGGTCATGTCCGTGGCTCGTTCACAGGAGCGGCAGGCGATCGTCGCGGGCGTTTTGCCCAGGCGGGGAAAGGCACCATCTTCCTCGACGAGATCGGTGATACCACACCCGAGTTCCAGACCAAGCTCCTGCGGGTGTTGCAGGCGCGAGAGTACACACCGGTCGGCGCCGATGCCGCCCAGCGCACCGAGGCGCGGGTCATCGCGGCCACGCATCGCAAGCTGGAAGACCTGCTCGCCGGCGGCGGATTCCGGGAAGACCTGTACTACCGGCTGCGAGTGTTCGAGATCAGCGTGCCGCCCTTGCGTGAGCGCATGAGCGACCTGCCGCTACTGGCAGAGCACCTGGCACTGCGTGCCGCGGCCCATGCCGGTGTCGAAGCACCTACCCTCTCCGACGCCGCGCTGCGCCGCCTCCACGAACACACCTGGCCCGGCAACGTCCGGGAGCTGGAGAACTGCCTAACGCGCGCGGTGCTCCTGGCCTCCGGAAGCGTGATTCGACCCGAGCACCTTTCACTCACGGCCGCGGCGGAGAAGGGGCCCGGGCCACTCGCACCCCTGTCGGAGATCGAACGGGAGCATGTGGCACGCGTGTTGGCAGCCGCGGGTGGCAACAAGTCACGTGCCGCCACCATCCTCCGGATTTCCCGGGCCCGTCTCGCCCGGCTGATGGATCGTTTCGGACAGGAATAGATGTCGACGCGAGCGGCATCCCTGCGGAGCCTGATCATGGCGCTCGTGCTGGGCGGCGCGGTGGTGCCTCTGGGGGCCGTTGGTTTCTGGCTTGCACAATCCGCGGTGCGCTCAGGGGAGACTCTGCTCACCGGGGAGCTGAACCTGATGCTCGACCGGATGGCGCTCGGGGTTGAGCAACGCTGGGCTGTGCGTCGCGGCGATATACTCCTGCTCGCGCATAACGCGGAAGTCACCAACGCGCTCGGGCACGACAACAAGGCACGTGACGACTCGGTGTCGGTGTACCTCGCCCAGCTGTATGCGCAGATGCGATTACAGTTGCCGTCGGTCGTGATCCGCGACGCACAGGGGAGCGTCCGCTGGCGGCTCGAGGACAGCGTTCCAACTGCCCGCCGGTCCGACCGCGATGTGCCGGTCGCCGTAAATTCCGATCCGCCTTTCACGGTACGGGAACCGATCGTGGAGGACGGCCGGAGCCTCGGCGAGCTGGAAGCACACGTGCGCTTTGCCAGCATCATGCCCGTGGACAGTACCGCGCGCCAGGTCGCTGGAGCGAGCGTCCTGATTGTCGCGCGCGATGGCACGATTCATTACGGACCGACTGCGACCGATCGTCCCGATGAGGGGCAGGTGCTCACCCTGCGTCGCGAGCTGAGGCAGCCAACCGTCACTATTGCCGTGTCGGCACCACTCGCGCCTTTCGTTCAGCCGTTTCGCAGAACGTCCCGTGCCGGGACGATCGCGTTGCTGTCGGTCGCCGCCATCTCGCTCCTGCTCACCACCTTTCTCTCGCGACAACTCGCCAGGCCATTGTCGGCGCTGGCCGGTGCGGCCGATTCGGTCGCGAGCGGCAGCCTCGATCATCGCGTCGGACTCAATGGGCCGGATGAGGTTCGCCGTGTTGCCACTGCCTTTAACGGGATGACCGACAACCTGCGCAGCACGCTGGACAGCCTCGCGCGTCAGCGCTCCCTCGCCGCTGTCGGGGAGTTTGCGGCGTCGCTCGCGCATGAGGTCCGGAACGCGTTGACGGCGGTGCGAGTGGATGTGCAGCACGCGCGCAAGAAGACGCACGACGATGACGTGGACGTGCTCCTGGAACGGACGCTGACTCACGTTCAGCACCTGGACCGCGTGGTGACCGGCGCCCTGCAGGTGGCGCGAAGCGGCCGTGGACGTTCGACGGTGATCGATGTCGCCAGCGTACTCTCCGATGCAGAGCGTACGGTGGCTGCGGAGCTGGTCGGTGCGCAGGTCGCCATCGAGCGCTCGCCGGTCAACGAAGCGCTGCTGGTCAGAGGAGACGGCGCCAGCCTGCAGCAGCTCTTCACCAACCTGCTGCTGAATTCGGCCGAGGCGAGTCCGGCGGGTGCCTCGATCGCGGTGAGCGCGCGCCGCTCCGGCACGGACGTGATCGTGGAGGTGAAGGACGAAGGCAGTGGCATTCCCGCCGACCACCTGGAGCAGATCTGGGAACCGCTTTTTACGACCAAGCCCAATGGGACCGGCCTGGGGCTGCCCATCGCGCGCCAGATCGCGCTCGCCCACGGCGGAGAGCTGGAGGTCATCAGCCGGCTTGGAAGCGGGACAACCGTGAGACTTCGCCTGCCGGTAACTTCCGCAACGTGACATGACAGAGGAACCGTTTCATGAGGTGAGGTTAGCGCAGGTTTTGCGGCGGCGTGACTTCCTGAGAATGGGCGTGGCGATGGCCGCCGGGCCCGTCTTCAATCGAAATCGGTATCGGCTGTTTGCCCGTCAGCAGTCGAGCTACTCTCGGCGCGCGATCGACCTGGTGCTGTCGACAACCGTGGTTGACATGACCAGCACCTTGAGTCTGAGCGGCTCGACCTACGGTCGCTATATGCGCAAACCAGACACCTTCACGGCCGCCGACGTCCAGCGATTCCGTGATTCCGGGATCTCAGTATTTCACACTGGTTTCGGCGGCGAGGGTGGCGATCAATACGGGACCATGCTGCGGGAATTCGGACTGCTGAACGGGTTCCTCGCACATCATCATGCGAATCTGATGCGTATCGATTCCGTCGCCGCTCTCGATGGCGTGAAGACAAGTGGTAAGATCGGCATACTGCTCGGCCGCCAGAATGCCGCACACTTCCGTACCGTGGATGACGTTGAGTTTTTTCACTCGCTCGGCCAGCGCGTCTCACAGCTCACCTACAACAGCCGCAACCTGATCGGCAACGGGTTTACGGAGCGGCGAGACGATGGGATCTCCGATTTCGGCGTCGCCGTCATCGGCCGCATGAACAAAGTCGGCATGGCCATCGACGTTTCACACTGTGGGGACCGGACGACGCTCGACGCTTTCGAACTATCGGTCAGACCTGTGCTGGTCACCCACGCGAATTGCCGAGCGCTGGCGGACCATCCGCGCTGCAAAACGGACGAAGCCATTCGCAAGATGGCTGTGCGGGGAGGAGTTATCGGGATCACCGGCGTCCGGAATTTCGTGAAGACTACCGAACCAACGACCATCGAGCACATGCTGGATCATTACGATCACGTGCGGAAGCTCGTCGGAGTACAGCACGTCGGGCTTGGCAGCGACATCGATCTCGATGGCAACGACGACCTGACGCCCGAAGAACAGCAATCGCTACGCAATCTCAGTCCGATCTACGCCTTCCGCGCGAAGTTGGACATCGAGGGCGTGGATCATCCGAAGCGCGTATTCGATCTGACCGAGGGGCTCATTCGCCGTGGATACTCGGACGCAGACATCCGTCTCGTGCTGGGAGACAACTTCCGGCGGGTTCTGAAGGAGATATGGACGGTGTAGTCAAGGCGCGGACCATGTGCGCTGCACTCTGACCCTTTCCACGAGGGCTCAATCGTGCAAGCATCTGCTGGACCCGCTGCTGTTGACTCCCGATCTTTGTAGCGAGCGGGGGTCCCGCCCTTCGACGGCGTCCAGACTGTTGACCAGCCGAGTCACGAGTCACAAGTCACGACTTGATCACCATCCGCGACCTTCACTCCCTCCGCGACTACGCGGACTGCGTCGCCCTCCAGGATGAAACCTGGGGCGCGTCGTTCTCGGAGCGCGTGCCCACGGCAATCCTCCGTGTCAGCCAGCGGATCGGCGGCGTAGCGGCGGGAGCGTTCGACGCCAGTGACCGCATGGCAGGCTTTGTCTTCGGACTGACCGGGGTCCGCAACCAGGAACTCGTCCACTGGTCTGACATGCTCGCTGTCCGCGAAGAGCTGCGCGGCCAGGGCATTGGCGAGCAGCTCAAGCAGTATCAGCGCGAGAAGGTCGTCGCCCTCGGCGTTCGCTCCATGCTCTGGACGTTCGATCCCGTGCAGGCCGGCAACGCGCATTTCAACATCAATCATCTGGGCGCCATGCCGATCGAGTACGTCACGGACATGTACGGCAACACCGGAAGCACATTGCACGGCACGCTTCCCACTGATCGATTCATCGTGCGCTGGGAGTTGGACTCGACGATTCGTTCCTCCCAATCCGACGTGAGCCACGCCCCGGTCGCCAATCCGTTGAACGAGAAGGGGGAGCCCGTCGCGGCCTCCATCGGCGACGATGTCGCACGCGTTCGCGTACAGATCCCATCGGACTTTGCCGCCATCCGGAATACCGGGGACGATCCCGCTTTCCGATGGAGAATCCTGGTGCGAGACGTTCTGACCTCCTTGCTGGCGCGGGGCTTCGAGGTGACCGGTTTTCATCGACCCGAGGCTGGTGCATTGCCGGCGTACATCCTGACGCGCCGGGAATCGGGCGCAGATTCATGATCGAGCTCACGTCCATCACGCTGCGCGAGATCCGGCTTCCGCTCAAGGAGCCCTTCCGCATCTCGTCAGGCGTCGTTTCCGAGCGGCGGATCGGGTTGCTCGAGCTGCGCGACGCCTCGGGCGTGACCGCCTGGAGCGAGTGCGTTGCCGGTGAGACGCCTAACTACTCGCCGGAGACGATCGACACGGCGTGGCTGGCCATCACGGAGTGGCTTGCGCCCGGGGTCATCGGTCGCGCGATCGCGTCGCCCGGCGACGTCCTGCCCCTCCTCGAGAAGGACGTCCGCGGCCATCTCATGGCGAAAGCGGCCGTCGAGATGGGCATCTGGGGCCTCGAAGCGGCGCGACTCGGGATGCCGCTGTCGAAGCTGCTGGGCGGCATCCGGCACGAGATCGAAGTAGGAATCTCACTCGGGATCCAGCCTTCGCCCGATGCACTGGCACGGCGCGTCACCGCCGCGCTGGCCGAAGGGTATCGCAAGGTGAAGATCAAGATCATGCCCGGGTCGGACGTGGACTTCGTCCGCGCCGCTCGCGATGCGGCCGGCCCGAACGCGCCGCTCATGGCCGACGCCAACAATGCGTACACCCTCGACGACGCCGATCATCTCGCGCAGCTCGATGAACTCGGACTCATGATGATCGAGCAGCCGCTCGCCTGGGATGATCTCGTGCGACACGCGGAGTTGCAGCGCCGGCTGCAAACGCCGGTCTGCCTGGACGAATCCATCACGTCGCTCGACCGCGCCCGCGACATGGTCACCCTGGGCAGCGGGCGGATCGTGAACATCAAGCCGGGACGCGTTGGTGGACTGGCGTCGTCGATCGCGATCCATGACTTCTGTGAATCGAACGGAATCCCGGTCTGGTGTGGTGGAATGCTGGAAAGCGGGATTGGCCGCGCGTACAATGTGGCGCTGGCGTCGCTCTCCAACTTCGTCAAACCCGGCGATGTGTCACCCAGCGCCCGCTACTGGGAACGGGACATCGTGACGCCCGAATGGACGATGACCGATCACGGCACCATGGTTGTGCCCGAGGGCGCGGGACTTGGCGTCGATGTCGACCGCGATCGTATTGATAACCTGACGGTGCGCGAGACAACCCTTTCGTGAATCGTGAATCGTGACAGATAAGCCGCTGAACGGAGTTTTCAAGAACGATCAGATCGCCCGTCTGATCGACCTGCGCCGCGCGTTGCATCGACATCCTGAATTATCCTGGAAGGAGGAGCGCACCGCCGAGCGACTCGAGGCCGCGTTGCGCTCGATCGGTATTGATGACATCCGACGAGTTGCCGGCACGGGGATAGTCGCGCGCGTTCCCGGCACCGACCGCGTTGCACCGGTCACGGCAATCCGCGGCGACATCGATGCCCTGCCGATCCAGGAGGCGACGGCGCTGCCGTATGCGTCCGAGATTCCCGGCGTCATGCACGCCTGTGGACACGATGTGCACGCGACGTGGGCAGTCGGCGCGGCCATGCTGCTCTCCCGGGAGCCGGCGCGAGGCGATGTGCTGATCATCCTGCAGCCTGCCGAGGAGGTAGGGAACGGCGCGCCCGCGATCCTGGCGAGCGGCGCGCTCGACGGCGTACAGGCGATTTTCGGCGGGCATGTGGATCGTCGCTTTCCCGTCGGGCAGGTCGTCGCGCAAGCCGGTCCGTTGGCCGCGGCGGCCGACTCGTTCTCCATCGAAGTCCTCGGCAAAGGGGCACACGGAGCCCGGCCGCACGAGGGGATCGACCCGATCGTTGCCGCTGCCGCCATTGTCGGAGCGCTCCAGACCATCGTATCGCGCCGGCTCGATCCCGGCGCCGCCGCCATCGTCACCGTGGGCTCGATCCACGGCGGCTCCGCGCCTAACGTGATCCCGGAACGGGTGCTGCTGACCGGGACCCTGCGCGCAATGCTTCCTGAGGTGCGTTCCGCCCTGCACACCGAGTTGAACTCCGTCTCGGCGTCAATTGCCGCCGCCCACGGCGCATCAGCAAAGGTCACGATTGAACGGGGGCCGCCGCCCATCGTGAATCCGGAGCGTGAGGCACAATGGGCGCGGAGCGCCGCCGAGCGCGTGCTGGGAGCAGGCAGCGTCGTGCCGTTCGGCGTCACCAACATGGGCGGCGAGGACTTCGCCTGCTACCTCGAGCAAATCGGCGGCTGTTTTCTCCGCATTGGCGCCCGCGAGCCCGGCGGAGAGCCGGCGCCCGCGCATAGTCCTGGCTTCATCGCGGCGGAAGAGAGCATCTTTGTTGGAGCCGCCGTACTGGCGGAGTGCGCGCGGGAAGCCGCGGCGCAGTTGGTCGCTAGTTAGGCGGGACGAGCGTACCGCCGTCGCCCGGTTCGAGTCTCGGCTCGTCTTTCGCAGGCATCTCGCTAATTGGAGGACTCCGTGCGTCTGGAAATCCAACTGCCCCGCCAAAGCTTCATCACGTCGATCGCACTGGGCGCCGTGGTGGGAACCATTTTCCTCGGCATCGGCGGTCGAATCGCGATGCGCATCTTCGCGATTCTCGAGGGACGCGAACCGGGATGGTCACTTGGCGGGACCGTGCCCGTAGTCATCATGGGCGCGGCATGGGGCACCGTCGGCGGGATTCTCCTCGGGCTCGGCCGCCGCTATTTCAAGCGGCCGCCCGTCGCGCGTGGCCTGTTGTTCTGGATTCCGCTCACGCTGCTGTACTTACGCGGCCTGAGTCCGCTCAGCACAAACAGTCTGATCGCGTTCACGCCGTTCAACGTGGCCTACGGCGCGGCGTTATACCGGGTCTTCTGCCACCGTTACGTCGCGAGGTGGGCGATTCCTGCGACTGCGTAAGCAGCGGTCGATCGGATAGCATTCAACGGCAGGCGAACCTCAACACGCCGCATTGCACATTCTCGCTCATGGTGTGCGCACGCGTCGGCGACGGCTCTACGGCCCAACCGTGCTGGTCGGTGGAGCGCTTGAGATACTGTGGACCTGCACCGTGCCCCAGCCGTAAAACAGGCTGATCTCCGCGCCGATCCCGGCACCGGGAACTCCGAATGCGTTGACCTGCGGTTCGGCGGCGTCGAACTTCATACCCAGCGCTGACGCCGCATTCTTCACCGCCTCGCGCGTCTTTTCCCATTCGGCAACTTTGATCGCGCCCTTGGTAACGTGTTTGGCGCCTTTGAGCACTCGCATGGCAGGTTGGAGCTTGTCGAGCGACTTGGCCACGGACGACCAGCGCCCGCCGAGACTGGCCTCGAAGTCCGCACCGCCGAACATGTGGCCGCGCAGGCCTTCTGGACGCGCCAGCGACGTTACGATCACCAGCACCACGCCGACCGAGCCTCCCAGACCGGGCCCCATGCGCCATCCGTCCACGTTCATAAAGAAGTTGTCCTCATAGGTGTCGTACGAGACGAGCCATGCTTCGATCGTGTCCTTCCCGATTGCGAAGAAATGGCCACCTCCTTTCAGGCCCAGCCCATACCAGATCCCGCTGGGCTGCGTGGCCGGGACGGCTTGGCCAGGCGCCGGGAGATAGATGATTCCGGGCTGCGCCTTGGCACTGAAGCGCCAGTTCTTGCCGTCCACGGTGGGCAGAACACAACCCACGTTGCGGCGCAGGTACCAGTTGACCTCCGCAGGGTCGCGTGTCTGGAAGTTGAACTCGATCAACGCGAGCGCATCAATGCCCGCTTTGGCGGCAACCGACCCCCATGACTCATTCTCACCGACACGGTAGGGCGTCCCGCCAGGCGGTTGATATGTTGGCGGCAGCGGTTTGGCAGGAGCTCGTTCGATGGGCATGGTCGTTCACTCGAAAGATGGGATCCGAATCACGCGAACGATATGATCAATCGCCGTGGCGGACAAATGGCGCAACCGACACGCTCGATCGTTCATCCGAAACTGAATGACATCGACCCAAATGCCTCCACAGCGCGACCGCAACCGCAGCTGGTTCGCCGCCTAACAGATTATCCTGGACTTTGATCTCCGTACTCTGGACTCGGATTGGGTTGGCGTCTCGCGGTGAACGTCCCCGATCCGTTTCCACCCAGGTCGACCGTTCCCTTCAGGGAGTCGTTGGATTCGACGGTCCCGTTGAACGTCATCGTGAAAGGGTCACCGCCCGCCGAAGTCGTGAACGCAAAGTTGAACTCTTTCCCCTTCACGGTTCCCTTGACGTCGAGTTCACCGAAGGCCTGGGAGATGTAGCGGCCCGTCAGTGTGTCGCCACGTTGCGAGAGGCGAACGGTTGGCGAGCCCTGGCCGCCTTCGTAGACGACCGTGAATGCCCAATTCCCCGAGAGGTCCGACTTTGTCGTGTCGGCCTGGGCAGAGGCGATCGATGAGGACCCCAGCAGCAGCGACATCACCGCCGCGGTCTTGAACGTTACACGCATTTCAATACTCCATCGGGTTTATCTCCTGACAGCGTATCGCAAGCCAGCCATCCGCGAGGCAACGCCTACAGCGTGTTTGTGTTGAAGGTGTCGCACGCCTTCGAATCACCCGTATCAAGACCGCGGCGGAACCAGCGCACGCGTTGAGCCGATGACCCGTGCGTGAAACTCTCCGGCACAATCGTGCCCTGCGTTTGTCGCTGGATCCGATCGTCGCCGATCGCGCTCGCGGCTCCCAGAGCCTCCTCCACATCGCCCGATTCCAGGAGTGGCTTGGCGCGTTCCGCATGATGCGCCCAGAGTCCCGCATAACAGTCCGCCTGCAACTCCATGCGCACCGACATCGAGTTTGCCTCGGCCTCACCCTGCCGGCCCCGGAGCTGCTGTACTTGCTCCATGGTGCCCAGCAGGTTCTGCACGTGATGCCCAACCTCATGAGCGATCACGTATGCCTGTGCGAAATCACCAGGCGCCTGGAAGCGCGTTCGCAGGTCTTCATAGAACGCGAGGTCGATGTACACCGTTTGATCGACCGGACAGTAGAACGGACCCATCGCCGATTGTCCCGTTCCGCAACCGGACGACGTCGCGCCGCTGAATATCACGAGTGACGGTTCGCGATACTGCTGGCCCGATGCGCTGAAGAGCCCACTCCACGTCTCCTCGGTACTTCCCAGGACGGCGGACACGAAATCGCGCATGGGATCGTCGGCCGGCGGTCCGGACTCCATGCCGGGCTCGGCGCCACCACCCAGCAGCTGCAGGGGATTCACTCCCGTCAGCGCGGCGATGACCAGGACCACAACCAGTCCGATGCCGCCGGTGATGGGGATGCCGCCGCGCATTCCGCGGCGATCCTGGACGTTGCTGCTTCGTCTCAAATCCTGCCAACGCATGATTCTTAGATGGGAGATGGGAGATGTGAGATAAACTGCAAATGACGGTTCACGCGGCTCGATGAGCAACGCCACGCTGTTACACCGTGAACGTTTAATGGGGCTTTTGCAAGCGAGGTCGAGCGGAAAATCCGGCTCAGCTCGTCTTCCGGCTCGTGATCCACACCTTCCATTGTGAAACGGTCATGATCGTGCGGAAGCCGATGTGCGACGCTCCGCTGTCGCGAGCGTTGGGACTGCGCGCGCTGACGCGATAGCCCCGGCAGTAGTCGTCGCTGCAGAGGTACGAGCCACCGCGCAGCGTGCGCACCGGCGTCGATGTCGTGTCGGTCAGGGGATTGCGCGTGACACCGCGCGACTTGTCGTTCTGGTAGGCGCCGGCGCTGAACGCGTCCAGCGTCCACTGCCACACGTTGCCCGACATGTCGTGGAGACCGAACGCGTTAGGTGCGTGCGTGCCGACGCGCACAGGCTCGGCGTCGTGCGTCGGAAAGACCCCGCGGTAGATATGTGCCTGCGCGTGCGCCGAATCGTAGCGCCCCTCGCCCCAAACGTGCTCGGCGTGCTCGCGACCGCTGCGCGCCGCGAACTCCCACTCGGCTTCGGTTGGCAATCGCGTGCCCGCCCAGGTCGCGAAAGCGATGGCGTCATCCCAGGCCACATGCACCACGGGATGGTCGTCCAGACCATCGATCGAACTCCCCGGACCTTTCGGATGACGCCAGTCGGCACCGGGAACAAACCGCCACCACTGTGACCAGTCGCGCAGGTCTACGCGGCCGGCGGTCGGGGTAAAGACCAGCGAGCCGGGCACGAGTGATCCGGCGGGCGGCGCTGGCGTGCCTGGCGGTAACTGACGCATCAGCGCCACCTCGTCAGGCACGCGTTCAGCGATCGTGACGTAGTCAGTGGCGTCCACGAACTCACGAAACCGCGCGTTCGTGACCGTATGCACATCCATGAAGAAGCCGTCAACCTCGACGGAGTGCACGGGGCCTTCCTCGAGCGCGGCGAGCGGGCTCTCGCTGCCCATATCGAATCGGCCGCCGGGGATCCACACCATGCCGGGTGGGGCTTCACCGGGTGCTCGGGTGTTGGGCGGTTCTACTTGCTCCGCTGGCGAGCAAGCGAAGGCGAGTAACAACGCCAGGGTGAATCGTGAATCGTTAATCGTGAATCGTGAACTGCTCATCAATTCAGACCTCGGCACTCTGAGCTCTGAGCTCTGAGCTCTGAGCTGCTACCGGTAACCACGAAAAGTCGAGTCATATCCTGTGTCTCGCTGAATTCGTTTGAGTTCTGCTTCGAGCGTAGGAAGCAGACGCTTGCCCTCCTCGGTTCCCATCAGGTTGTTCAACTCGAAGGGGTCCGCTCCGAGATCGTACAGCTCATCCATGCCCGGCAGCTCGAGGTAGTGGATGTACTTGAGTCGTTCCGTGCGCACCGCCTGATAGCCCATCGTCAGCGTGCGCGGGAAGACCTGGTCGGTGTAGTACTCCACCAGCACCGACGACCGCCATGTCGTGGCGCTGCCATCGAGGATTGGCACCAGTGATGCCCCGTGACGACGCACGGTGTCACTCACGCCTGCCAGGGCAAGAATCGTCGGTGCGAGGTCGATCGCCTGCGCCATCTGCGAAGGCGTGCTCGCAGGACGCGACATTGGTGGATAGCGAACGATCAACGGAATGCGGATGGTCTCCTCGTACGCGAGGCGACGTTCCTCATTCAACCCGTGCTCTCCATAGAAGTAACCGTGATCGCTGGTGAGGATCACGACCGTGTTGTCCAACTCACCCATCTCGCGTAGAGCGCTGTCGATTAGCGCCAGGCTCTCATCGACGCCGAGCAGCATTTCCAATCGGCCGCGAATGTCGCGGTCTGGAGTTCCCGTTGCGGGAGAAAGCGGTGGCAAGCCGGGAATCGCGCGCTGCAGCGCCGGCTTCCGCTGCGGAGCGACTGTCGCATTTTGTCGACGCGGTACCACGGCCTGTGCATAACGACCGCGATGACGATCGGCGGGGATGAACCCTCCGCTCTGATTCTGAAGCTGCGCCACGCTCCCGTCGTCTCGCTGCTCCACGTTCGGATGCAGGGCTTTATGCGCCAGGAAGACCAGGAACGGCTTGCCGCGCGACCGGCGCATGAAATTCACGGTGTATTCCGTCAGCACGTCCGTCACATGGCCCTGCACCATCCGACGCTCGCCGTCGACATTGAGGTTGGGGTTGATCGCCTCACCCTGTCCTTTCATCGCGACCCAGTGGGTCCAGCCCGGACGGCGCGTGTCGTCGTTCCCCATGTGCCACTTGCCGAAGAATCCGGTTTCGTAGCCAGCGTTCATCAGCGGAACGGCGAACGTGCTCAGGCGGTGACTCGCCGAGTCGCGCGCCGTGTTGTCGATGATCCCGTTCGTGTGGACGTACTGGCCAGTGAGGATCGCGGCCCGGCTGGGTGAGCAGAGCGGCGTGGTAGCGAATGCATTCAGGAATCGCGTCCCCTCGCGCGCGAGTCTGTCGATCGCCGGCGTCTGCACGAACGGATGCCCTGCTATGCTGATGTCATCCCAGCGAAGGTCGTCGACGAGGATGACGACAACGTTGGGTCGTGCGGGCTCACGCGCTGTGCAGCCCGAGAGGAGGAGCGCGAATGACAAGGCCACAGGCCACAGGCCACGGGCCACAGGTACTGCCGAGTCACGAGTCACGAGTCACGCCTCACGATCACGCCTCACGATCACGCCTCACGATCACGCCTCACGATCACGAATCACGATCACGAATCACGAATAGCTACCGCCACCGTTCCACCCGCCCGACCAATTCGTTGTCGCCAATCTGTGCGCAGAACTCGGTCAACTCTTCTCGACGAGCACCCTGCCACCGAAGGTCCTCGAGTGTTTCGACAAGCGGCGCGTCTTCACGCAGCGTTGCCAGCGTGCGATAGAGACCAACCTCAATCCGGTGGTGCCGCAAGCTGTCGGCCAACGCCGCGGCGCCGCGCACCGACACCTTCCATTTCGACGCGTCGTCGGGAATTGACTCGACGTGCCCGTAGTGCGCCAGTACAACTGACGCCGAGCGCGCGCCCCAGCGCGGAACTCCCGGAATGCCGTCAGCATCATCGCCCACCAGCGCGAGCCAGTCGGGGATGGATGCGGGCGTGACCCCGAACTTCTCCACGACGCCCGCCTCGTCGAGCACGCGGCGCCGCATCCGATCGAGGCACACGACGCGATGGCCTCGCACACACTGCGCGAGGTCCTTGTCCGGGGAGCAGATCACCACCTGCTCCACCTCGGGGTCGGCCGCCGCGCGCGCGGCATAGGTCGCCAGCGCATCGTCGCACTCGAACTCGATCATGCGCCATACGGTCATGCCTAACGCTTCGGCAGCTCGCTCGGCCAGCGGAAACTGCGACATCAGGTCGTCGGGGACGCCGAAGCTCGTCTTATAGCCCTCGAACAGGTCATTCCGGAAGGATTCGATCACCGTGTCGAACGCAATGCCGACGTGCGTGACGCCGTCCTCGCGCAGGAGCGAGTGCAGCGAGCGCATGATGCCGCGTGTCGCGCCGACTTGCTGGCCGCCGGCCATGGCCGGCGGC
Source organism: uncultured Gemmatimonadaceae bacterium (assembly GCA_964608035.1). Classification (GTDB taxonomy): domain Bacteria; phylum Gemmatimonadota; class Gemmatimonadetes; order Gemmatimonadales; family Gemmatimonadaceae; genus JABWBJ01. The sequence continues at coordinate 3,079 of CAZSNV010000036.1, read as the reverse complement.
GCCCCATAGTAAGAGCGGAACAGCTCGTACGTGCCGTCGACCAGATGGACCTTCACGCGAGGGGGCTACCGCGGGACGCGGTTGCCGGCGATCCAGACCGAGTTGATTCGACGGACGTTGGTCATGTCGGCAATCGGGTTTGCGTCGAGCACGACGAAGTCCGCCCACTTTCCTGTTTCGATCGTGCCGAGGTCGCGATCGAGGCCCATGCAGCGCGCGGCGACGCTGGTGGCGGAGCCGAGCACCGCGGATGGCGCCATCCCCGCTTTGGCCATGAGTTCGAGCTCCATCAGCTCGAAGTAGCCCTGGAAGCGGCCCATAGGGCCGGTATCCGTGCCCATGGCGACAGGAACGCCGGCGTCGGCGATCACCTTCAGGTTCCTGCTCGCGACGGGAAGCTGTGCCTTGTACTTCTGCGCCGAGCTGCTTGCACGGGTCGCCCGCTGTCGCGCAGTATCGCGACCCGCGGCGATCCACGCCTGGTTGGCATGCTTGAGGAAGAGAGAATCCGCGAAAAAGTCTGGTGTGGATTCGTAGACAAATGTCGACACTTCGCGCATGAGCGTCGGCGTATAGCATCGGTTGGATGCCTTGAGCGCCGACACGAAGGGCGCGTCCACTTCCACGTCGCGTACGCTGTGAGCGATAAAGTCGGCGCCGGCATCGAGCAGTCCCTTCGCGTCGGCCAGGTAATACAAGTGAGCGGCGACGCGAAGGCCGCGTTTGTGCGCTTCGTCAATCACGGCCCGATAGACCTCGGGCGTCATCTTTGCCGTGGTGCCGAGGTTGTCGTCGACGCGGATCTTCACCCAGTCAACGCGTTGGCCCGCGACACCGGCGACCTGGGTTCGTGCTTCGTCAGGCGTTTGCGGCGTGAGGACGGGACCCGATACGTAGACTCGCGCGCGATTGAGCGACGGCACGTTTTGGGCCGCGCGCGCGGCAAACACGGCTTCGTTTTCCCCGCCGAGGCTGACGATCGTGGTCACGCCGTAGGCGGCGTATGTCTTCAGATCGTCAGGCGTGTTGACGTGGCCGTGCGAGTTGATCAGCCCGGGGATGATGAACTTGCCGGTGAGCGCAATACGCTCCGCGTCCCTGGGGATCGTGACTTGTGCTGCTGGTCCGGCGGCGACGACGCGACCGTTGTTGACCAGGATGACCGCGTTTGCGACCGGCGCTCGCCCGGTACCGTCGATCAACGTGGCGCCGGTGAAGGCGATGGGAGGAGCAGCCTGGGCCGCCGCGTCCGTGGCGACGAGCAGCGACGCGAGTAGAGTCAGAACGGAGAACCGCATGGTCGATTGAGTGGTGGTTGAGCGCAACATGCTTCATCCGCAACCCGTTGGCCATGCCGACCGGTTCGACCGCGGCCGGAATTGCAGCAAGCGTCGTCAGGCTTTCAGCGATTCCGCATGCTGCCGGTTGGCGGCCACTGCGAAATGCAGGAAGTACCGTTCAAGTCCCGCCGCCGAATCAGCGTCCACTGATTCGTCAAAAAACAAACGGCAGAACTCTTCGCGGGCGCGGCAGATTTCGCGGCGTCGCCCGTCACGCCATCTGGGATCGGAGGCGGTGAGATCAAAAAGCTCGAGCGCGCGGGCAAGCGCCTTGTCGAAACGCCCCGCGTTTCCCGTCGCATGCGCGCGGATGGTTCGGCCCACCTCGCTCCCGATGTTGCCCATCTGCTCCAGCAGGGAAAACGCCATCCATCGCTCAGACAGACCTTGGTGCATCGGCGCGGTCGTCATGCGTCACTCACCAGTGTGTAGACGACCCGGCGGACCATTGCGCGGGTTGCCTCATCATCGACGCCTCGAGTTCGATTCCCCTGCGCCGGTCGAACGTTGATCATGGAATCGTACTCGAGCCAGCCGTCTCCGGAGTCGCCCGGGTACAAGTTGATGCCCCAGAGGTCCGACTGCCGTGATCCATCGTCCAGCAACACGGCTTCCTCGTCGGACTGAAGCTCGGCGCCGATGGCCATGACACCGCGCTCCACGTCCACGACCGCCTTGATCATGTCGCCGAATCCGGTTGCGGCCTCCGCTGCGAGCATGGAGCGAGTCACGGCCTGTCTTATGATCTGGACGCGAAACGATGGCATGCCGCAATCTTGTTGGTACGACATGCGCAGAGCCAGTCACCCCTGAACAAAAGCTGCGTGCTGATTGCTTCTTGCTACTGCTGATGCTGCGTGCTTGAGCTGGTGCTCCTTGCTGTCACCAGCACCAGCGCGCAGCGGAAGCAGCAGTAAGCAGCAATCAGCACGCAGCTGGCAGTCCCAGTGCCTGCCTGACCGCCGGAGCCACTTTCGTTCCGAACAACTCGATCGCTCGCAGCATCTTGGCGTGCGGCATGGAGCCCACGCTGAACTGGATCAGGAAGCGATCCATGCGGAACAGCTCGTGCTCGAACAGGATCTTGTCGATCACTTCCTGGGGGTCGCCGACAAGGATGGCCCCGCGCGGCGAACGCTCTGCCTCATAACGCTGCCGCGTTGGCGGCGGCCATCCGCGTTCGCGTCCGATCCGCCCCATCGTGTCGAGGTACGGCGGCCACGCATCATCCGCCGCCTGACGGGACGTGTCGGCGACGAAGCCGTGTGAGTTGATGCCCACCTTGAGCGTCCCCGGATCGTGGCCGGCGTCGCGTCCAGCCTGCCGGTACAACTCCACGAGGTCAATGAACTGTGCGGGAGAACCGCCGATGATCGCCACGGCGAGAGGGAGACCCAGCGTGCCGGCGCGAACGACCGACTGCGGCGTTCCGCCCACCGCGATCCACACCGGCAGCGGATCCTGCACCGGCCGCGGGTAGACGCCGCGGTTCTCGATAGGAGCGCGGTGCTTCCCACGCCACGTCACGTGTGTTGACTTTCGCAGGGTCAGCAGCAGGTCGAGCTTTTCCGCGAAGAGCTCGTTGTAGTCGTCGAGATCGTAGCCGAACAGTGGATACGACTCGATGAATGACCCGCGCCCGGCCATGATCTCGGCGCGGCCGCCGGAGAGCAGGTCCAGCGTGGCGAATTCCTGGAAGACCCGCACCGGATCGTCGGAGCTCAACACGTTCACCGCAC
>CAZSNV010000035.1:0-26794 GCA_964608035.1 uncultured Gemmatimonadaceae bacterium | reverse complement strand
TGACCGACACGAGCATGATGTTCATGATGCCGATCCCGCCGACCAGCAGGCTGACGGCCGCGATGCCCGCCAGCAGCAGCGTGAACACCTGCGTCGTCTCCGCCAGGTTCGTCAGGAAGTCGGATTGATTCCGGATCTGGAAGTTGTCGGGACGATTGGCCCGCAGTTTGTGCTCGCGTCGGAGGATCTTCTGGATGTCCGCCATGGCCAGCGGAATGCCTTCCTCGTTCTTCGCCAGCACGCCGATTTCCTGCAGCCGGTCGTTGCCGAAGATGCGATACCTCGCGGTCTGGATCGGGATGAGGAGCTGCTCGTCCGGATTGCCGAAACCCGTGCCGGAACCCTTTGACGCCAGGACGCCGACGACGATGAACTGGATGCCCCGAATGCGGATGGGCTCTCCGACAATCGCCTCGGGACTCGTCACCTCGAGCATCGTGAGCACGGCTGGTCCGATAACCGCGACACGTTGCTTGGTGAAGTCCTCGGCGGGCGTGAACATGCGCCCGTACTCCATCTTGTAGTTCCGCACCTCGTTGTAATTCGGCGAGGTGCCGAGCACGCGGACGTTCGTGTTCTTGTTCTTGAACTGCACCTGGAAGTTGCGCGACATCTGCGGCTGCACGGCCGCGATGTTGTTTCCGCGTTCCTCGAGCGCCGCGGCGTCCTTCAGGGTGAGCGGAGCCCTGTCCGCCTCGGATGCGAAACCGCCGCCGGTCCGTTGCTGGCCGGGTTGAACCGTCAGGAGCGTCGTGCCCAACGCCTTGATGCGGTCATTCACCTGCTGCTGCGCGCCGTTGCCCAGCGCGATCATGGCAATGACTGCGCCGACGCCGATCACGATGCCGAGCATCGTGAGCATGGAACGCAGCTTGTTGGCGCGGAGCGCGCCTAACGCGACTGCAAGAATTTCACCGAACAGCATTGGCGCCTCCTATTGGCCGCGGCCGCGACCACCACCGGGCTGTCCGCCGGGGGCACCCGTCGTCATTCCAGGCATGCCGCCTCTGCCCCGCATGCGCGCGAGCGCGGAATCACGGGAGGCCTGCATCGCCAGCGCCGTCATCAGCAGCACCTGCTCGCCTTCCTGCAGTCCGCTGACCACCTCGGTGTAATCCAGGTCGCTCATACCGGCGCGAATGACGCGCGGCACGAACCCCGTGCCTGACGCGACGTACACGAGTGCCGGGCGCGCCGCCTGCCGGCGCGGCGAAGCCTGGTTCACCGGGACGTCCATGCCGGCCATGAGGGCCGCGTTGTTCCCGCCACGGCGTCCGCCGCGACGTCCCGACGCGCCACTGTTCTCGCCACCGGCGGCCTGGGGGCTCGCGGCGGGCGGGCTTCCGCCAGCCGTACCGGTGCGTCCTTCGCCTCCGCGGCCGCCAGCCTGGCGATCACGGAACTGGCAGGCGCGAGCCACCATGCCATCGAGTCCGACGGCCTTGTAAATCGAGTCGGAGATGGTGCGCGACCGCTGCTGGTCGATTTCGCCGCTCTGCACGCGGCCTCGCAGGCCCTGCAACGTGGTCTGCGCTGTCGGCGCCTTGGCGAACGCGTCCCGAACCTGCGTGCACTGGGCATCGGTGACCTCAGGCATCTGGGCACCCTGCCGCCCGCCCGGCGCGCCACCCTGGATCACGGTCACGTCGACATCGCCGCGTGAAACGACGCCCGTGCCGCCGCGTCCGGCACTGCGCCCGTTCCCGTTGGCGCCGTCGCCGTTAGGCATTCCCGTGCCGCCGCCACCGAGGGCGCGCATCTGTTCCTGCACCGCCGCCACGACGCTGTCGGGGTCGAGCCCGACCAGCCGCGCCGTCGCGGCGGCCTCGCGCGTCTGCCGCACGGCGTCGTTAGGAATGGACAGGACATCCTCGCGCCGCTCGACCAGGACGGTGACCTCACCGTTCATGCCCGGCTTCAACAGGCCTTCGCGGTTGTCGAGCGTGACGAGCACCGGGAACATTGTGACCGAGGATTGCACCACGGCCGTGGGTTCGATCTTCTCCACGATGCCGCCGAACGGCCGGTCGGGGAAGGCATCCACCGTGACCGTGGCGGGCTGGCCGGGAACGACGGCCCCGATGTCGGTTTCGTTGAACAGCGCGCGTACCCTGACTCTGGTCAGGTCGGCCATCTTCAGCAGGATCGTGCCGCCGCTGGCGCTATTCGTGGCCGACGCGATGACCTGGCCTAACGAGACCGGCTTCTCGATGATCGTGCCGGCGACCGGTGCTCTCACATCCGCTTCCTCGACACGCTGCTTGGCAATGTCGACGGTGGAACGGGACCTGATCTCGGCCGCGACCGAGTTCGCGTAGTCGAGCTGCGCCGCCTCGTACTCCTGCGCCGTGATGATCTTGTCCGCGTACATCTTGTCGTTGCGTTCCTTCTGCGCTTTCGATACCTCGAGCTTGGCCCTCGTGGCCGTGAGGTCCGCCTCAGCCTGCTGCAACTGCTGATTGACGTCGCGCGGGTCCAACTGGATCAGCAACTGTCCCCTGGTGACGAGCGTCCCGGTCTCCACGGTCATTTCAGTGATCTGTCCCGAGGATTTCGACTTCACCTCGATGACGTTGATCGGCTCGACCAGTCCTGAGGCAGTCGCTTCGGACACGATGGAGCGCCGCGTGACGGCGGCTGTCTCTATGGGAAGCGTCTGGGCCTTCTCGCCGCGGCAACCGGCGGCAACGAGGAGAAGGGCAAGCACCAGTCGCGACCGGCCCCGGCGATAAAGCGCCGCACCAGGGCGGACGATGGTAGGCATCGAAGTGTTCACGGAATGATTGGAGTCGTTGGTTACCTGATCTCGCGGCCGAGCAGCTGCTCGAGCTGCGCCTTGGCGATGCGGATCTGGTATCGAGCGTTGACGAGATTGAACCGGGCGCTGTTAAGCTGTGTCTGCGTTGTCAGCAGCTCCAGTTGGGTGGATGCGCCGAGTTGGTAGCGCTGCTGCTGCACGCGAAGGTCCTCGAGCGCCGCCTCGAGTGACGCCTGCTGGATGGCAATGCGCGCCTGGGCCAGCCGGAGCTGCCCGACGTACTGCACCAGCTGCTGCTGGCCGAGAAGTTCCGCGTCGCGAAGCGACGCCCGGGCGTTCATCTCAGCGATGCGCGCCCGCTGCACGGTCTCTTCGCGCGCGAGGCCGTTGAAAATCGGCACGGACATGGAGAGCCCGAACGACTTGTTCTGCAGGGTGCGTCCCTGCCAGACATGAAAGCTGGTGTCGGCGATGTTGTTGGTGATTCCGTAGCTCGCCGAGAGCGTGGGCCAGTAGTCGGTGCGCGAGGACTTCACGCCGGCGCTGGCCGCCGAGAGGCTGGCTTGCGACGACCGCAGCGCGGGCGACGTTACCAGGAACTGAGCAAGTTGCGCGCTATCCGCGGCGACAGGGGCGAGCGCTGTGTCGGCGTCAGCGGCGGTCACGGTGAAATTGACCCCCACCAGCCGTGACAAGGCGGCGTTGGCGTTCTGCAAGTCATTCTCGGCGCTGAGCACCGCGAGCTGCTGGTTGCCCACCGCGATGATGGCCCGGAGAGAGTCGGACCGGGTCGCCGCGCCGGCGGCGACTCTTGCGTTCGCCGCGCGGAGATTCTGCTCCGCCTCAGCGAGGGCCGTCATTGCGGCCGAACGGCTTTCGCGGGCTGCAAGTGCGGCGTAGTACTGCTGGGACACCGAGTACGCGATGGAAAAGTCGGCCGCGACCTCGTTGGCCTCTGCCGCCGCGACATTGGCCCGGGCTGCCCGGAGCTGAAAGTTCCGGTCGCCGCCATCGAACAGCAGCCAGTTTGCCGAGAGCCGTCGGCTCCAGTTCCAAGGCGTGGTGCTGTTGCGATCGACGATGTCGCCTCTGTTGTCAAACACCTGTCCGGCGGCCCATCCCGACGAAAAGCTTCCGCTGAGCGTCGGAAAGAACGCGGACATGCGTGTCCGGACCGTCGCTTCGTTGGCGTTGATGTTGTTCCGCGCCGCGATCGTCTGCGGCGAGTTCCGTTTCGCCAGGTCGACCGCCTCTGCCAGCGTGATGGGGCGCGCGGGACCGGGCGCCACCTGTGCCGAAAGCGCCGCCGGTACGAGCGCGGCTAAAAGGAAGTAACGCATCTCAGTTGTCGTCGTCGCGAGTCTTGTTGTTGCTGCTGCTCATCTCCGCGAGCACCTTCTCGAACTCGGTGAGTTGCGTCGGCGTGAGCATGAGACGGATCTCGTCGCGAAAGCGCTTTTTGCTCGAGTCCAACGCCGGACGCACGGCCCCCATGATGAGGTCGTACCGCTTGTGGCGATCGTCGATGATCGAATCGAGCCGCGTGCGTTGCGACGCGTCGAGCTGGAGACGATCGGCAAGCGACCCCCGGCCGGGTTCGCGCTGTGCGATCCGCTCCCGCAGCATGACGCGGTCAGCGGTGAATCCCAGGGCGCCGCCCACGAGCACGGCGCCCAGGAGGAAGGTGATTGCGAGGTTCTTGGACTGTTGCATGGCGCGCACTCCTAGCGCGTGATGAGATAGCGCAGGGTGGCTTCGCGCTGGCGGCTACGCTCGCCGCCGGCGGATTCGATCAGGGGCATCTCAGCGGGTGACTCGAGCAGTTCCTGCCAGGCGATGAGATCCTGCGCCTTTCGCGTCTGCCACGCGGCAACTCCCGCGGCCATCAACGCCAACGCGGCCGCGGCCAGGCCGGCCCGGCTCCAGGCGGGGAAGTGCGACCACCATTCGCGGGTGCCTTCCGATGTGATGCGCGCCATGATGCGGCGCTCGAGGAAGGCCCAATACGAACTCTCGGCCGGAAGCCCGTATTCGACGCGCAACGCGGCATGCAACTCGTCGTCGCGAGGATCGCGGTCGTCGTCATGCACGATGTTCATAGATGGCTCCGGACTGGACCAAGTTCCTGGCGCAAACGCGCCCGGGCGTGGTGGAGATCGGAGCGCGCGGTTCCTTCCGGAATGCCGAGCATCCGACCGATCTCCGAGTGCTTGAATCCTTCGATGTCATGCAGGACGATCACGGCGCGTTGCCGCTCGCCCAGTGTGGTCAACGCCTGGCGCAACCGCCGTCGCAATTCATCGGACTCGCCAGGATCGCGAAACGGCGACGCGATCGTGTCGGCCAGGGCATCGGCATCGCGCACTTTCTTGCGACGCGTGATGTCGAGCGCGGCGTTCGCCACGATCCGATGCAGCCACGCGCCGAACGCCTGGTCAGGCAGAAAGCGATCCAGCGCGCGATAGGCGTGGAGGAATCCTTCCTGAACCGCGTCCTCCGCGTCTTCGTGCGTGAGCACGATCGCCCGCGCCACCGTATAGGCACGCCGCTGGTGCAGGCGTACCAGGTCCGCGAACGCCTCGGTCTCGCCGCGCTGTGCGGCGATGACCAGCGCGTGCTCGCGCTCGCGCGGCGTGTCACCAGACACGGCACGTACGCGAGCCGGCGCCGCGAGGGCATCCGGGCTGAGAGGGAGGGCGATGGCGGTCACGAATGGGTTGCGTAGTGTCCTCCTCAAAACGCGCTCGGGGGGTGAACCGTTGACTGTCGGCTCCTTCACGCCGATGCCGGCGTCAGGCCGCCAAGACCAAGCAAGTCCGCCCGCGCCCGCATTGCATCGAGCACAAACTGGATGTGCTCTGGCAGGTCGATTCCCAGCGCGGCAGCGCCTTCGACGATGTCCTCGCGATTGCAGCCCCGGGCAAATGCCTTGTCCTTCATCTTCTTTTGGACACTCCGAACATCCACGTCGTTAAGGCTGCGCGAAGGGCGAACGAGCGCCGTCGCCGTGATGAGGCCGGTCAATTCGTCGATCGCGAACAACGCCTTCGCCATGAGCGTGTCGCGGGGAACACCGCTGTGGTTCGCGTGACCGAGGATTGCCTGCAACACGGGCTCCTCGACCCCGCGCGCCCGCAGGATCCTCACGCCCTCGGCGGGATGCTCCTGGTCCGGCGCGTGCGCCTCGTTAGGCCAGCGCTCGTAATCGAAGTCGTGCAGCAGGCCTGCTAGCCCCCACAGCTCGACGTCCTCGCCGAACCGCTCGGCGTAGGCTTGCATGGCCCCCTCGACCGCCAGCATGTGCTTCCGCAGCGAATCACTGGCCGTGTACTCCTGCATCAATTCGAGCGCTTCCGATCGGGAGAGCATCTGTCCGGTGACTCTCGGGGGAGTGGGCGGGAAGGCGGCGCGACGCCACCGGGTTCTGCGTCCCGCAAAGCTACATCTTCCAGGCCGGTCGAACCCGACGGCGGTCAGATCCGTGGAGCGTCCCCGGCGGAGGTCACGTGGAACTCGCGGGCGATTCGTCCCACCAAACGGGCCGCCTCGCGCAGCGACCTCGAAGGCGCCACCAGGTAACCCACACGGGCCACGCGAAAGATCGGAATATCCGCCGGGCTATCGCCGATATAGTCGAAGTCGTTGCAGTTCAACGATTTCCTGATATGTGCCACCTTCCGCGTGCCTTTCAAGTTGGCACCCGTGTCGGTGGCGACCAGACCGTCGAACAGGCCCAGATACGCAACTACCGCCTCGCCTACCAACCGGTCCGCCGCCGTGGCGAGGATGATCTGCCGTCCCCGGCTTCGTTCCTCGCGGAGGAAGGCCAGCACCTCATGGCGCCAGACCAGGCTGGCCGGGTCGGGCACATGACGACGGGCCACGTAGCGCTTCAGGGCCGGGCGCCCTCTCAGGAGGAGGAATGGCACCGCGAGGAGGGTCCACGGTGCCCGGCGCGCGAGATACCATAACGAGATCCTGAGCGTGTCACCCTCGATGAGGGTCCCATCCAGATCGACGCAGAGCGGTGGCTCGGGAACGGATCTCTGCGTCATTTCACTGAGTTCCGCGCCGGTACACCCAGCGACGCGACGCCGCTACTTCGAAGCCTCGGCGTGACCTTCGTCCCCCGCAAACTTCGCGTTGGTCAGCTGAACGATGGTGAAGGCAAAAATGAAGAGCGCAATGCTGGTGACGATCAGGCCGACCACAGCCGAGCGCTTGTCCGTAGGTTCGAGTTCCGACATGTGAGGTTCGGGGCTGGAGTGATCAGTCCACGCGGGCAGACGTCAACTCATCATTCTGCCGGATGAGCGGAATAACGTCGAGTCCTTCGGTGACCTTGCCGAAGACGGTGTGCACGCCGTTGAGGTGCCGGGTATTGGCCTCGCTCAGGACGACGAAAAACTGGCTGCCGCCGGTGTCCTTCCCCGCATGCGCCATGGCGAGCGATCCGACGGCGTGTTTGTGCGGGTTTCCAGCCGTTTCGCACTTGATTTTGTAGCCTGGTCCGCCCGTGCCAACGGGACCTTTGGCGTGTTCTCCGCCGCGCGAATAGGGATCGCCGCCTTGCACCATAAAGTCGGGGATGACGCGATGGAATCGCGTCCCGTCATAGAACCCGCTGTTGGCGAGTTTCTCGAAGTTGGCCACGGTGATCGGAGCTTCCTTGTCGTACAGCTCGGCGACGAGAGTGCCCTTGGACGTGACGAGAGTTGCCTTCTTCATTTGCGATTGAATGGGGAGCAATCAGCCGCGAATCCGGCGCGGAGCAAGAATCTAGTTCCGGGATGGGAGATGTGAGATGGGAGACTTGAGATAAGCTGCTTCCGATCATATCGGATTTGATCGGAATGGCAGTCTATCTCACTTCTCACGTCTCCCATCCGGTTTCGGATTGCGTCAGACTTTGAACGCCGACGGACAGATGGTGGAGAGGGTGCAGTCCCCGCAGCGCGGCTTCCTGGCGTCACAGACGCGGCGACCGTGCCAGATGAGCAGGTGAGACAGCAGGGTCCAGCGATCCTGTTCGAAAAGGTCCATCAGGACCCGCTCGATCTTTTCGGGGTCAGTCTCGCTCGTTAGGCCGAGTCGCGCCGATAGACGCTGGACGTGCGTGTCGACCACGACACCGGCGTTGACGCCGCAGGCGTTGCCGAGGACGACGTTCGCGGTCTTGCGTCCCACACCGGGGAGCCGAACCAGATCGTCCATTGACGCGGGAACCTGGCCCTGGTGCTGCTCGACGACGGCGCCGGCCATCGCAATCAGGTTCCGGGCCTTGTTCCGGAAGAAGCCGGTGCTGCGGATGATCTCCTCGACATCTTCCTGGCGGGCGGCGGAAAGGGCGGGCGCATCCGGATATCTCGCGAACAGCACCGGAGTGACCATGTTGACGCGGCGATCGGTGCACTGGGCGCTGAGAATGGTAGCGACCAGAAGTTGAAAGGCGTTCTGGTAGTCCAGTTCGCAGTGCGCGTCCGGATAAAGCGCCGAGAGCCCGGCGAAAATGGCGGCGCCGTGTTCGCGAAGCTTCCGTGGATCGATGCGACGCGTCGCCGCACCGCGCGCACCTGATGCCTTCCGCGTCGCGGCGATGGTGGTCTGGGGTTTCGACGGTCGCAGCTTTGCTGTCGGGGGGCCCTTTGTTCGGGACAGCGGCACAGCTTTGCTCTGCCGGGCAGCTTTCGGCCGGCGTTGCGAGAGCGGCTGCCTGGGGCCCGGGCCCTTACGCGCCATGTGATGGACTGGGCGCCGTCGCCTTCCGCCGTGCCCGTGCAAAGCGAAGGACATGGTCCGCGCTCCCCGTGTTCAGCACGTCCGCTGCTTCAAGCCATCCCTTCCGCGCGATGTGGATCCCGAAGTCGAGGTAGGACAGTTCATCGGGGGAGTGCGCGTCAGGGCCCACCTCGATGGTCACGCCGCGCTTGCGAGCCAGCTGAAGCCACCGCCAGTCCAGGTCCAACCGATGTGGATCGCAGTTGAGCTCCAGCGCAATGCCGCTTCCCGCGGCGAAGTCCATGATCGCTTCCATGTCGACCGGGTACGGTTCCCGGGTCAACAACAACCTCCCGGTCGGGTGTCCGAGGATCGTCAGGCGGGGATCGCTCATGCCCCTGAGAATCCGCTCGGTCATCTGCGTCTTGTCCATGCTGAACCGCGAGTGGATGGAGCCGATCACGTAGTCGAAGCGGTCGAGCAGATCGTCGGCATAGTCGACGGTCCCGTCGGCGAGGATGTCCGCTTCGATGCCCTTGAGCACGCGGAAGCCGTCGAATTGCTGATTGAGGGCGTCGATCTCATCATGCTGTCGAAGGACGGCGTCGCGATCGAGGCCGCCAGCATAAGATGCCGATTGTGAGTGATCGGAAATGCCGAGGTACGACCAGCCACGCTTCTGTGCTGCTTGCGCCAAGAGCAAAATTGACGTGGTGCCATCCGAATAGTTGGAGTGGCAGTGCAGGGCGCCCTTCAGGTCTTCGAGCCTGATCAGATCAGGGAGGGCTCGGGTTTGGGCGGCTTCGATCTCGCCGCGATTCTCGCGCAACTCCTCCGGAATCCAGGCCAGACCGGCGCTCTGGTACACAGATTCTTCGTCGGCGTCGGCAAGAATGTGGCCCGCGGCATCGATCAGGCGATCTTCCCGGATGGCGAATCCACGCTCACGAAGCTGTTCGATGACACGCTCGCAATGCTCCTTGCTGCCGGTGGCGCGCCAAAGGGCGATCGGGAACGAAGCGTCAGGGACGCAGTGAAGGTCTACCCGAATGCCGTTGACCATGCGCAGCGTGAGTGACGGTCCACTGCCTCCGACAACTTCGGTGACGCCGGGGATCTTGGTGACTGCGGTCGCCACGTCGGGTGTGGCGCTGTCACAGCCGGCGACGAGATCGATGTCGCGGACGATTTCCGCCGTCCGACGGAGCGAGCCGGCGATTTCCACGCGCGACACGCCCCGAACTTTTCCGATCGCTCTCCGAAGACGTTGGGCTTCACCAGTCGCGACCGAATGGATCAACTGCCCCGACGTTTCGCGAAGGACCGCGACGCCGCGGAGAATCTTGGCCGCTGTCTTTTCGCCAAAGCCGGAAAGGCTCGCCAGGCGGCCGTCTCGCGCGGCGACCTCGAGGTCGGCGACCGTTTCGATGCCGAGTCCCGTGTGAATGCGATGGATCCTGCTTGGGCCGAGCCCCGGGATGCGGAGCATTTCGACGAGACCTTCGGGCGTAGTCTCGCGCAACGAGTCGAGATATTCCGAATCACCCGTCTCCACGAGATCGGCAAGGACGGCCAAGGTTGTCGATCCTATTCCCGGCAGGTCCGCGATGGCGCGCGAACGCACCAGCGGCGTGATGTCCTCGTCGTCGAGTCCCTGGATGGTGCGCGCCGCGGACGCAAAGGCCCGTGCCTTGAATGGATTCTCGCCACGGACCTCGAGGAGCAGGGCGATCTCATTCAGCCGATGTGCGGCGACCTGCGGGTCCATGTTGCGAGGGCAGAGCGCAAAGCGCAAAGCGCAAAGGGCAAACAGGGTGCGCGAATCCCACTTCGCCCGTGGCCTTCACCCTCAATATAGCCCGGTGCTCCGAGCCTCAGGTCGCGACGCCGGCGAACGTGCGGAGTTGCCCGACCATGTCATGAAGCCGCTCTTCAGTGTTGGCGATTTCGGTCGCGGCTTCCTCGACATCCAGCAGTCCGGCGCGCATGGACGTGGCCACCTTGTTCAGGTAGCGGATCTGCGCCAGGACTTCCTGCGTCAGCTGGCGGAGTCCGCTGAAGCGCCGTTTCTCGGTCACCGCTCGACGATGGCGGAGGGTGAGATCGTGATTGGTAAGTGATCGCGCGGAGGCCTGTATGTCTTCTCGGCTCCGTCCCGGGATAGTCCCGTGGTCGCGCACCCCTTCGTCCTCTTCCCACTCCGAGTCACGGAAGTAGAGGTGTCCGACGTGCTCGATACCATCGAAGTCCACGCGGACGGTGACGCTATACGTGTGGCCGTCGATGTCGGTCGTCGTTACGAACAGCTCTTCTTCATCCTCGATGCTGCTGGGCATCGTGCCACCCGTCGGTCAGGGTCGTCTCCGCGAGGTATTGCTCGATCGCTGCGAAGAGCGCATCCGGTTGTTCCACGTACGGAACGTGTCCGCTCTGCTCAAGGACGAGCAACCGAGCTCGCATGGCACTGGCAGCGCGTTCCGTCGACTCGAGCGGGATCGGGTCATGCCTGCCGTGGATGAAAAACGACGGGATGTGGAGGCTTCCCAGGTCCGGTATGAGGTCGAAATCTCCGAGGCTGTGCCAAACCGATTGCTGGACCTTCGCCGTCACGCGGAACGGCGTGAGCGCTTCGGCGGCATGGGGGTCAGCGAAGTATGGGGCCACGCCAAGCTCGAACTGGCGGTGGCGCCAAGCGTCGGGATCGCTGTCTCGCAGTCCGGAGTCGGCCAGCTCTTCGCGCATCTCCCGGATTGCCTCACTCCGCTGGCGACGCGCGAATTCGTCCTCGAAGGCCTGGCGAAAGGGTCGCGAAAGTGGAGCCGGATCCACCAGCACCATGCGTTTTGGCGCAGGATAGTCGCCATGCCGGTGCGCTTCGATTGCGTACAGCAGGGCAAGCAGCGCGCCCCAGGAGTACCCGAGTATCGTCAGCGGCTCCACGTGAAGCTCGCGGACAACGTGCAACAGGTCCTGCACGTGATGCTGCCAGCTTACCGCTTCGTGACCGGTCTCGCGCGATCGCCCACCGCCGCGCTGATCGTAGAGGACCAAACGATGCTGCTGGGCTAGCCGGAGGAATTGCGGAAGCAGGTAGTCGTGGTGAGCGCCCGGGCCGCCGTGGAGGACCAGGACCTGGCTTGCACCCTCCGGACCATACGCACACCAGAACAATGGAACACTTGTCGTCGTGGTGTGTCCCGATGCGGCGGGTGGTGGAATTGGACTCGGCATCGACCTGGGCGGTTGTTCGGTGTACGAGTCAGTGCGCGAGGATCACTTCTGGCCGGGCGCCATCGCGACCGGGTATCTTCGCGAAGGACATTACAGGTGACGGAGGTTTCATGCGACAGGTTGCAGGAAGCGTGCTGGTGTTGATGCTTGCTGCCCGGGTCGGTGTAGCGCAGGCTGATCCGGATCGCGCCGTGGGCGGTGCGGGAATCCAGGTGAAAGGCTGGCAAGGTCGCACCGATCGGGCTGAGCAGAAGATAGGCGACGTGAAATTCATCCAGATGGGGACCGGATTTCACCTCACGGGTGGACCGCACGCCGTCTTGTGGAACGCGGAGCACGCCGCGAGCGGCGAGTATACAGTGAAAGCGCGAATGACGAAGACACCGCGCAGCACGTCGGTGCATGAGGAGTCATACGGGGTCTTCATCGGCGGATCCGACTTGAATGGACCGAAGCAGAACTACCTCTATTGCGTGGTGTTCGGGACCGGGAACGTGATGGTCCGGCATCGCGATGGTGGCGACACGCATACGCTGCTCGGTAAGACGGCGAATGCAGCAGCGTCGAAAATGGGAGAGCGTGGCGCGACCGACGAAATCGCGATGTGGGTAAGGGCTGGACGCGTTGGTTGCTCGGTCAACGGAACGGAAGTCTTCTCAGCGGCTGCCACGGACATGATTGGCCCGGGGAAGCTGGTTTCCACGGACGGCGCCTTCGGGATCAGGGCCAGTCACAACCTGGACCTCCATATTGAGGGGCCGACAGTCACGAAATACTGAGCGGCGGGGCCCTGAAGTCGTTTCCCCCGGCGGGTGTGGCGCGTCTCTTGTCATCAGGTAGTACGCGTGACACCCGCTCCCAATTTTCGGATGGAAGACGTCTCGCCGTTCCTAACTCACTTCGCGCGCCTCGTTTGGCTGCTGGCCAATCGGCCCGACGAGCATGATGGGCAGAAGGAGGAACTCCGACTGTCGTTGATGCAACTGTCGTCGCAGCCTCAGAGTCTCCTGCTGCGCGACATTTCGCTCGCGGTTTCGGCGCTCCAGGAGGAATCGAGTGACTCCATGGCCAGCGTCCGGGAACTGGCCGTGCGGATGTCGGGACACTCGGTCCGACTCCTCGAGTTCGACGCGGCCACACCGGTAAGGGAGGTTTTCGACGTCGCCGGCCTGTTGGCGTCCGATCCGGTCCACGGAGACGAGGGGGCGTCGTTTGACGAGAAGCTGCTCGACCTCGCTCTCAGCGCTGTTACAACGCACCTCGGTCCGTCGGGATTCGTCCGGCACGCGACGCCCGGGATAGTTCCCTCCTTGTCCAACCCGATGCGGACGCCGGTTTCCGGCCCGTCGTTTTCGAACAAGAGGCCGGCCACGCCGGCTCGCACGGAGCGCGCCATCGCGAACGCGCGGGAATCGCACGGGTCGCAGGCGATGATGCAGGTACAACTGATGCGCGTTGCGGGCCGCGACGAGACCGTTGCCGACCTGTTGTCGCGCCTCGATCAGGCTCTCGAATCACCTGGCACCAGAGCGATCGTCGACGACGTGGCGCGCGACACCGAAGATCTCGCTGGACAGAACAAGTGGGAGCAAGTGGTCCTGGTGATGGAGCGAATGCACCTGCATCACGAACGCTTGCACGACGGCGACGTCAAGCGCGCATTCCTGATGGGAATCCGGCGCCTGCAGCGGCCGAGCGTTCTCCAAGGCGTCGCGCGCCTGATCAGCACGAATCGCGAGTTGCGTGAGTCCGCCACTCAATTGTTGAGTCTTGCCGGGGAACCCGGAGCGGACGTCCTGCTCGACAACCTGATCGGCAGCGACGTGAGCGGTGAGCGCCGCGCCTACCTCGAGGCGCTCCGGCGATGCCCGGCAGCGGCGCATTCCTTACTGCACCTCCTGGCTGACGATCGGTGGTACGTCGTTCGAAACGCGACCTCGCTGCTGGGCGAGCTGGGGTACACTGATGCCGACCGGCGCCTGGCGGAGCTGATGGCCCACCGCGAGTCGCGGGTTCGTCAGGCGGTGGCCGTGGCGTTAGGAAAGCTGGGGACATCGCGGGCGGTGCTGGCTCTCCTGCAGGCGCTCAACGACACTTCACACGATGTGAGAGTTCACGCGGGTCGGGCGATTGCTTCTGCGAGAAACCCGCGCGCCGTGCCATGGATCATCGAGGCGCTCGACCGTGAAGAGGATCCGGATGTCCAGGCCTCGCTCCTGTCCGCGCTGGGCGCCGCCCCGACCGAAGATGGCGTGGCCCGGCTGATTCGTGCCGCCGAAGCCGGAGGAATTCTGGTGCGAAAGCCGGCGGCGTTGCGCCTGCGGGCGGTCGAGGCGCTTGCGGAAGCCGGCACTCCGTCTGCACAGCACGCCCTGAAAAGCCTGATGGGGGATCGCGATCGCGAGGTTCGCGCGGCGGTCGAGCTGGCGGTTGGCCGGATGAGCGCGTGAGAAATGCAGAATGCAGAATGCAGAATGCAAAATGCAGAACAGAACCTAACGATCGGTGAAGTTGGTCTCTGGTGTGACTGAACGGCAGGCTTCGGCGATGAGCGTAGCGGCACGGTCCAGGTCCTCCAGGCTCACCAGCTCGCTTGGTGAATGCATGTAGCGGTTGGGGATCGAGACAAGGGCCGTAGCAATCCCGCCGCGGGCGAGATGGATGAAGTCGGCGTCTGTGCTCGTTTCCCGTCCGGCCGCTTGAATGCTGAAGGGCATCTCGAGGCGCGTGGCGGCGTCACGGAGGATCCGGAACGCGACCGGCGAGATCACTGAGCCTCGCGTCAGGACCGGGCCGCCGCCAAGGCGATGGTCTCCCGAATCCTTCTTGTCGGACGTGGGATGGTCCGTGGCGTGCGTGACGTCCACCGCGATGGCCATGACTGGCCCCAGACGGCCGGCCGCGATCAACGCGCCACCACCGTGGAATCCGATCTCCTCCTGTGTGGTCGCGACCGCGACGACCGACGCCACCCCGGGACGTTCGGCGTATCGCCGGAGCGCCTCGAGCACCACGAAGGCGCCAATCCGGTCATCCACCGCCCGCGATGCCAGGCAGTTGTTAGGCAGCTCCAGGACACGGCAGTCGATGACGCCGGCGTCGCCGACACCCAGCCGTTGTTCCGCGTCCGCGCGCGAAGACGCGCCAATGTCCACCCAGAGATCCTCGAACTTGACCGCCTTGTCACGGTCCTCGCGCTTGATGAGGTGAATCGGCTTCCGGCCGATCACGCCCAGCACGTCCCCCTCGCGTCCCATGAAACGGATCCGCTGGCCCACGAGCACCTGTGGGTCCCAACCACCGATCGGACCGATCCAGACGAAGCCCTCGTCGTCGATCCAGGTGACGATGACGCCGATTTCGTCGATGTGACCGGCCAGCATAACGGTGATGGGCGCGCTCCCCTTGATCGTTGCGACGCTGTTGCCAGCAACATCAGCCGCGATCTCGGCCACCTTGCCTGCCTCGTCGCGCCAGACGCGTGCGGCGTGCGACTCGAAGCCGCTTGGCCCGGGTGCGTCCAGCAGGCGCTTGAGGAACGCGATTGATTCTGTCGAGAGCATTTTGTTGGAGAAAACAGGCTGAAGGCTGGAGGCCAGAGGAGGTCAGAGGAGGTCAGAGGTCAGAGGTCAGAGGCTGCTGACGTAGAATCTGAACTGCGGCGCTGTGTGACGGAGCCCCAAACAAGTCCGGGTGAAGAATCGACGCGAGTACTTCGATTCCGTGGACGACACCGGGACCGGGACTCGACGTGAGCTGATTGGCGTCGATGGCCCATACGGGAACCGATCGCATCCACGCGCGTGCGCTGGTGAAGGCTGTCGTCTCGCGTACCGTCTCCTCGAGGCCGTAGCCACAGGGCGCGACCACGACAATCTCCGGATTGCTGTCGCGGATCTCTTCCTCACTGATCCGCCGGGATTTCTCTCCGACCTGCCCGATCACTTCGTGACCGCCGGCGCGGCGAACCATGTCGGGCACCCAATGTCCAGCGGTGAACGGGGGATCGATCCACTCGAGCACCAGAACGCGTGGTCGCGTCGCTTTGGCTGCCTTCAGCTTTTCATGAACAGCGCGAATCCGAGCCCGCATTCCGGCGACGAGCTCCTCGGCCTCATCGGCAATGTCGAGCGTCGCTCCAACAGTAGCGATGTCTTCGAAGATTCCCTCGACGGTCGAAGCGCCGAGGGTGGCGACAACCGGCGGCGGGCGAAGCCGCGATGCGACGGCACGGGCGTCTTCCTCGCGAACCGCGCAGACGTCGCAGACCGCCTGGGTGAGTACGACATCAGGGCGCTGCGCGGCGAGGAGTACCTCGTCGAGTTCAAACAACGGCGCGCCGGCCGACGACAAGTCGCCGACCTGCGCGTCGATGCTCGCCGCGCCTGACGCGACGACTCTGCTCCGAGTTACGCGAGGGACTCCCGTCAGCCGCAGGGGTAGCGAGCAGGCGTGCGTTCCCGCAACCAACTGGTCGCCGGCGCCCAATGCGATCACGATGTCGGTCGCGGCCGGCAGCAAGGCCGCCACGCGCGTCACCTATTCACCGGTGGCGGAAATGCGGCGAAGGTCAGTGCAAGCACGATCACGCCCGCGATGTACCACCCTGCGGCCGCGGTCAGGAAGAACACGACGCCGCCGAGGAGAGCCAGCGTCTCGGCCTGGGCCCAGGCAAGGATCGCCATCGTGCTTGCCCGCGCGACGTTCTCCGAGTCGCGGTACTTCAGGAACATCACCACGAGCGCGACGCCGATGATGATCCACGCGATCCAGGCGATTCGCGTGAGCTGCTCGACAAGCCCGGGATCAGAGGGTACCCAGGCAGGTGTCCGGTGCAGAAACCAGGAAACGCCCCCGAACAGGAGCACGCCTGCCATCATGGCGAGGCGTATCGCGCGGAGTGGCGTCACGGGAGCGGCTTCTGGAAGACCGCGCGACCACCGAGGTACGTGGCCAGCACGTTGGTCCCGAGAATCAGCTCCGGCGGAATTCGCATGATGTCCTGATCCAGTACCACGAAATCGGCGAGCTTCCCTGGGGCGAGCGACCCGACCTCCTTTTCCATGAAGCTTGCATACGCAGCCCAGATGGTCATCGATTTCAGCGCTTCCTCGCGCGTCATCCGCTGCTCCGGGTGCCAACCGCCGGCCGGCCACCCGCGGGCATCCTGCCGCGCCACGGATGCCATGAACGAGATGAGGGGGTTGGTGCGTTCGACAGGAAGGTCGCTCCCGTTGGCGATGATGACGCCGGAATTGAGGAGCGAACGCCAGGCATAGGCGCCTAACACACGGGTGGGCCCGAGCCGGTTCACCGCCCAGTACATGTCACTGGTCTGATGGCTTGCCTGCATTGATGGAATGACGCCGAGCTCCGCGAAGCGCGGCACATCGTCGGGATGGATGATCTGCGCGTGTTCGATGCGGAAGCGGTGATCGGCGACGGGCACCTGCGTGAACGCTTCGGCAAACTCGTTGAGCACCGTGCGATTGGCGCGGTCGCCGATGGCGTGCACGTTGACCTGGAAGCCGGCACGGAGGGCCTTCACCGAGACGTCGCGAACCCGTCCCGGGGGGACGAGCGCCAGGCCGGTGTTCTTCGGATCATCCGAATAGGGCTCGATGAGCGCGGCGCCTCGTGACCCAAGCGCGCCATCGGCCGAGATCTTGATCGACTTGATCCAGAGCCGGCCGTCGTAGAGGCCGGACTGTGGTCCACGCTGCAGGTAGTGGTTGATGGCCGAGTCATTGTTCGCGACCATCACGTAGTCGCGGATGTTGAACCGGCCTTCACGCGCGACCTCTTCGTAGACATCGATGACCGCGCGACCCACGCCTGCGTCGTGCACGCTGGTAAGTCCCCAGCGGTTCATCTCCGCGATCGCTGCCTGGACCGCCGTCTTCAGCTGTTCCGCGGTCGCCGGCGGCACATGGCGGCTTACGGTACCCATGGCGGCGTCGACGAGCACGCCGGTCGGCGTCCCGTCCGCGGCGCGCTCGAAGCGACCGCCGGAAGGGTCCTGCGTCTGGGCGGTGACCCCAGCAGCCCGCATGGCGGCGGCGTTCACGAGCGTCGCATGCCCGTCGATGCGCGTCAGCACGACCGGGTGATTCGGAACCGCGCGCGACAGCGCTTCGTGCGTGGGGAACCGCGTGTCTCCCCAATCGTTCTGATCCCAGCCGCGGCCGAGTATCCATGTTCCGGCAGGCATGTCCTTCGCCCGAGCGGTCACGCGCGCCACCACCTCGTCGTAGGACGTCGTGCCGACGAGATCGACATTGCGCAGCGAGTTGCCCAGGTTGAGCAGGTGCACGTGCGAGTCGATCATGCCGGGGATGACGGTGCGACCGTTCAGGTCGAGCACCCGTGTATTGGGCCCTCGCAGGGTCATGATGCCGCGTTGCGGACCGGTCGCGACGACGCGGCCGTCGCGAATGGCCATCGCGTCGACGATCGGCCTGTTTTCGTCGACCGTATAGATGCGGGCGTTGGTGACGATCAAGTCCGCCGGCTGCGCGCGCGCGAAGCGGGGCGTAGCGACCGCGAGGGTCGTAAGGATGACAGCGAGGACAAGGCGACGGTTGGTCATGATGGGATGATCGAGGCGTTTCGAGCGGTGTCGAGTATGCACGATGGCCACGTCATCAATCAATGGCACGGACACCACGATGCCGTCGGGGTACGGCATTCGTGTTAGACTTCGGCCCTCAACCACCCCGTCCACTTGAATCGCCATATCCTTCTGCTTGCGCTTGCAACAGCGACCGCGACTGCATCGGCGTTGACGGCGAGACCAGCCGTCGCGCAGCGCGCCGACCGGGCGCCGGCGCCGCCAGTGACGCCGGTTTCGGCGCCCATCACGAACGTGCGGTACGCCATCACGTTCGATCAGGCGTCGGCCCGGAGTCGAAGCCTGCGGGTGTCCATGACGTTCAGTGTGGCCGGGAACGACCCGGTGCTGCTCTCAGTGCCGGCGTGGACACCGGGCGCGTACGAGATCTCCGACTACGTACGGAAGGCGACCGGCTTCACCGTGACGGGTGAGGGTGGCACGCCGCGCTGGGACAAGGCAGACCCGGACACGTGGCGCGTGCTCCCCAACGGAGCGCGCAGCCTAACGCTGACGTTCTCGTACGCGGCGGACTCGATGGACAACGCGATGTCGTGGGCGACGCGCGACTTCGCGTTCTTCAACGGGACGAACGTGCTGCTCTATCCGGAAGGACGGCCGGCGGACTTTCCCGCGACGGTCGCGATCCACACGGACGCTGATTGGTCCGTGGCCACCGGGATGACGCCAGGTTCGGCGCCAGGGACGTGGACCGCGCAGAATTATCACGACCTCGTCGACATGCCGTTCTTCATCGGCCAGCTCGAAGTCGACAGCGCGCGTATCGGGAACGTCATGTTCCGCACGGCGACGTATCCGCGCGGGGCTCTGAAGGGCGGTGACCGCGAACGGTTCTGGGATTACGTGAAGAAGATGGTGCCACCGATGGTGAACGTGTTCGGTGAAATCCCGGTCAGCACGTACACGACCCTGATTCTCTTCGATTCCTCGATGGCCGGCGCGGCCGCGCTCGAGCACCAGAACTCCCACGTGGGGATCTACTCGCCATTCATTACCGACCACGAGTTTTTCCCGTCGATCACGGCCCACGAGATCTTCCACCTCTGGAACGTGAAGCGGATGCGTCCGGCGGACATGACGCCGTACCGTTACGACCGGGCGCAGCCGACGACCTGGCTCTGGGTGAGTGAAGGGATCACGGACTATTACGCCGACGTCGCGCAGGTTCGGGCCGGCATCATCGACTCGGCGCATTTTCTCCGGCTCGTGACCGGCAAGATCGGAGAGGTGGCGGCGGCGCCTAACGTGGCGCTCGAGGATGCCTCGTTGTCGTCGTGGGTCCGTCCTTCCGACGGAACGCAGTACATCTACTATCCGAAGGGATCGCTCGCCGGCCTCATGCTCGACATCATGATCCGCGACGCCAGCAACAATGCGAGATCGCTCGACACCGTGATGCGCGAACTCTACCAGACGACGTTCAAGGCCGGGCGCGGATTCACGTCGCAGGACTGGTGGGGAGCGGTCACGCGCGCCGCAGGCGGCCGTTCGTTCACGGACTTCAACGCGCGCTATGTCGACGGGCGTGAACCATTCCCGTGGGCGACGATACTGCCGCTGGCCGGCCTGCGGCTGAACGTGGACTCGATCCGGGAGCCGTGGATCGGCGTGTCGACGAACGTCGACTCCGGCGGCGTCATGGTGATGGAGGTCGAGGACGAAGGCGCCGCGCGGGTGGCCGGAGTGCAGGTCGGCGACTACCTGGTGCGGGTCGGGGAGATTCCCGTCTCGGATCCGGATTTTGGCGCGCGGTATCGCGCTCGTTATGCGCGGAGCGATGGCCAGACGGTGCCGTTGATAGTCCGTCGCGGCGGCGAGGAGCGGACGCTCACCCTGCCGGTAAGAAACCGCCTGCGCACGGTCGAAAGCGTCGTGCTCGACCGGAATGCGTCACCCAAGGCGATTCAGATCAGGTCGGGAATCCTGAAAGGCTGAGAAAATGCAAAATGCAGAATGCAAAATGCAAAATGACCGCACCCGTTCTGCATTTTGCGTTTTGCATTTTGCATTTTGCATTCTATCGCGCTTTCTTGAGCAACCCGATCTGGCCGGCGTGATACGCGCTGTGCTGCGCCACACCGCTCAGTAGCGCCCGAAACGAGACCGGCCCGGACGTGTCCTTCCGATTCTTCGGATCGACTGCTTCGTCGAGACGGCCGGGGTCGAAGCCGGCGACTGCTTCGAGAAGCTCGGCCTGACGTCGCTCGAGGCGTGTGCGCACGTCGGCCCAGGCCGCATTATCGACCTTCGTGGTACGAGGTGGAAAGTCGCCGTCGGCGGGATTGCCGGGCGGATTCCCCTGGAGCCGGGAGGTCGTTTCGCCGATCCAGGCGGCGATGTGGTGCGTGAGTTCGTAGATCGAATGCCCATCCTGGACTGGACGCGCCGCGGCCTGTGCGGCCGTGACGTCACGGATAGCCTCGAGGACCGAAGGGCCGTGCCAGGCATTGCCCTCATAGATCCTTCTGAGGTCGGCGAGAAGTTCGGTGCTCACTTGAACGGGATGTCGGACGTCGGATGTCGGATGGGCTGAATCCTTCTACATCTTCGGGTTGCAGGCCTTCGGCGCCGGAGCGGCGTTAGGCTTGGCGGCCCTGGCGTCGACGACCGTCGCACCGTACCAGGCGGTGACCGCCGCGTCGCGAACGGCTGGACCGCGGACCGGCTCACGCATGAGCGCTTCCACCTCGTCGGCCTCGCGCGCGACGCATGACACCCACTTCACTCCATCTGTCGTGACGACGTAGTTGTCCTCGATCCGGACGCCGGTATTGGCGTACTTCCGTACCGCCGGCGCGATTTTGGCGAGCAAGGCTTCATTGCCGGCCTTGGGGATGATGTCGAGCAGTTCCTGACGGACGTAGATGCCCGGCTCGATGCTGTACGCGCTGCCCGGGCCAATGCCGTCCCGGTCCTTCTGGTCGGGGTCGTGCACCGCGAGCCCGATGCCATGGCCAAGTCCGTGCATGTAGTACAGCGAAGCCTGCGTGCACTTCTGCGGTGTTTGTGCGGTTCCGCATTCATACATCGCGGTCGGTGACTCGATGAGGCCGAGGCGCGCCAGTCCTTCGGCAATGACTGCCGATGCGGCACGGCTTACGTCACGCCAGGCCACGCCAATCTTTGCGGTGCGTTCCGCAGCCGCCTGCGCGTCACGCACGATCTGGTAGACCTCGCGCTGCTCCGGCGTGAACTTGCCGTTCACCGGAAAAGTGCGCGTCACGTCGGCGGCATATCCACCGAACGACGCGGCGGCATCGATGAGCAGCAGGTCACCCGCCTTCATGTAGCGATCGTCGCGATTGTAGTGCAGAACGGTGCTGTTCGGTCCCGAACCCACGATCGATGCATACGCCGGGCGATCACCGCCATACCGGCGGAAGGTGTATTCGAGCAGCGCCTGGATCTCGAACTCGTTCATACCTGGTTCGAGCGCACGCGCTGCCTCGGCGTGGGCCTCCATGCTGATCGCCGCCGCGCGCTGGATGAGATCCATCTCCGCCGCGCTCTTTTTCGAGCGCATGGTGATGACGAGGTTGTTGGCGTCAGTGACCTGCAGGCCCGAGTGCTTACGGCGCAGGGCGTCGAGGAACCGATCGTCGCCATTCAGCGTGTCGCCGCCTTCGGCCAGGTCGGCGTGGAAGGACAGGCGCGGGGACGCGCGCAGCAGCGAGTCTACCGCCGGCTCGAAGTCGGTGATCGCGCGCGTCGGAATTCCAGTCGCCTTGGAAGCGGAATCGGGTCCATAGCGCCGGCCGGACCATACCTCCTGCGCGGGGACCTTGATCTGGACGAAGAGTGTCCACGCTTCGTCGCTCCCACGCTTGTTCAGGATGAGCGCCGCGTCCGGCTCACGATACCCGGTCAGGTAGAGCATGCCGTTCGACTGGAAGAACGACAGGTAGTCCATTACCGGGGATCCGGCGCCGCGAACGACGAAAAGGCCGTCAGGCAGGCGCGACGCGAGCGTGGACCGGCGCTGCGCGTACTCCTCGGCAGTGATTTGCGCGCTGCCGGTTGTGGAAATGGCGGCGACAAGAAGCAGGGAAAGGACCGGGACTCTCACCGGATACTCCAGGATGAGCGTGGGAGACTACTTCAGAAGCTGCTTGGCGATGGTCTGCAACTGCATGTTCGACGTGCCTTCGTAGATCGTGCCGATCTTGGCGTCCCGATAAAACTTCTCGACAGGAAAGTCCTTGGTGTACCCGTAACCGCCGAACAGTTCGACGCAGAGCGACGTGACGTGCTCGCATACCTGCGACGAAAACAGCTTGGCCATGGCGCCTTCCTTCTGGACGTCGTGACCCGCGTCGCGAAGGCGGGAGGCGTTGTAGACCAGCAGCCGCGCAGCCTCGAGTTCCGTGGCTGCCTGCGCCAGCTGGAACTGGATACCCTGAAACTCCGCAATGCTCTTTCCGAACTGCTGGCGTTCCTTCACATAGGAGAGAGTCGCATCGAGCGCTCCTTGCGCCACACCAATCATCTGGGCGCCAATGCCGATGCGCCCACCGTTCAGCGTATCGATCGCGATCCGATATCCCTGGCCAACGGGCCCGAGAACGTTCTCGGCGGGAACCTCACAGCCATCGAAGATCAATTCGGTCGTACTCGACGCGCGAATGCCGAGCTTGTCCTCCTTGCGACCCACGGTGAATCCCTTGAAGCCCCGTTCGACGATGAACGCAGTGATTCCTCGATGACCGGCGGCAGGATCCGCGTTGGCGAACACCACGAAGATCCCGGCCTCGGCGCCATTGGTGATCCACATCTTGCGGCCGTTCAGGATCCATTGATCGCCACGCCGCTCGGCACGCGTGGCCAGGCCGAATGCATCAGAGCCGGAACCGGATTCTGATAGCGCGTACGCCCCGACCGTGTCCTGCGAGAGCTTCGAGAGGTAGCGCTCCTTCTGCGCGTCGTCGCCGTGGCGGCCTAACGGATAGTTCACGAGCGTGTTCTGCACGTCCACGATGATGGCCGCTGACGCATCGACGCGACTGATGGCTTCCACCGCGAGCGTCACCATCATCAGGCTGCCCGCCGCGCCGCCGTACTGCTCATCTACCTCGATCCCCATGAGTCCCAGCTCGAACGCGGCGCGGATCAGGGCGGGGTCGAGACGTGCGGCCTTCTCCATCTCCTCGACGCGCGGGCGGACCTCGGCATTGGCGAACTCCGTGACGGCGCCCTGAAAAAGCAACTCCTCAGGCGACAGGACGGTCAACGGGCCGGTTCCGTCAGTGAGACGGTCGGACTGATTCAACATGCGACGTGCACCTTCATCGATGCGTTGCCTCGATGAGGAAGAGACGCTCGTTAGAAGTGACCCTGATCTGATCGAACCGCACGCCCAGCTCTCGTCGCATTCGCGCTTCACTCTGCCAGGAGTCCCGGACCCCAAGAATGCGTCGACCGGTGCCAAAAAAGTGAAAGGCCAGGCCGTTCGCGAGGAAGACCGACCCCGCAATGAATTCTTTCACACGGGCGCCACGGACGGCCTTCTCCAACTGGCCGAACGCCATCGAGAGGGGATGGAGCGTGATCCAGAGGCGACCGCCCGGGACAAGCACGCGTGCAGCTTCGCGCAGCGCTGCAGGGATATCCGTGTAGGGCAGGCTCACCCGGGAGACATACAGGTCCACGGAGTTGTCCGGGAGAGGTAATCGCTCGGCCGGCGCGACCGCAAAAGTCGCCTTCTCGGGCCATCGCTCGTTCGCATAGGCGATGGCTGCGGGGTCAATGTCGAAACCGTACCTCGGGATGCCAGCCGCCACTTCGGTTCCCCTCGCGACGAAGAGCTGCCCGATTCCACACCCCACGTCGACGACGCCTACACGGCATGACGTCATTTCCGGGAGAGTGTGTTGTGGACGGGTCGGGTCGAGCGCGATCTCCAGTTCGCCGAGGTGGTATTGCAGGTCGGGCATTCATGTCCTCGCAGGGTGCCTGCCGGCGGGGTGGGTACGATGTTGCTGACGATATCATGGACGGCATGAATCGCTACGGCGATAACGACTCGATCCGTCGAAATCGTGGCGGTAGCGAACTCCGGATTCATCGCGTTGCCCCGTCACGAGTGATACTGGTATACTGCGCCGCCGATGGCTGACACCAACACTGACGCAAAGCGTACCACCGGTCGCGCCCTTCCGGTACGCCTGGGCCTCCTGGTTGATTCTCTGACCCAACCGGCGTGGGTCGAGCGCGCGCTGCAACGGATCAAACAGAGCGGCGCCGGCGAATTCGTCCTCGTGGTTCGAAATGCCACACCCGCCGCAGAGCATGCACGGTCACGGGTAGGGTCCTGGTGGCGTAACAGGCGGCAACTGCTGTACGCCGCCTACCAGCGGCTGGATCGCGGGAGGAGCACGGACTCCGATCCGTTCGCCTCACGCGACGTGTCCGCCTTGCTGGCGGATGTCCCCATGATCGACGTCGTACCTCGACAGTCTCGCATCTCAGACGTGTTCGAGGACTCTGATCTCGATCGCATCCGCGCCGCTGGCACTGACGTGCTGATCCGACTCGGGTTCAGGATTCTGCGCGGCGGGATCCTGACTGCGGCACCGCACGGCGTCTGGTCCTATCATCACGGTGACAACGAGCGCTACCGCGGTGGACCGCCGTGTTTCTGGGAAGTCATCGAGGGAACGAGTGTCACCGGGACGATTCTGCAGCGACTCACCGAATCGCTCGACGATGGCGAGGTGGTGTACCGGTCATGGGGAACGACAAACCAGTTCTCCGTGACGCGGAATCAATCGGAGATCTACTGGAAGGCGTCGGACTTCCTGGCGAGGGCGATTGATCGGCTCTACGACCGCGGAAGCGCGAGCGAGAAAGAGGAGCGAGTGCCGTCCGCCTACGGGCACCGACTCTACGTAGCCCCAACCAATGGTGAGATGGCTGCCGGAATTGCTCGCCTCGTGGGGCGGAGGGTCCGTCAGAAGTGGCACGAGCTGACGTCGTTCGAGCAATGGTTCATGGCCTATCGTCGCCGCCCAGGCCTGCCTGACGAAAACCGTGAGCCCGACCTCATTCCGTTTCGCTTCCGGCCCATCGTGCCGCCGAAGGACCGGTTCTGGGCGGATCCATTCCTTCTCCGCGTCGCTGGCGCCGATTTCGTGATCTTCGAGGATTACTCATATGAGACTGCCCGCGGTGTGATTTCGGCGCTCGAACTCGGACCAAACGGGCCAGTGGGAAGCGCCCAGACGGTGTTGGCCCGCGATTACCACCTGTCGTATCCGATGCTTTTTGCGTGGCGCGGCACGCAATTCATGGTGCCGGAGTCGGTGGATGTGCGCCGGGTCGAGATCTACCGTGCAGTGAAACCTCCCTACGAGTGGACACTCGAAGCCGTCGTCATGGACGACGTGCCCCTGGTCGACTGCACGCTCGTTGAA
Organism: uncultured Gemmatimonadaceae bacterium; assembly: GCA_964608035.1. Taxonomy (GTDB): domain Bacteria; phylum Gemmatimonadota; class Gemmatimonadetes; order Gemmatimonadales; family Gemmatimonadaceae; genus JABWBJ01. The sequence continues at coordinate 1,047 of CAZSNV010000035.1, read as the reverse complement.
ATCGGCGGACGGTGGTGGATGTTTGCGAACAGCGCCGTTCCTGGTGCGTCATTCTGGGATGAACTCCACCTCTTCCATGCCCCGACGCCCCTGGGCCCCTGGACACCACACCGCGGGAACCCGGTCGTCTCCGACTCGCGGGTCGCCAGGCCGGCCGGCGGTCTCTTCCAACAGGGAGGGAGCTGGTACCGCCCATCTCAGGATTGCTCGAGCGGGTACGGCGGCGCCCTGAACATCCAGCGCATTCTCCGACTCGACGAATCGGCCTACGAGGAGGAGACCGTCGCGCGAATCGTCCCGAACTGGCAGCCAGGCCTGACCGGCGTGCACACGGTGAACGCGCTGGGCAGCCTCACCGTGATCGATGTCAAGCGCCGGGCGTCGCGATTGCCACGACGTTAGGCGCGCGCGGCACCGGCGGCAGGTCCCGCCATTTTCCCGGATTCGTCGCCTGACGCGAGCTTCGCGAAGGCTTCCGCGGCGCGATCCCAGCTGAAGTGGTCCCGCACGAGCTGCGCGCCCGTGCCTGCCAGGTGTTTTGCGCCCACGGGATCATTCAGCAAGTCGAGGATGGCTTGCGCGAAAGCCGCTATCCCGTCAGCAATGATCGCATGCCTGCCGTTCTCGAGAGGCAGGCCCTCGGCGCCTATCGAAGTCGTCACAAGCGGCAGCTCCATGGCGAGCGCCTCGAAGATCTTCAGTCTCGTTCCGCCGCCGACGCGCAGCGGGACGACAAAAACCGCGGCGCTCTCCATGTACGGCCTGACGTCGGGAACGGACCCGGTCACGCGCAGGCGTTTGTCGCGCGTCGCGAGCGCCTGGATACCTGGTGGCGGGTTTCTGCCGACGACGGTGAGCGTGACGTCGGGTATCCGCGCATGGATGAGTGGGAGGACTTCGTCCACGAACCAGACGATGCCATCCTCGTTGGGCAGCCAGTCCATGGAGCCGGTGAAAACGAGGTTGCTCTTTTCCTGCGCCGCCCGACCCGCGGGGCGGAAGTATTCAGTATCCACGCCGGTAGGCACGTCGGAAACGCCGTGAACC
>CAZSNV010000034.1:0-27025 GCA_964608035.1 uncultured Gemmatimonadaceae bacterium | reverse complement strand
AATCGGGGAATCGGGAATCGGGAATCGGGAATCGGGAATTGGGAATCGGGAGGCTCGAAAAGTGAGTGTCGACGCTGCGTCGACCGGGATGTGGTTGTGGTTGTTTGAGTTAGACATGAGCTCGGTGCTTGATTCGGACTCGGCGCCACGTTATCTGGGTATGCTGTTCTTATCCCACGGCCCGATCTCCCATCTCAAGCCCCGTCCTGGTCATTGGCGCCGGCCCTGCCGGTCTTGCCACCGCGGCTGAACTCACGCGGCGCGGTGTGCCGTTCCGGTTGTTTGAGCGCGGGCCGTCGTTGGGGACTTCGTGGCTCAATGCGTACGACTCACTTCGGCTTCATACGGGCCGGCACATGTCGGCCTTGCCCGGCTTTGCTTATCCGAGAGGCACACCGCTTTTCCCGACGCGCGATCAGTTCGTCACGTACCTGCGTGAGTACGCTTCACACTCTGCGTTGAAGGTAGAGACCGACAGCGACGCGACGCTGGTGCGGCCGGGCGGCGAGGGATGGATTGCGGTGGTGAACGATCGTGAAGTCCACGGTCGGGCGGTGGTAATGGCGACCGGCATCATGTCGAAGCCGCTGACACCTGAGCTAGCCGGACGCGAGTCGTTCGAAGGGGAGGTCACGCATTCGGTGTCCTATCGCCGACCGGACTCAATCACCGGCAAGCGCGTTCTCGTGGTTGGGGTGGGGAACTCGGGCGGAGAAATCGCGAGCGAGCTTGGAGAGGCGGGCTACGACGTCACGATCCTTGTGCGGCGCGGCGCGAACGTTGTGCCTCGTTCTATCGCCGGCATTCCGATTCAATACCTAGCGGCGTCGATGAAGCGGTTGCCTCACGCTGTGCGCAATCGCGTCGCGAACGTGGTGCAACGCCTGTCTGAGCTCAAGCGCGGGCCGGCGGTGCTCCCGCGGCCTCCGTGGACGGCGCTCGACGCGATCCCAATCATCGGATTCCACCTGGTCGACGCGATTCGCGCCGGCAAGGTGACGCTGAAGATCGGAACCATCGAGCGGCTCGTGTTGGGCGGCGTTGTCTTCAGTGACGGATCGCGCAGAGCATTCGATCACATTATCATGGCGACCGGCTTTGCGCCGGCGCTCGACACGTTAGGCACCCTGATCCGGCGCGACGAGCGGGGCTTCGCGGTGCGGCGGGACAATGTCACCAGCGCTGACCAACCGGGACTGTGGTTCGTGGGGCAGCGCTACGACAGCACGGGGGCGCTCGCGAACATCAAGGTTGATGCCATTGCGGTAGCTTGGAAACTGAGGGTCGAGGCTTGAGGCTCGAGACTCGAGGGAAGGGGGTAGGCACAGCGTTGAGGGAACTGCGCGATGCTGACCTCCCCCCTCATAGCTGCCCTCGAGCCTCTACCCTCGCAGGTACTATGCCGCGTAGCGCAACACGGCCACAAAGTGGCACGCCGTACCCGCCAGCACGAACAGGTGCCAGACGAAATGCGCGTATCGCACGCGCGTGGCCGCGTAAAAGCCGACGCCCGCTGTGTACGCCACGCCGCCGGCAGCCAGCCAGAACAGTCCCCACGTGGGCACGTTGCTCCAGAGCGGCTTTGCGGCAACGAGGACCAGCCAGCCCATCATGAGATAGACGGCGGTGGAGAGGCGCGGGTAGCGAACACCCTGAACCGACTTGAGGAAGATGCCGATCACCGCCAGTCCCCAGATCAAACCGAACAGGGTCCATCCCCACGCGCCGCGCAGGACGCCCAGCGTGAACGGTGTGTAGGTGCCGGCGATGAGAAGGTAGATCGCTGCGTGGTCCAGGATCTGAAAGACACGCTTGGCGCGGTTCGGGGACATGGCGTGGTACAGCGTCGAGGTCAGGTAGAGCAACGCCATGGTCGCGCCGAAGATCGTGGCGCCAACCACGGCTGCCGCGCCGTCGTCCAGGGCGCCGATGACCAGAAAGGGGATTGTCGCCACGGCGGCCAGGAAACCAACGCCGTGACTGATGCTATTGGCGATTTCCTCGCCGGGGTTCTGCGATCGATGCCGCGTGGTGGATCCGACAAGCACTAACGAGTGCCGGCGAGTGCGGCCAGCAACAACGCAGCCCGCGCCACGCCACGCGTGCCCTCGCGGTTCTCGAACCATTCGCCGGGCGTATGCGTTTCGCCGCCCACGCCACCGCCGCCGATGGCAATCGCCGGGATGCCGCGACTCATCGGAATGTTCGCGTCGGTCGACGCGACCGCGAATTCCGGCGTGCGCCCGATCGCGCGCGTCGCCTCCGCCGCGGCAGTGACAACGTCGTGGTCGTGCGGAACGACACCGCCGGGACGCTCACCGACCAGCGTCAGTGCGACGGAGAGCGGAGTGGTGTCATCCCGGCGCCTGGCGTTTTCTTCCTCGTTGGCGTCCCGGGCGGCACGGCGGATGTGCTGATCGATGCGGACCAGCTCCGCGTCGCTCGTTGAACGTACGTCGACCTCCATCCACGCCTCGGCTGGGATTGCGTTGATAGTCGTCCCACCGGCGATACGGGACACCGTCAGCGCGGTACGCGTCCGATCGTAGGCAGCGTACCCGGTGAGCCGCGTGACGAGGGCGGCCGCGGCGTGAACGGCATTGGGGGCTCCGTACCGTCCCCAACTGTGCCCGCCAGGCCCACGGAAGACGATGTGGTAGCGCCGGCAGCCTAACGCCGACGTGACGATGCGCTCGTCGCCGGGCCCGTCGAGCGCGATAGCGACGTGGGCGCCCGCCGCGATCGTGTCGAAGAGATGGCGGGACCCGCGCAGGTCTCCGTGCCCCTCCTCGCAGGTCGTCGCGGCAAAAAGGACGGGACGCTTGACCGCGAGCGCGCCCGACGCCACAAGATCGGCCAGACTTGCCAGCGTGGCGAGGCCCCTGGCGTTGTCACTGATCCCCGGCGCATGGAGTCGCAGGCCGTCCCGCCGGACGTGGACGGGTTCGCGCGATTCGAACACCGTGTCGAGATGCGCGCACAGGACGACTGGAGACTCGTTCCGGACGTCGCGACTGAAGGCGATGACGTTGCCGGCGCTGTCGATTTCGGCTTTCCGCAGGCCGGCCGTTCTGAGCCGGCGGACCATCCATTCCGCCCGCGCCGTCTCTTCGCCGGTGGGTGCCGCAACTCTCGCGATCGCGATCTGGTCCTCGATCACGGTCAGGTCAGCATCATGGATGCGACGGAAGACTGGGGCGAGGGAGGCGGCGAGGGAGCGGACGGCCATGTGCATCGTATTGAGAAATGGCCGAGCGCTGATCCAAAGACAAGGCCGTAACCGGAGGGCAGAGGCTGAAGGCCAGAGGAGGACAAAGACCGGAAAGACCAAAGACCCAGGACCAAAGGCCAAGACCAAAGACCACGGACCGATTCCCAATTCCCCATTCCCGATTCCCGCGTAGTTTCGTTTCGTGCGCTTGCCTCGGACTGTCATCGCGCTTGGCGCCGTCTCGCTGCTGACGGACTTGTCGAGTGAGATGATCTACCCTCTGCTTCCGGTTTTCCTCAGCAGCGTACTCGGCGCGGGGCCGCTGGTGATTGGTGCGATCGAGGGCGCCGCGGAGTCGGTCGCGGCGCTCCTGAAGCTGGCGAGCGGCTGGTGGTCGGATCGACTGCCGCGACGCAAGCCGCTCGTTGTGGCGGGATACGGGATCGCGTCAATCGCCAGGCCGCTGATCGGTCTGGCTCAGGGAATTGGGCAGGTGCTCGCCATCCGACTGGCGGATCGAGTCGGGAAGGGCATCCGTACCTCACCACGGGATGCATTGATCGCCGACGCGGTCGAGCCATCGCAGCGAGGACGCGCGTACGGCTTTCATCGCGCTGCCGATCATACCGGCGCAGTCGCGGGTCCGCTGCTGGCGTTCGCGCTGCTGACATGGGTTCACCTGTCGCTTCGAACGGTCTTCCTGCTCGCCGCCGTGCCGGCGGCCGCCGCGATGGTCACCCTGATCGTCGGGGTAAAGGAATCCCGCCGCGACGTTGCACCACAAGGAAAGACGCCCGACCTCGGCCGGAAGGGACTGAATCGTCGCTTCTGGGCCTACCTGGCCGTCCTCCTGGTGTTCACGTTAGGCAATTCGACCGATGCGCTGCTGATCCTGCGCGCGAATGAATTGGGCGTCTCCGTGGCCCTGGTGCCCGTACTCTGGGCAGGGCTGCACGTGGTGAAAGCTGTGTCGAGCACGCCGGGGGGCGTACTGTCGGACCGGTTTGGCCGGCGCCCGCTCATTGTCGCAGGATGGCTGGTCTATGGTTTGGTCTATCTCGGATTCGCGGTGGCCAGCGTTGCGTGGCACGCCTGGGCGCTGTTCCTCATCTACGGTCTCTACTTCGGCATGACGGAGGGCGTCGAGAAGGCCCTCGTCGCGGACCTCGTTCCGGCGGGCGTGCGCGGCGCAGCCTTCGGATGGTACAACCTCACGATTGGCCTCGCCGCGCTGCCGGCGTCGCTGATCTTTGGAGGTTTGTGGCAGACGTTTGGAGCGCCTACCGCTTTTGTTGTGGGGGCGAGTCTCGCGCTCGTCGCGGCCGTCGGACTGTTCTTTGTGACTGGTGAATCGTGACTCGTGAATCGTGAATCGTGAATCGTGAATCGTGAATCGTGAATCGTGACTCGGCCTGCCGCTTTGCGCTTTGCGCTCTGCGCTCCGCGCTTTGCGCTTTGCCGCTCAACTGGACGGCGGCACCAGACCCATCATCCGCAGATACGTGATGATGTTGCCGTAGTGCAGGTTGGTGTGGGCGATGTTGTTGACCAAGCCGCCAAAGTGGCTGCCTGTGTTCTCGTACGCCGCGGTGCACACCGCGACTGACTCACTCAGTTTCCGTGTCACGGTCGTCTTGTCGGTCGTTCCTTTCTCGATCGCGTCGGACCACTGGACATTCCGACCCGCTGCCCGCGCGCAGTAATAGGTGTACGAGTCGGCAATGTGTCCGACGAGCTCACCGAACGTCCGGACCGTGGCAACCGGGCGATACGTGTATTTGCCCGCGGGAACCATATCCGCTGATTTTGCGACGGCCTCATGGACCGCGGCAAAACCTTTCCCGAGTTCTTCGTTCATCGCCGGCAAGGCTTGCGAGGCGGAAATGCGGACGAACGCGAGTGACCCCTGATAGCTGCCGAACGTCGCGTTCACCTTGAGACTGTCGCCAAGCAGGTTTCCCTGGATACTGAACGGCATCAGCGCGCCGCTGTCGGGATTCTTTGATTCGCCCTCGAGCTGCAATGCTCCTGTCTGCCGGTTGAAGCTCCCCGACTTGATCGCCGCCATGTTGTCCGGGCGTCCTGACATGACTTGCCCGGTGACCGCACCGGCATCGTCGAGCTTCAGGTCCATGAAGGTGGCGCCATCCCGACCCCACTTGCCCGAGATGGGATCTGATTGAGCGGACAGCGGCCCGACGGACAGGACCAAGCCGAAGATGGGAAGCAGCGTCCTCGCTTTCATCGCAGTCTCCAGGAGAGTGCCTATCCGAAGATTCTCCGCGACCCGGCGGGGTGGCGCAACTACCTGTACGTGAGCGGCGTGCCCTGAGACGCGAACGGCGGTCGCATTGCGCCTCGACAAGCGTCGCAATAGGGTCGTGGCGTGCCCTTCCGTCTGCGCTGGCGTCCGTGGATGCTCGGCTCCGCCGTGTGGATCGCGCCGGCGATCTTTGCGACGTTGAGCAACGTCGCGCAGCGGCGGATGCAGAAGGAGCCGCCGCCGAATCTCGCCGAGTTGCTGTTCATTGGTGGCGACTGGCTGATCTATGCCATCGTAGCGCCCGCGATCTTCGCGGTCTGCAACCGCTGGCCGGTGGTGAAGCCATTCGTCAGGCAGCGCATGGCGCTCCACGTCGGCTTCGCGTTGCTGACCTGCGTTGCGTGGGCGGTCGGGGGAAAGATCCTGCAGTTCGGACTGAACTTCACCTTGCGCCGCGACGAGGTGACGAAGTTCATCGCCGCGCTTCCCGATCCGATATGGCTGGCCATCACCTCGGATGTCGTCGGCTGGGTTTTCGTCACGCTTCCATTTGGCGTCATCGTGTACACTTGCGTCGCCGTCCTCGCCCACGCGATGCGCTATCTCTCGGAGGCGCAGGAGCGCGAGGTCCAGCTCGCGCGGGTCTCGGAGCAACTGGCCGGCGCGCGGTTCGCCGCGCTACAGGCGCAACTCAATCCGCACTTCCTCTTCAACACGCTCAACACCATTGCGGTGCGAGCCCGGGACGGTGACAGCGTCGGGACGGTGAGGATGGTCGAGCAACTGAGCGACCTGCTGCGACGAACCCTCACGCGCCACCGGTCGAGCGAGGTCTCGCTGGAGGAGGAACTCGACCTCGTGCGGCAGTACATCGCGATCGAAGAAGCGCGTTTCCCCGATCGCCTGAAGGTGATCGTCGAATCCGATTCATCCCTTCATCAGGCGGCGGTGCCCGGCTTCGCGCTGCAGCACCTGGTCGAGAACGCAATTCGTCATGGAATCGCGAGGCGCCCCGGCGCAGGGACGGTGCAGGTCGTCGCGCGGCGTGATGGCGATTATCTCGAGCTCACGGTCAGTGACGATGGCGCCGGCCTGGCTGAGTCCACGCCAATGCCGGCCGGCCACGGCATCGAGAACACGCGCGAGCGTCTGCGCGCACTCTATGGAGACAAGTCCTCGCTGACATTGACGGGGCGCCCCGGTGGCGGGACCATCGCGACGATGCGCATTCCGTTCACGGAACTGGCGATGGAGGCGGGCGTTGCCGAACGCTGAGTGGCGGGTACTGGTGGCCGACGACGAGCCGGCGGCCCGCCGCGGCGTCAGGCAGCTGCTCGCTGCGTTCCCGTCATTCCAGGTGATCGGCGAGTGTCGCGACGGCGCCGAGGTCCTCAACGCGCTCGACGCGCTCCGACCCGATGTGGTCTTTCTCGACATTCAGATGCCGGGACTCGGCGGCTTCGACGTGATCCGCCGCAGGACACCGGAGCGAATGCCGGCCGTCGTGTTCCTCACGGCCTACGATCAGTTCGCGCTCACTGCGTTCGACGCGCAGGCGCTGGATTACCTGGTGAAGCCAGTCACGGAGTCGCGGTTTGCCGCGACCATGCGTCGACTGACGAAGCACCTGCGTGGAGGATCGAAGGACGCCGAGCGCGAACGGGCGATCGTCGTCACGACGTCACGTGGAACCCTGGTGGTGCCGCTGCGCGAAATCGAATGGATCGAGGCGGCAGACAACTACGCGCGCATCTGGACCAATGGCCGCAGCTTCCTGTTGCGCGAGTCGCTCGGCACGCTCGAAGAACGCATCGGTGGAGTTGGTTTCGCGCGGGCGCATCGTCGCGCCCTTGTTCGATTGGACGCCGTGCAGCGCCTGATGACAACCGAAGCAGGGGAGAGCGTCGCGATCCTCACGACAGGAACACGAATTCCGATTTCAAGGCGAAGACGCGCCGCGTTCACCGCGGCAATACGCTCGAGGTGCTGACCGGCGTTATTGCCGCCAGGCGATCCGGTAGCGCTTGATCCGCGGCACGTCGTCAGCATCGTAGGAAACTCCCCAGACCTGATCGCCGCGCCGAACGACTGACGAGAATCGCGCCGGGGTCTCCACCTGGCCGAGGTACTGCCCGTCTGGTTCGAAGACGTCGTAGAGTGCCGGACGCGGGCGGTCGGGAGGCGGGCCCTGGGTTGGCGGACGCTGGGTTCCCGGACCGATGCCGCCGCCTCCTGAGATTGAACCGATCCGAGGTCCGACCTCAGGGATCACGGCGACCCAGATCCTCCCATCGAGTCCAACCTGGATGTCGGCGAAGAGCGGTTTCACGTCGGGAATGTCAGGGCCATTCCAGCTCCACGCTGGATCGGTTTGTCGCATGCGCTCCTCGACCTCACGGCGGGCAGCGGCGCGTTCCGTTCGCGACACCGGTTGCGGCTTCACGTCACGACGCACGCTCGTCACCGGTCGTCCGGGTTGATGGAGTTCGAACGCATAACGATAAGGAAGCGCGGCGATGAGATACCCGTGCGGGCTCATCACAACGATGCGCTTCGGTGCGAACGGGACGAGTCTCGACGTGCTTGACCGGCCGGCTGTCGCGGAGAGCTCGGCCATTTCGCGTGGGGCGGGCGGAGGGTAGATCGTGTCCAGCGATGCCCCATCGGGATTGAAACGCAACCAGACGGTCAGCCGGCTCCTGACGTCACCAGCCCGAAAGATTGTCTTGCGCGTGACGATGCGTCCGGCGGTGTCGACGAGGATCGCGCGCGAGTAGGTCGCCGTCGAGCTGCCGCTCAAGCCACTCGGTGTCATCCATTGAGTGAGTACGTCGCCGGTGGCCGAATAAACGTTGATCCGCCAATTGCCTGTGTCCCAAAGCAGGAGTCGTCCGTCGCGCATCGTAGCCAGCCCTGATGCTGAGTGATACTCCCCCGGCCCCTGGCCGCGTCGACCGATCGCGCGAATGAATTTCCCCTGAGCGTCGTACTGCCTGATAGTTGGGACCTGCCTGTCGAATACGTAGATCGAACCATCGCGCGTGAGCGTGATGTCGGCGATCTCGCCCAACATGTATTCCTCGGCGCCGTCGGCAACTCCGATGCTCAGCTCTTCGATCAGCGTGGCCACACCCGGATGCCGAGGCTGCTGCGCAAGACGGACGACCGTGTCCGCTGCCGCGCGCGGCTGACTCGTCCCTTGTGCCGCCGCCAGCGCCATGTCCGGCAGACACAACATCGCCAGCATCAGTCCGATCAGCGGATGGAGCCGAATGACGATCATCGAATGGTCTCCGGAAGCGCGAGAGTTGCAGCAGCTGACCAAACATTGGTCCCGCCGCGCCGCCACTCCGTTTCCTCGTCGCTCAGCCGGGCTTGACGCGCCGACTGGCGCCGAGTCCACGCAGTTCGATCGGCTTTTCGGCGAAGGCTGCGTACCGGCGCACTTCTTTCAGGAGTCGCGTCTGTTCGGGGACGGAAAGGCGTGTGATATGCGTCAGGTCCACCCTGATCGTGTCACGACCGTGCGCCCGCCGCCACCCACCCACCAACTGGCCGTCGATCGCGACGACATGCGCCATCAGCGCATTGCCGCCGGTCACGGATTTCACGCTTGCCAGCCGCTGGCCGATGGCGCTCCGGTCGCGATAGCCGATGAAGAACTCGTCGTAGTTAGGCAGCAGTTGTGCGGACGGTTTCGGTTTCCTGATCGAGGCACCAGTCGACCAGTACGCCTTGCCGTCGATCGTGGCTGACTCGAGATCGGCGCTGGCGAGGTCGAGGCCGCGTTTGACGTCCGCCATGGCCAATCCCGACCACCAGGAGAAGTCCTGCGCGGTCGCCGGGGAGCGGCCGTGGAAGTAACGGCGGGTGAGCTCCAGCAGGGCTTCGTCGCGCGCGAGTGGAGCCACGGCTGCCACGCGATCGTCCAGGAGCGCATACGTGAATTGCTTTCCGTGGCGCGGTCCGCTGCAGATCACGGCGTCGAGCTCGGCCCGCATCATGAGGTGTGCGGTACGCTGGACGCCTAACGCGCCGATCCTGGCGCGTGCCAGCACCGCCTTCAGCTCTGTGCGCGTCAGGTGGGCGCCGTCCCGCAATGCCTTGACGAGCGCCGCGTGGCTCCGACGATACACCTTGTCGTCGAGCTCGAGGTGGCGGTCGTAGGGCGCCATCCGCTTCGCCACATATGGTCCGGTGAGCGCCAGCATCCACCTGATTTCGGCCGGGTCAACGAAGTGCCAGGTGGGACGCAGTACGTGCGTGCGCAGGATGTGTCCCGCCGCGAACTCGCGCTCGATGGCGTCGTCGGTCGCACCCGTCGTCCGCTGCGACAGCGCCCATTTCGCGCCATCGTAGTCCTGCGATTGCATGGCGCCGAGGGCTCGTACCACGTCGCGGCCCGTGGACCATGGGCTGCCGATAAGGTATGACCGCGCAAGGCGTTGTCTGGCGATGTCCATGGGCTCGAACGATAAACGACGTGCGACCTGTTAACACCTTGGCGCAGGCTGCATCCTCTGAGCACGAGACGATCACAGTCAGCCCGACGACCAGGGTTCACATGCGAGTCACTCTCCACGTCTGCAACGAACGGTCAACATCCCGCAAGAAACCGCGCGCATGATTGCTGCCGACCCGAAGGAACCGGATCGCGTGCCGTCAGCGAGCCAGGAATTGATTCTCCTGGTGAGCACGGCACAATCGGGTGGGGAAGGCGCGTTCCGTCGGTTGTATGAGCAATACGCCCGTGCGGTCCACGGCGTCGTGCTGGCCCATGCGTCGCCTGACGACTCGGCCGACCTCGTTCAGGAGACTTTCCTCATCGCCTGGCGGAAGCTGCACACGTTGCGCGATGCGGATGCCTTTGGCGGCTGGCTCATGGCGATCGCGCGGAACACCGCGCGACAGAGCCGTCGCGGCGCATTGCGCCTGGTGTCCCTGGAGGAAACAATGCCGGCAATGGTGAAGGAGCCCGAGCTCGATGGTCAGACCGCGCTGGACGCGATTCGATCGCTGCCTGAAACGTATCGCGAGACACTACTGCTCAGGCTCGTCGAGGGATTGAGCGGTCCCGAAATAGCCGAACGGACCGGCATGACGCATGGATCCGTTCGCGTGAACCTGCATCGCGGCATGCAACTGCTGCGAGCCACGCTGGGATGGGGAGGAGGCGATGCATAACGAATCCGAATACTTGTGGGATCCACAGGCGCGCGTAGTGGATCCGCAGGTTGCGGCCCTCGAACGAGCTTTGGAGCGATTCCGCTTTGAAACCGCGACGCACGCTCCTGTCCTTTCGGTCGCCCCTTCGCGATGGAGGCGTTTTCGTGCGCCCGCAGCGGCGGCGGCGGTTCTGGTTGCCGGAATAACGACGCTGCTGCTGCGACCGGCACAATGGAGCGTGCGGGCCGAGGGCGTCGTATCGGTCGCGAATGCGCCAGTGACTTCGTCAACGCGCCTTCAACCCGGTGAGTCTCTCGTCACGGGCGAGGGATCATCTGCGACAGTGAAAGTCGGCTCCATCGGCGAAGTGCAGCTGGGCGCCGGATCGGTAATTCGTCTCGAGTCAGCGGGCGCCGCCGGACATCGTTTTGCGCTCGAGCGGGGCGAAGTGCACGCGCGGATATGGGCCAAGCCTCGCTTCTTCGAGGTCGCGACGTCACGAGTGCGTGCGATCGACCTCGGGTGCGTCTACACGTTGCGAGTTGATGAACGGGGTGCCGGATCGCTGGAGGTGTACTACGGCGCCGTCGAATTGGTGGATCCGCAAGGAACCACGTTCGTTCCAGCCGGCAACGCGGCCGGCACGGATTCGTCCGGACGGAGCGTGCCATGGCCACTCACCAGCACCTCGGCATTCCAGGCAGCGGCAACGGTGCTCTCGTCCGGCTCACGTGATTACGTAGCGCTGGCTGCGCTCCTTTCCGGCGCCGACGTGCGCGCGACCATCACGCTGTTGCACCTGCTCCGACGGGTGGACCCTTCGTTGCGGGAGCCTATCACGACTCGACTCGCAGCACTGGTAGCACCGCCAGCGGACATCACGATCGAGCGCGTGCTCGAATTGGACACGAGCGCCCTGGCGGCGTGGGAAGCCGTCCTCAGACCGCGGTGGACGGCGGAACCAGAGAACGCGTGGCGGAAGTTCCTGATCAAATGGCGCCTGGCGAAGCCGCGTGCCGTTCTCACTCTCCCTCAAGGTCGCTCATGAAACGAATACGAATTGCGACCGCGCTCGGCGCGGTGGCCCTGGGCGGCAGCTGTGCCGTGCACGCGCAGGCTGGCCCAGATGGCATGTTCAGGTCGACCTCCATCACCGTCGAGTTCACGCGCGACGGGAAGGCAACCTTCACGAACCCCCGGGGAGTCCTGATTGCGGCCGCCTATCGTGTGCTCGGCGACACGATCCAACTGCGCGATGAGTCGGGGCCGGCCGCGTGCCCTAACGAGGTCGGCAGCTATCTCTGGCGCATGCAGGGCGACACGCTCCGGTTTCAGCTGGTCAACGACACGTGCGACGGCAGGCGATCCGCGTTCGCCGCGGTCTGGACGAGAGTGGCGTCCGCGCTGCTGATCACTGGCGTGACGGTGATCGACGGCACGGGTGACGCGCCACGCCCGGGAATGACGCTGGTGTTGCGCGACGGGCTCATCGCCGCGCTGCATCCTGATGGAGCCATGCCAATCCCAGCGGGCGCCGACGTGCGGGATGCACGTGGACAGTGGATCATTCCGGGGCTGATTGACTCTCACGTGCACGTGGCGACCGATCCAAGCGGCCCTGACCGGCGCGACCGCGTCGAGAAAAGACTGCGCAATGCGTTGCTCGGCGGTGTGGTCGCTGTTCGGGACATGGGCGGCGACGCCCGCGCCCTGGCGGACCTCTCCCGCGCGGCGGCGACGGGCCAGATCGTGGCTCCGCTCATTCGCTACTCGGCCATCATGGCCGGTCCGGAGTTCTTCACCGATCCCCGCGTCCGCGCGAGCAGCGCGGGCGTGGCGTTAGGCACCGCGCCGTGGGCACGCGCGATACGTCCCGAGGATGACTTCCGGCAGATCGTTGCGGAAGCAAAGGGCGCCGGCGCGACGGGCATCAAGCTGTACGCCGACCTGGATTCGGCCCGGATGGCGCAACTGTCGACCGAGGCAAAGCGGCAAGGACTGCTCGTCTGGGCTCACGCCGCGATGAACGCCGCGGCGCCTTCGGCAGTAGCTGGCGCGGGTGTGCAGGTGATGTCGCACTCGGTGTTGCTCACGCGCGAGGCGACGCCGCCCACCCTGCCGGGCAGCGGGCGAACACCCTTCGACTACAGCGTGACGGCGGACAACGCGGCGATTGGCCGAGCCATCGGTGCCATGAAGGTTCATGGTGTCGTGTTCGAGCCAACGCTGTTCGTGTTCCGCGCACCGGCCGGAGCCGCGGATACGTCGGTAGCGCGCCGTCGTGAGCAGCGTGCCGCCGAATTCACACGTGCGGCACGCGTGGCCGGCGTTCCGATCCTGGCGGGAACGGATGGTATCGGCGGCGATGGTGACTCCGATGTCCCCAATATCCATGAAGAGATGGCGCTGCTTGTCGAGAGAGCGGGCCTGTCAGCAATGGACGCGCTGGTTGCGGCGACCGGGACCGGTGCAAAGGCGCTGGGCATGACTTCCACTCACGGAACGATCGCGGTGGGAAAAGCGGCCGACCTCGTTCTTCTGCGGGCGGATCCGATTGCCGACATTCGAAACACGCGTGCGATCGAAGCCGTGTTTCAGCGGGGCCGGCTCATTCGCCGCTAGGGCCTGCACCCGTGAGGGTTCAGGCGTGCGCCGAACTGGCGGCGCAAACGGGTCCCGGATAGGTTCGCTCGCATGCGTCTCGGAACGAAACTGCTCCTCGTTGCGGCCCCGGTCATCGCCAACGCGCAGGGCCGCTCGGTCGACTGGCCCGTCTACGGCGGAAGCAGCGACAACACGCACTACTCGACCCTGGACCAGATCACGCCAGCAAACGTGAAGAGCCTGCTAGTCGCGTGGACGTACGAAACGCGTGACGAGTTCCCCGGTTCGGAAATGCAGGCGAACCCGATCGTGGTCGACGGCGTGCTCTACGCGACATCGCCCAAGCTGCGCGTGTTCGCGCTCGACGCTGCGACCGGTCGTGAGCTGTGGAGCTTCGACCCCAGCCGGGGACGGCCGTTGTCCAGCCGCTTCCGCCATCGCGGCGTCGTCGTCACGGGTGATCGTGTGCTCTTCAACTATCGCAGCCGGCTCTGGGCCATTGATCGCAAGACCGGCCAACCGATCCTCACATTCGGTGACAGCGGCTCGATAGACCTGCGCGAAGGACTTGGACGACCGGTGGCGAATGTCACTGTCAACGCGAGCAGTCCGGGTGTCGTGTTTGGGGACCTGCTCATCATGGGGAGCACGGTGCCGGAGGCGCTGCCCTCGACGCCTGGGCACATTCGCGCCTTCGACATTCGGACCGGAGCGCTGCGCTGGACCTTTCACACCATCCCGCACCCAGGCGAGTTCGGTTACGACTCCTGGCCACCGGAGGCGTACAAGATCTCCGGCGGTGCCAACGCGTGGTCGGGCGTGACGCTCGATCAGCAACGCGGAATCGTTTTCGCGGCGACAGGGTCTGCGTCATTCGACTTCTACGGCGCGAATAGAATTGGCGACAACCTGTTCGCGAACACGCTGCTCGCGCTCGATGCCCGAACCGGACAGCGCCTCTGGCACTTCCAGGCAATCAAGCACGACTTGTGGGATTGGGATTTCCCGGCCGCGCCGACACTGGTGACAGTCACACGCGAAGGGCGACCGGTCGACGCGGTCGCGCAGATCACGAAGACCGGATACGTCTACCTGTTCGAGCGAACCAAGGGGACGCCACTCTTCCCGATCGCGTACGCCAAAGTCCCTCCGTCAACGCTGGATGGGGAGCGCGCCGCCGAAACACAGCCGTATCCCACGCTGCCACTCCCGTTCGCGCGGCAGCATCTCACCGAGGAGATGTTGACGCGGCGCACGCCGGAGGCGCACGCAGCAGTGCTGGCGGACTTCCGCAGGTACAAGAGCGGCATGTACGACCCGCCGGTGCTGGAGGGGAACATCATTTTCCCCGGCGTGGACGGCGGAGGTGAGTGGGGTGGGCCGGCGTTCGATCCGTCCACCGCGCTCCTGTACGTCAATTCCAACGAGATGCCATGGCTGCAGCGACTGGTACCGCGCAGCGACAAGTCGCTCTATGGATCGCAGTGCGCGAGCTGCCACGGGGATGACCTCAGGGGTTCGCGTGATGCTCCATCGCTCGTCGGCGTATCAACGCGGCGGACGCGCGAGCAACTCGTGCAGGTGATCGGAGAAGGGACGGGGAAGATGCCCGGATTCCGGGCTTCGCTGGACAACAATTCCGTCAACGCGCTCGCTGACTTCCTGATCACCGGCCGCGACGTCGCCGACACGGCGTCGCGGAACCCGAACTGGCTCAAGTACCGCAGCACCGGTCTCAAGATCTGGCTCGATCCGGACGGCTATCCCCCGATCACGCCACCATGGGGAACGCTCAACGCGATCGATCTCAACCGCGGCGTGATTCGTTGGACCATTCCATTCGGCGAATACCCGAAGCTCGCGGCCCAGGGGATTCGGAATACGGGGAGCGACAGCTATGGCGGGCCCGTGGTGACGGCGAACGGCCTGCTGATCATTGCGGCGACAACGTACGACAACACGTTCCGGATCTTCGACAAGACGTCGGGCGCCTTGCTGTGGGAGACCACGCTGCCGGCGGCGGGGAACGCGACGCCATCACTTTACATGGTGAACGGGCGTCAATACATCGTGATCGCGTGTGGGGGCGGGAAGAACGACGCGCCGTCCGGCGGGACGTACGTTGCGTTCGCACTTCCACGCTGAGGGGCCGGCGCGAGGTCAGAGGTCAGAGCTCAGAGGCTGAAAGTCAACAATTCACGACTCACGTTCATGCGCATTCTCCGGTGCCTAACGATCGCGGCTCTCGCAGCACCTGGTTACGCCGCCAGTCAGTCGCTGCAATACCGTTCTCCGGCCGGTGTGGAGTACCGCTCGTTGCCAGATACCGGCGCCGTGGCGCGGGCCCAGGCCGCTCTCGATGCCGATCCACGGAACATCGATCGCATCATCGCGCTCGGCGTGGCGCAATCGGGTGTGCGGCAGTTCCGCGAGGCGATCGTGACCTTCACGCGCGGAATCGCGTTGGCGCCAAACCATGCGATGCTCTACCGCTGGCGTGGACATCGCTACCTCTCGGTTCGCGAGTTCGACCGCGCGATGGCCGACCTGACCCGCGGCTTCGCCCTCGACAGCGCGAACTATGGCGTCCTGTATCATCTCGGCATCGTCCGGTTTGTACGGGGCGATTTCAGCGGAGCCGCTGATGCATTCCGGCGTGCCCAGCCGCAGGCTCCGGAGGCGGGAGAGCTGGCGGGTTCGACAGACTGGCTCTGGATGTCGCTGTCACGCGCGGGACGGCATGCCGAAGCCAAGGCGATGCTGGATCGCCGGCCCGATTCCCTCAAGATCGCCAACGCATATGCGCAGCGTCTGCGCCTGTATCGTGCCGAAATCGGGCCGGATCAGGTGATCACGGCCGCCGATACCGCCGACGTGCAGAGGGCCACGCTCGCGTTTGGCGTGGGGAACTGGTACGTGGTGCGTAGTGACACGGCCCGCGCACGCAATTATTTCGAGGGGTCCATTCGCTCCGGCGGCTGGCCAGGCTTCGGATTCATTCTCTCTGAGGTCGAGCTGCGACGTCTTCGTTAGGCATCACGGACCACTCCGGAAGTCAATCATCCGAAGGATTGACGCTCTCTGAAAAGCAGTCGAACGAATACTGATGAGTGCAGGACCAACTCGTGGAGGGGCGTGTAGCAAGCGTGTTAGCCCCTTTCGAAGAGGAGGTCAGGATGCGTTCGACACAATGGGCTGCCGGACTGGTCGTCGGCGTGCTGCTCACAGGATGTGCTCGTCAGGCAACGATGGAATCGACCGGTGATGTGGCAATCAGCGCTTCGCCGACGGATGCGCGGACTCTGCCGAGCGGAACCACGATCGATGTCAGGCTGGATCAGGAACTCGGAACCAAGTCGAGCAAGGTGGGAGACGCCTTCACCGCGACCGTCGTCAACCCGATTGTGGCCCAGAACGGTGCTACTGTTGTCCCCGCCGGATCGAAGATCTACGGCAAGATCACGGCGCTCGACAATTCTGATCGTGTGGGCGATGCGGCCGCCATCAAGATCGACTTTGAGCGTATCGAAGTAGGCGGCACCAGCCACCCGCTCGCCGCCAAAGTGACCGCGACCAACCTGGAAACGCGTGGCGCTGATACGCGCAATGAAACGATCAAAAAGGCAGGCATTGGTGCCGCAGCTGGTGCTGTGCTGGGCGGTATCCTCAGCGGCGGTGACCTCGACAAGATCCTGATCGGCGGCGCGCTTGGCGCGGCTGCGGGTACGGCCATCTCTCTCGGCATGGGCGACGTCGAAGGCGTCCTGCCCGCCGGGACAACGATGAAGTTGCAGACAACGCGGACGGTTGGACTCAGGTAGGTCCGCGTCAGTTCTTTGCAGTATCGCGCGTGCACGGAGACCGGACCCTCCGTGCACGCGTTTTCTTGCTGTTACTGCGGCGGTGGTGCCTGCTCGCGATCGGTCGGGAAGGCAGGTGTGGTTGCCGACGCCCCAACCATCAGCAACTGGCCATACAGGCCCGCCCAGAAGTCTGGTGGACCTTCGCTATCCGCCACCTTGTGCACCGACGGCTTGACGCCGCGCTTCAGGTAAGCCGCGATCGCGCGTATCTCCAGGTCGGACATGTGCCTGAACGCAGGCCACGGCATCGGCGGAGCGAGGTACTTCGGCGCTGCCGGGAAGTTGCCCTGACCCGGCGTCGACGACGTGATGTCCACGTCAGGCGTTTCGCCGGGGCGCAGACCATAGCGGATCGCGTTGAAGATTTGCCGCTCTGTGAATCGGCCCGTACCCGTCTCGTTGTCCGGCGTGAGATTTCGCGGCCTGGTCATGAAGACGCCGCCGGGCGTGGGGATCTTGAAGAGCGTGAACAGCGAGTCGTCAGTTTTGTCTCGAAAGCCAATGAGCCACATCGGTGCGGACGGGTTATCCCCACCGCCATGACAGTCTCCGCATCCGTGGTGAATCACGACATTGCGGCCAAACTGAATCGTGTCCATGGCTGTCGCCAACATCGGACCCGCGCCACCGGAATCAGCGCTATCCGAAGCAGCCGGCTGGCACGCAGCGATGAACACCGCCATCACAGCGGCACTGCGGAGAGTCCCTGCGAAACGTCTCATCGCGATCTCCTTTCTAGCGTTTGACCTCAAGGATTCCCATCATGCCCTGGTCCTCGTGATTGAGGATGTGGCAATGAAACATCCACTTTCCGGGAAAATCTTCAAATCGCACGACGAATCTGACGGTTTCGTGCTTCGGCACATTCACGGCGTCCTTCCAGCTTCGATACATTTCGGGCCTGCCGTTCCGCTCAATCACCTGGAACTGGAAGCCATGCAGGTGGAACGGGTGATCCATGCCGACGATGTTCTCGATCTGCCAGATTTCGGTCGCGCCGAGTTTCGTCGTGACGTCGACACGCTTCATATCCATGTGCCGGTTGTTGATCATCCCCTGGCTGAGCGAGATGGTCCTGCGCGCCGTAGCGCGCATCGTATCCAGCAGCGGTATGCGTCGCAGCGTGGTCGGAACCGTCACCGGAGCACCGGCGCGCTCGCGCGTCACTCGAAGCGTGAGCAGATCGCGGGTCTGGTTCCAGTCTTTCGGACGCGTCTGCGGGATGTAACGGTCGTATGGCAGCGTCTGGAGCGACGTGCGGCTTCCAGGCGCTCCGCCGCGAACCAGAATCTCCACACGCTCCGAATTCGCGAGGATCAATTCGCGGACGTCGATTGGGGTCTCGAATAGTCCGCCGTCGCTTCCGACGTGAAGAAACGTCTGCCCGGGAATCGCCAGCCTGAAGACGCGCGCCGCTGATGCATTGATGATGCGCCAGCGCTGGATTTCGCCCGAGCGAATGGAGAGCGACGGTTTACCCTGACCATTCACGAAGAGCATATCGCCCTCGCGCCCATTCTCGTCGTCGATGCGTCCTGGCATCGAGAGCGGATCGGGGAGGTCGATCGATCCATCAGGCAGGAACCGGTTATCGGTCAGGATCAGCAGCCGTTCGGTGATCGACCTGGGGATGGGATCGTCAGGCGCGCGGACGATGATGGCGCCAACGAGTCCCTTCGCGATCTGGTATCCGGTGCGATGGTGCAGGTGAGGATGGTACCAATACGTGCCCGCCGAGCCGCGCGGAATGGTGAACACGTAATCGCGCTGGCCGCCGGGCGGAACAGGGTCGAATGGACTGCCGTCCTGATTCGCCGGCAGGTGGATGCCGTGCCAATGCACGGTTGTCGGTTCGGACAGACCGTTGCGGAAGTGCACGATGACGCGATCGCCTTCCGTGAGTTCGAGCGTCGGGCCGGGTGACATCCCGTTATAGCCGAACATGTCGGTGGTGACGCCGGGCTTCATCGTCAACCGGGCGGGTGCGGCGGTGATCGACACCTCCACCGTGCCGGGTTGCGTCGAGGCGTTCTTCAGCAGCGGCGGGTGACTGAAGGCGACCGCCGTTTGCGTTGCGGGCACGGCGTCGAATTCAAATCCGCCCCAGGCGACGACGCTCAACAGCGTCATCCGGCGGACGAGGCGCACGGCGGAATTCGGGATAGGGTAATGACTCACGGAGAATGCTGAGCGAGCGCGCCGCGTGGCTTCGCGGCGCGACGAATCTCGCAATCCCTGGCGATCTACGCCAGTGGCATCAGGGGACCCGGAACAGGGCCGGGAACTGCTTCCGAAGGTTCTGAACCTTGGGCGCGTCGTTGATCACGATGTAGGGTTCATTCGGGTGGAGCGCCGCATAACGCTGATGGTACGATTCCGCCGGATAGAACGGCTGCCGGAGTCGCAGTTCGGTGACGATCGGATTCTCGATTACGCGCCGCGACGTCAGCTCGGCGACATAGGCCGAAACCTCGCGGAGTTGCGCGCTGTCACGCGCGAACACGATCGCGCGGTAGTCGGAGCCGACGTCGGGACCCTGGCGGTCGCGCGTCGTCGGATCGTGCGCGACTCGGAAGAAGATTTCCAGCAGCTGGCGGTACGAAACAACGGACGGATCGTATGTGACGCGGACCGATTCCGCGTGACCGGTCCTGCCCGTGCCAACGAGTTCGTAGGTGGGATTGGCCACGGTGCCACCGCTATAGCCGGACACCACGGCGGTTACGCCCCGGACGTGCTCGAAGACCCACTGCACGCCCCAGAAGCATCCTCCCGCGAAGATCGCCTCGGCGTACTGAGCGCGCGCGGGCGCCGTCAGGGACGTGAGCGCGAGGAACGGGATTGCGAGTCGCGAGATCTTCATGGGCCGGTAACAGAAAGCAGAAAGGCCCGGGAGCGAAAGCTCCCGGGCCCCTCAAGCCACATGAATCAGCCCTTCTTGTACGTCATTACGGTGGTTGTCGGCTCCCCGCCGCCACGACCGGGCGCGGTTGTGGACACGACCAGTTGACCCGACGCGTCGAGCGTGAATGCCTGCGTGCGGGTGACTGCGTTCTCACCCATGGTGAAGCTGGTGGTCACGACAAGCTTGTTGCCATCCCAAACCGCTTTGGAGACCTGTTCGGTCTGTCCACCGCGGCCCTGCATCATGTTCTTGCTGTCCGAGCCGTCCAGGTTGAAGACGGTCTTGACCTCACCATTCTGCGTGGTGCGGGTGATGGTGAGTGTCTTGGCGTCCTGGGTAAGCGTCGCGGCCTGCCCCAGTCCACCGCCACCGCCACCACCACGGCCCGTCGGCGGGGGGGCGTTCGGGTCGACGACCAGTGCCCAGGAACCGGCGAAGTTCGGCTTGTCCTGCGCCTGCGCGATCGACGCCGCGAAGACGAGGGAGAGGGCGCCAACGATCAAAGCATTGCGTCGCATCTGCTTATTGCTCCTTGAGGCGAAGTGTCTTCATCGAGAACGGTCTGTAAGCTCGCTCCCGGCACAAAGAACGCGGGAGAGCGTTGAGATGTTGCGGACCGTTCCCGGTACGAAGCCAAGGGCTACCACGGCAGCCGCCACAAGGTCCCGGGGTCAGCCGTTTCCCGAACCCCGCGTTACGGTCCGGCTCAGGGCTGCTTGCGCAGGTCGATCGACGGGTTGCGCGTGAAGAAGCCCACGGGCCGGATCTCGATGCTGTGCCGCGCGACCGGCATGAGCGGCCAGTCTTCAGGACGCGGCACGTGGTGGAAACCGAGGGTGAACCACGCCACGACATCGGTATTGTTGATGGCCCGATTCGCCGCCGTCCATTTCGGCAAACCGTCACCCGCGGTGCTCAGGGTCGGATAGTCGCCTGCCGCGTACAGTTCGCGGCGGTCATACGGCGTGACCCACAGCGTGTGGTCCGTGAAGCCGGCACGCTTTCGCATGTAGTCGTCCGGCGCCAGGAGGGTCATAGCGTTGTGTCCTTCCAATTGATATCCAACTGGCCCGCCGTACGTGCCCGTCACGGACGGATTGACGAAGCGCCAGATTTCCGGCGCGTTCATCATGGAATGGCGCATCGCGTCCTTCTCGGCTTTCGCCGCCTTCGTCTCAACGGCCCAGATGCTGCGACGCGGATTCTCGGACGGCAGTTGCTGCGGTACGAGTCGATCTACGAGCAGCGTGTTCGCGGTTCCGTCGACGTCCATGTCGAGCCGGAACGAGAAGAAGTGACTGTGGTTGATCCCGACGCGACCGGGCGCGATCAACCGTCCGTACTTCTCGTCTTCCGCGGTGCCGGCGGCGGCTTTGGTCGCGTCCATGCCGGTTGCTGAGGCATCCATGCGCAGCGTGCCATCCTGCTGGAAGACCCAGTCGAACAGGTAGTCGTAGTTCCCTGCCGTCATGTACATGCGGAGCACGAGGTCCTGCTTGGCGCGTGCCTCGATGATGTTTCCGCCTTCGCGTCCGTGGCGCCATGCGACGTCGCCGCCGTTGCGCTCGAAGAGACACGCGGCACGCACTCGCTCGCGGGGGCGCCCCTTGTTTGTCACGACCATGGCGTTGAAGTACGTGGCGTAGTCGGGACACTCGACGCCGGGCTCCAGGCTACTGGCAATGCCGCCGAACACTGACGGATACGTGCCGAGGTCGAAGAAGCCCTGGTAGTTCCAGGGATCGCCCGGATCCTGGTAGGGAACGAACAGCTCGGAGAGCGATCCCTGGTACATGATGGAACGATCCCGCCCGCCGTCGGTGTAGCGAACGGCCGAGAGCACGACGCCGCGACGCGCGTCGACGCGGAAATGAAACTTCCAGTTCTGCCAGTTCACTTCCTGGCCGTTCAGCGTGTACGACGGTCCCCGTGGCTGCACCATCCGAACGGGATTCCCCGCATCGCGCGTGGGTCCGACCGCTTCAGCGTCGTAGGCGCCATAAGCACCGCCTCTCGGCCGGACACCGGTGTCCACGACGCGGAGGATTCGACCCTCAGTCAGGTCGATGACGATCACCAGGCCTTCGAAGTCCTCCCCATAGCCGGTGACGCGGCCGTGATCGTCGCCGCACATCGCGTGCACGACACGACGACCGCGCTCTTCGGGCAGGTCGAAGTAGCCGTGGTTGGCCGGGCTGCAGGCCACGTGGGTGAAGTCCGTGACGCCGCGTTTCCGGATGGCTTCGCGAACGCGCGGGTCAGCCAGGGCCAGTTCCTTGACGCGTTCGCCCTCCGCACTGCTCGTCATGAACTGGCGACCTGGCACTTCCGTCCACGAACGCACGACCTTCGCCTGGAGATCGACGACGGCCTCGTAGCCGCGGCCGCCCTGGATCAGGTGCACGAGCGCCTCACGGCGGAATGGTTGTCCGGTGCGCCAGGCGAGGACTTCTGATTTGGGCGGTTCGTTCAGCCCGACATAGAGGTAGTTCGTGGTGGTGTCAGTGCGCCCGGACGCGACCAGCGCGTCGTAAATCGTCCAGTGCTCGCGGCCGGAAAGGCCGTCGAGCGGGTACGTTGGGGCCTGCGCCAGCAGTGGGACGGCCAGCGTGGCAGCGGCGAGTGCAGCAAGGATGGAGCGCATGTCATTCGGTGGTTGGTGACGCGGGAAGAAGGCGGTACGATGAAGGCGTGTCAATGGTATGACGCTGCTCCCGGATAGATTGGTCCTCAACACGGCGGTTGAGCGGGACACCGCTTCCACCTCGTTAGGCATTCCGCGTGGCGCGTGTCTTCTCCCTGCTGTCCCACTGAGCTCGCACTAACGCTGAATCGTCCAAAGGCTGACTCGCGGCGCGACAACTCTCCCGCAGGAGACGTTCGCCTTGCCCGCCTCCGTCGACTCGTCTGGTGGCTGGATGAGGGCATCAGAGTGCCTGGCACTCGATTCCGCATCGGGCTGGATCCGATCCTCGGATTGGTTCCGGGAATTGGAGACGCACTGGGGGCTCTTCTGAGTGCCGCAGTCCTGGTTGAGGCAGTTCGCCGAGACGTTCCCAAGGTCACGCTCTTCCGGATCGCTGCAAACATCGTCCTCGATGCAACCGCGGGTTCGGTGCCGGTGCTCGGCGACGCCTTCGATGCGGTGTGGAAGTCGAATTCCCGCAACCTTGCTCTGCTCGAACGGCATTCGGCCGCACCGTTGGAGGGGCGGCGCAAGGATCGACTTTTCGCAGGAACGCTGTTCGGCGTGTTGATCGTGCTCTGCGTGGCGCTTCTTCTTGGGTTCGGGGTACTGACTGTTGCGGTGTTGAAGTTGCTGGCGGGCCTCTGAAGTCAGCGGCTTCGAGACCGGCGGCTCAGTCCGCAAGGTGACACCCGTACTTCCCGGGAAATCTCCTCACAGGCCCGGGTACGGAATGTTGCTGGTCGTCGAGGGATCGATACTGCCCGACGAACGCCACGCGTTCGCCTCGACACGAGGCGCAAACGTCAGCTCTACGAAGAGGTGCAGTTCCATGAAGACTCTCGTCTCGAGGACGCGCACGGCTCGCCGTGCAGTCTACCGGTGCATGCCAGCCCTGCTCCTGGCATCCTGCGGCGTCTCGCAGCAGCAGGAAGTCGAGCTTGGCGCCAGCACCGCCGCGCAGGTGAGCGCCCAACTGCCACTGATCCGCGACGCTACCGTCGTGAATTACATCACATCCCTCGGCAACCAGCTTGCGAGTGTGACTGACGACCGAAGTCTCGCTTGGCACTTCAGCGTCGTGGACAGCAAGGAGGTCAACGCGTTCGCGGTGCCGGGGGGCTGGGTATACGTCAATCGCGGACTCATCGAGCGGGCGACCGACATGAGCCAACTCGCCGGCGTCCTCGCCCACGAGATCGGGCATATCACGCGGCGCCATTCCGTGCAGCAGATGCAGCAGGCGCAGGGCGCCAACGTTGGTCTCGCGTTGATGTGCACGCTCACGAGAGTGTGCGAGAGCGGGGCGGGTCAGGCGGCCATCAACGTCGGCGGGAGCGCGCTGTTCGCAAAGTTCAGCCGCAGCGATGAGAGAGAGGCAGACGCGGAGGCCGTGTCGACAACGATCAAGGCGGGCATCTCGCCTAACGGCATTCCGTCGATGTTTGAACTCCTCCTGAACGAGCGCAAAAGCAATCCCAGCGGATTGGAAGGGTTCTTCTCGAGCCATCCGATGGAGGAATCCCGCATCACGGCGACCCAGGCTCAGATTGCGACGTATCCTGCCAGCCAGCTCCAAAACCTGACGAGGGATACGCCGGCGTTTCAGAGCTTCCGTCGTCGGCTACTCGCGCTCCCTCCTTCGCCGCCGCCGAGAGGGCCCTGAGTCGGTCGGGCGGTTAAGCCTCGAATCAACAACACCGACTCCGCGAGGAGTTCGCGGACAGCCTGATGCAGGCGAGGTACAATCAGCCGGCTGGGGTTCGCGGTGCTGACTGGAACCTTGCTCGACCTGCTCGTAGGAAGGTGAGGACGCCATGGCGCCCGGCGCATGTGGATCGCGCAGTGTTCCTTCCATCTCATGCGTCCTCCACCGTCAGCGCACGTCCAGACAAAGCGTTAGGCGGTCGCGGTCTCGCCGCTCGCGGCGCCGGCCAGCAGCCCGACGGCGGCTGTGAAATACTCGTCGACATTGAAGTGGTCGGGGTCGATCATCGACTGCACGGCGCAACCCTTGATCAGGCTGACGCTGAGACCGGCCAGGCCGTCCGCCGTCACGCCAGGGAATCGCTCAGGATGTGCCCGCAGGACCGCCTCCGCCAATGGCCGGAACGCTTCGCGATACCGCGCAAAC
The DNA here is from genome assembly GCA_964608035.1 of uncultured Gemmatimonadaceae bacterium. Lineage (GTDB taxonomy): Bacteria > Gemmatimonadota > Gemmatimonadetes > Gemmatimonadales > Gemmatimonadaceae > JABWBJ01. The sequence goes on along the minus strand of CAZSNV010000034.1, from coordinate 2,193 downwards.
TCGGCCTTCAGTCGCTTTCGCGTTGCAGTATCGCGCATGCCGGCCATCCAGTAGTCGAACGTCAGGCGAATACGAAGGGGTTCGCTGGTGAGCCGCAGGATTTCCTGTCGGAGTACGGCCAGCAGCTTCGCATCGGGGGTCGCTGACGGCGCCATCTGGATGTCGGCGCGGAGGACAGTCGTTGTCGCCAGTAGCTCCTCGAGGAGCGCCACAAGAAGCTCGCGGCGGCTCTTGAAGTGAAAGATCACGAGCCCCGGGCTGACCCCCGCCGCAGCGGCGACCTGGAGGATGGTCGTTTCGGCCAACCCTTGCTCGCCGGCCACTCGGTACGCCGCCGCAAGAATCTGACGGCGCCTTTTCTCCTCGGGCGCCTTCGAGCCGGGCATGGGAGCCTCCTTCATTCGCCGTCCGAAACGGCCTCAAGAAAGGCGACCGATCGCTAGTCCTTCCGCGATCAAGACCGCACAAGTGCAAACGATCCACTGTGAACTTCTTGACTCACCAGAAGATGCGCTGTAGAGTAGCCTCCTATTGAACGGCTCGTCAATGACTTCGTTCCAGCGAACAGCCGGTCGTGAACGAGGTCGGCGTATGCCGACGCCCACCAGTGGCGAGGAGGAACCATGCGTCGGCGCACCGGTTTCCCGCAGAATGCCGAGGTCTATTGCTTTCCGCTCGCCTGCTGGAGCGATGTGTCAGCGCTCTCGCGTTTCGTGCACCACGTTCTTGATTGGGACCTCTGCACGGCCGACACCGTCGTGGTAGTCGCTTCGGATCAAGTCGTCGCCGATCGCTGCGCCCTGGGCGTCCTGAATGTCGCTATCGGACGTCTGGCAACCCGACATGTACTCACGATCGTCGTTTCCCGCGCTTACGCGTCACTCGCGGAACTGGGTCGCGCGACGTACCCGAACTTTGCGGCCACGCGGTTTGTGGCATCCGAGGGCGAGGCCGCCCATCTGATCCTCGACGGTGTGCGACTACCCCGTTGAGATGCCCAGTCGGGCATTCGATCGATGACCATCGGCATCCTGATCGCAATTGCCGCAATCGCCATCCTCGTCGCGGTGTTGACGGGTCGATCGGCGGAGCGGTTTTGTCTTGCGTCGACGCTGATAAGCGCGACGGCTGCAATGGTGGCGGCGCTGCGCGTGCTCATCGGCGGGGACGCGTGGGAATGGCGAAGCTCCGTCGTGGTCGCGGGCGACTCGCTGCACCTGCGACTCGACGGCGTCAGCGCCTTGTTCCTCGCCTTGTTGTGCGTGATAGGGGCTGCCGGTGCTGTCTACGCGCGCTCGTACTGGACCGACCGAGCGCACCCGCGTTCCGCGCGCTCGGGTCGCGTCTGGTGGAGCGTATTGCTGCTCAGCCTGGGCTTCGTGCTCCTCGCTTCGAATGGCCTGCATTTCCTGGTCGGATGGGAGCTGTTCACGCTCAGCGCCTACTTCCTGATCACTCTGGATCGCGGCCGGCACGAGGTCCGTGCTACCGGCTGGCTGTATCTCGCCATGTCGCATGTGGCGGTGCTTCCCCTATTTGCCTTCTTCACGGCGCTGGCGGCGAAGAGCGGAAGCTGGGATCTGGGTCCCATGCGCGAACAACCGGACGTTGCGCCGCTGTATTGGCTTGCGCTCTTCGGCTTTGGCATCAAAGCCGGCGTATTTCCGCTTCACACCTGGCTGCCCTCGGCTCACGCGAACGCGCCGAGCCATGTGTCGGCAATCCTGTCCGGCGTCACGATCAAGGTGGGGATTTACGGACTGGTGCGTTTCAGCGGATGGCTCCCATTGCCGGCTGGTGCGTCCTGGATGATCGTGACGATCGGCGTGGTGAGCGCGGTGTTAGGCGTTGCGTTCGCGCTGGGGCAGCATGATCTCAAGCGCCTGCTCGCCTATCATAGCGTCGAGAACATCGGCATCATCCTCATCGGGCTCGGCTTCGCACTCGTGGCGGTGGAGCAGGGTGAGGCCACCTGGGGCAGGCTGGCACTCGCGGGTGGTCTCCTGCACGTATGGAACCATGGACTGTTCAAGGCCCTCCTCTTCCTTGGTGCGGGATCGGTACTGCACGCGACCGGCACCCGGGAGATGAGCCGGCTCGGCGGACTATGGAAGACGATGCCATGGACCACCGCGCTTTTCTGCCTTGGTGCCGTTGCCATCTGCGGCCTGCCTCCGCTCAACGGATTCGTCA